>NZ_CP063832.1:4515000-4815000 GCF_023277925.1 Pseudomonas entomophila
CAAAAGCGCGCTTGACTGCGAGACAAACACGTCGAGCAGGTACGAAAGTAGGTCTTAGTGATCCGGTGGTTCTGTATGGAAGGGCCATCGCTCAACGGATAAAAGGTACTCCGGGGATAACAGGCTGATACCGCCCAAGAGTTCATATCGACGGCGGTGTTTGGCACCTCGATGTCGGCTCATCACATCCTGGGGCTGAAGCCGGTCCCAAGGGTATGGCTGTTCGCCATTTAAAGTGGTACGCGAGCTGGGTTTAGAACGTCGTGAGACAGTTCGGTCCCTATCTGCCGTGGACGTTTGAGATTTGAGAGGGGCTGCTCCTAGTACGAGAGGACCGGAGTGGACGAACCTCTGGTGTTCCGGTTGTCACGCCAGTGGCATTGCCGGGTAGCTATGTTCGGAAGAGATAACCGCTGAAAGCATCTAAGCGGGAAACTTGCCTCAAGATGAGATCTCACTGGAGCCTTGAGCTCCCTGAAGGGCCGTCGAAGACTACGACGTTGATAGGTTGGGTGTGTAAGCGCTGTGAGGCGTTGAGCTAACCAATACTAATTGCCCGTGAGGCTTGACCATATAACACCCAAGCAATTTGCTCATGCGAATTGCGGTGGTGAAGACGAAACGAACCGAAAGTTCGCGACGAACCACAAGATCACATATCCGAATTGGCTGGAGTATCCATCTGGATCTTCTGGCAACAGAATTTCTTGACGACCATAGAGCATTGGAACCACCTGATCCCATCCCGAACTCAGCAGTGAAACGATGCATCGCCGATGGTAGTGTGGGGTTTCCCCATGTGAGAGTAGGTCATCGTCAAGATTCATTTCGCAAAACCCCTATCTGCGCGAGCAGGTAGGGGTTTTGTCTTTTAAGTAGAGAGTACAGAGATTCGCTGGCACGTCCCTCGGACGGACCGGCACACAGAATTTCTTGACGACCATAGAGCATTGGAACCACCTGATCCCATCCCGAACTCAGCAGTGAAACGATGCATCGCCGATGGTAGTGTGGGGTTTCCCCATGTGAGAGTAGGTCATCGTCAAGATTCAATTCCGAAGCCCCTGATCGCGATGCGGTCAGGGGCTTTGTCTTTTCCGATCCGGTGAAGATCAAACCCATTGATTGACCACGCCCTCTCTCGGAGCGGCATTAGCCGCGATCACCCGCGAAGCGAGGGGCCAGGCACCGCGTTGTCCGCATCGCGGCTGAAGCCGCTCCTACAGAGCGCAGCTCAAGGGGGCTGGGCAATTGTTAACAGGCACAAAAAAGCCGCTCCATGGGGAGCGGCTTTTTTATTGCGGATGGATCAGCTCAGCAGGTTTTTCACATTGCCCATCGCCTCATCGGCAAACCCCTGGAGAAACGCCTGGAAGCCCGGCAGCGCCTCGGGGCCACCCTCCCAGGGCTCGGCCTGAATGGTCCAGGTCGCGCGGCTGTGGTTGGCATCGATCACTTGCACCTCCATCGCTGCCCACAGGTTACCGATGTTCAGGCTGGTGTAGATCAGGCTCCAGGTCATGTGCATGGCCTGTGCATCATGTGAGTTGAGCTGCTCGATGACCACGTTACCGTCCTTGAACAGCTTCGTGCGCACTGAACGTACACCGCTGCCAGTCATGTCGATGTGCGCGAGCGCAGGGATGAACACCGGGAACCCGGCGAAGTTGCCGACGATGTTCCATACGGCGGCGGCGGGCGCGGTGATTTCCACGCTGGAGACCACCTCGCACCCTTCAGGGTTGCGGATCAAGGTATCGGGTTTGAGTGCTTGCATGCTGTGTTGCTCCTGTTGTGTGGAAAAGCGATCAGATGAAGCCGATGTCGGCCAGGTACCGGCAGCCGCGGCGCAGCAGCTCGGGGTTCTTGCTGGGGTAATGGGTGCCCATGCGCCGTACCCCGTCACGGGCGTTGGCGTGGGCGATCCCGGAGATGTCGCCGATGTCTTCCTCGAAACCGTCCAGGTAGAAACCCAGGACGTCGTACAGCGCGTTGTCACGGTCGACCCGGCGTAACTGGCGCTGCCACTGCTCGATGCTGACCAGCTCGAAGGCATGGCCCTGTTCACGAAACGAGGCCAGGTAGTCACGCCAGCGCAGTGGCTCGGGGTTGTGCAGGTTGAATACGCATTGCCCGGCTTGGTGGCGGCTGCTGTGGAAGGCGATGAAGCGCGAGAGGAAGTCCACCGGCATCAGGTCGAAGTCGATCTCCAGGCCAGGTACCTGCCCCAGTTGCAGCGAACCCTTGAGCATCAGCATCAGGCGATTGCGCTGGGGCTGGCAGGCACCGGTACGGCTGTCGAAGGTGATGTTCCCCGGGCGGAACAGGTTGACCCACACCCCCTGCGCACGGGCGCGGCTGAGGATGCGTTCGCCGATCCATTTGCTCAGGTTGTAGCCGTTGCGAATGTAGATCGGTGGAGTGCTCGCCGGGTCGTCCTCCAGTACCTGGCCCTGGCTGCCCACGGCACTGCAGGCGGAGAGGGTGGAGACGAAGTTGAAGATCTTCTTGCGCCGGCCCTCGCATAGGCGCAGGCACTCGAACAACGGCTCGATGTTGTCGGCGGCCAGTACCTGGTAATCGAGCACATGGTTGACCTGCGCGGCGTTATGCAGCAAGGCGCCGTACGTTTCATCGAGGTAGTCATAGTCAGCCTCTGCCAGGCCCAGGCGCGGCTTGCGCAGGTCGGCCTCGAACACCCTGATACGCGACAGGTCGAGGGTGATGTGGTTGTCATGCAGCGACTGGGCGAAGCGCTCGGCGGCACTCAGACCTTCGGCACTGCGTACCAGGCAGGCCACCTCGGTCGCTCCCCAGTCCAGCAATGCTTCGACCAGGTGCACGCCAAGGAAGCTGTTAGCCCCGGTGACGATCACCTTGTGCACATCACCCAGGCGCTCAACTGGCAGCACCTGGAGGCCGAGGTCGCGATTGGCATCCTGCTCAAGGCGCTCCAGCGTGTGCTGTTGCGCCGTGTCGTCACCATCGAGCAACGCCCCCAACCGCTGCAGGGTCGGTTGTTCGATGAAGCGATTGATCGCCACGCCCTGGCCGAAGCCTTCCCGCACCGCCAGTAGCAACCGCGACAGCAGGATCGAATGGCCGCCGAGGTTGAAGAAGCTGTCATCGATGGAAATGTCTGCTTCCGGCAGTTCCAGCAGTTCGCTCCACAGGCCACGCAAGCGATGTTCGGTGGCGGTGCTCGGTTGCAGGCGCTGGCTGCTGGGCAAGGCCAGTGGCCGCTGCGACAGCGCCTGGCGATCCACCTTGCCATTGGCGGTGTAGGGCATCTGCTCCAGCTCCTGATAGAACATCGGGCGCATGTAGTCGGGCAGGTGCTGCTCGGCGTGCGCGCGCAGTTGCTGTTCGGCATCTGCGCCGTGGCCATGGGCGACGAACGCAAGCACGCGGCGCTGGGCATCGATCACGACCGCCACCTGGGCGAACAACTGGCTGTCACGCAGGCAGTGTTCGATCTCTTCCGGCTCAACGCGAAAGCCGCGGATCTTCACCTGGTTGTCACGCCGACCGCACAACTCGATGCCCTGAGGGGTCCACTTGCCGATATCGCCCGTGCGGTAGGCACGCAGCGTGTGGCCATTGGGCAGGTACAGCTCAACGAAGCGCTCGGCGGTCAGCGCCGGGTTGTTCAGATAACCGAGCCCGACACCGGGGCCGGTGATGTAAAGCTCGCCTGCAGTCTGCTGCGTGACCGGCCGAAGGTCTTCGTCGAGGATCAGCACCTGGGTGTTGGCGATGGGCAGGCCGAGGTTGCGGTTGCTGTCGCCGCTGGCAAATACCCGGGTAGTTGCCAGCACGGTGGTTTCGGTCGGGCCGTAGATGTTGTGCATCCTGCATTGCCCGGATAGTCGGGCGATGACCTCCGGTTCGCAGACATCGCCGCCAGTGACAAGGTGTTTCAGACCCAGCGGCATATCGCGGGGCAGAATGCTCAATAACGCTGGTGGTAGGAACGCGTGGCTGACGTCCTGGCTGTGGATAACTCGCAGCAGCTGTTGTGGGTCGCGGCGCTGATCTTCGCTCGGCAGTACCAGTTCGGCACCGCAGGCGAAGGTAGGCAGGATATCCAGCAGGGAAGCGTCGAAGCCGATGGTGGAGAACTGCAGCACCCGGCTGTGTCGGTCCAGCGCTACATGCTCGCGGTACCAGGCGATGAAGTGCGCCAGGTTGCCCTGGCTGAGCAGCACGCCCTTGGGCTGGCCCGTGGTACCGGAGGTGTAGATCGCCACGCAGGCCTGGTCGGCGCAGGCCGGGCGCAGTGCCAGTGTGGGCAGGTGGGCGTCTTCGGCTTCCGGCAGCGCGCGTACATCCAGGTGCCTTATATCCACGGCTTCTTGGTCGTCGTGCAGCAGCACACAGGCATTGGCGTCCACCAGGATGCGCTGGCGGCGTTCGGCCGGGGTTGCCGGGTCCAGGGGCAGGTAGGTGGCCGAGCAGCCCAGGATCGCCAGCAGGCTGGCATAGAGTTCGGGCGATTTGGCCATGCACACGGCGACCACCGGAGGGGGCTCGCCGGACGATGGCAACAAAGGTAGCAGTGCACGCTGGATCGCGACTGCGCGGGCGTGTAGCTGGTGGTAGCTGCAGCGCTGACCGTCGCGACTTATGGCCGTGCGTTCGGCATGTTCGCGCAGGCTATGTTCCAGTTGCACGACCAGATCAGTCTCGGCCTGTTCCAGGAGGTCGGCGCGCAGCGTGCGGTTGAACGGATGCCGGTAAGCCAGCGCCTCCAGCCAGTGCAGGCTGTGCTCGCGCTCCTGCACGCTGGGGCTGACCGCGGGTGCCTCTTGCAGGTACTGCGGGTTGCGGGCGTAGCGGGTGACTTGCTGGGCGAGCAGGTCATTCAGGGCCTGTAGGGTGTCCTCACGCAGCTGCTGGCCGTTGCCGGAAGCTGGCGACGGCACGGGCAGGCGTTCGATCAACCGTTGGGCGCTGGCATTGCCGCACCAGCACAGGATTTCGAGGCGTGGCAGGGTTTCGGCGAAGCTGGCCCCCAGGCGCAGCCTCAGCAAGGGCGTCGCGTCCAGCGATTGCCAGTCGCTACTGTTGAGCGCCAGGCTGCCGTCCTCCACCACCAGGTGCGGCCGGGCGACCAGTTGTCGGCGCAAGGTGTCGGCGTCGTTGGCGAGGGTGATGCCATGGCCGTGTTCGTCGAGTTGCTGGGCAAGCTGCCCCAGGGCAGGGCTGTGGCCCACCAGAAGTATGTCGAGGCGTCTCATGCAGGTGTCCTTAGGGCAGGTAGTCGCGCAGGGCCTGCTGTACGCAGGCCGACTCAAGCATCGAACTGGCACGGAAGAAGCGCAGGATGTTGCCCAGCAACGGATGTTGGTGGTTGATCGGGTAGGCCAGCCCCTGAGCTTCTTCGCGCAAGGCCTGGCGTAGCGTCTCGTTCACCGGCAGTGCGGCGATCAGGGCGAAGTCGAAGGCCTGCTGGAGGTCGTTGGTCAGGTACTGGCGCAGGAACACTGGCAGCACCTCGGCGATCGTCTGGCGGTCGGCCTCGGATGCCGTCTGCCAGTAGATCCGCGTCAGGCGTGCCCAGAAAGTCGAGTGGCGACCTTCGTCGAGCAGGTGGTCGGCCATCAGCCCTTTCACCGAGGGCTTGACCGAGTTGTCGCGGGCGAACGCTGCCACATCGTCGGTCAGGGTGTTCTCGGCAATGCCCACGCAGATCAGCTCCACCGCATCGCGCAGACCCTCGGGTACCTGCGCCACGGCCGCCGGGATGGCCCGGCTGAGCTCGATCTCCTGGGGCAGGGCAATCGGTTCGACACCGGTCAGGGCAATGGTCTGCTGCAGGAAATCCATGGCCACCAAGGCGTGGTAGTCCTCATCCACCACTACGGTCATGGCGTCGTAGCGGCAGGCGAACGGGAAGCGCACGGCGAAGCGGTCCTTGGCGATGCGCCGTGCGGTCCGGTCGACGATCTCGGTCTCGAAGATCACTACGTCGTTGATGAACTTGTAGAGGCTCTGCACCAATACGAAGTCGCGTAGCTGTGGGCACTCGCGCTGGAAGGTGGCACCAAGCACCAAGGGCTGGCGGCTGAGCGGGTAGATCAGCCGCTGGTCGTCTTCGACCAGGCGCCGGGGCCGGGTGCGGATGGTGGCGCGCTCTTCCCAGGCCTCGGCGAAGGAGCGGTATTCATGGGCGTTCATGGGGTGACCTCGGCGACAGGGGTTTGCAGCGAGGCGCGCAGGCGGTCCCACAGGGCCATGCGGCTGTCCACCGCGGCGATGGCTGCGGCGTAGACGTCTTCCTGGCGCACCGGGTCGTGATCGACCAGGCGTGCCAGCAACTGCTCGGCGGCTGGGCCGTGGTCCTCGGAGTCGACCTCGATATGCCGCTGCAGGTAGTAGCGGAAGGTGGGGGCCTGCTCGCTGCCGATACCCCATTCGTCGAGGATCTGCTGGAACATCATCGGGATGACACTTTCACGGCCGTGCAGGAAGGCTGCGGCGACGCGGTGCGCGGGGGCGTGCAGGGCGACTTCGAGTGTGTCGCGCACGAAGTGCTGGGCCGCCTCGCTGGCTCCGGCGCGAGGCAGGGCGCTCAGCGCATCGACACCCTGTTGCTGAAGGCTGATGAAGCGTTCGATCGCCTGGGTGCAGGCGCCGACCTCACGCATGGCGTCCAGGTACAGCTCGAAGTGGCTGTAGTGGCCGTGGTCCAGGCGGTCGTCGGACTCCTCACCCAGCACGATCTCGTTGATCAGGCGGGCAGCGGCCGGGTCCTCGGGTGGGAGCCAGGGCAGGCTGACGCACGTCAGCTCCTGTTGCAGGCGTTTGGTCAGCGACATGAAGTCCCAGACGGCGAAAACGTGGGTTTCCATGAATCGGCGCAGGGTGTCGAGCGCGTCGATCTCGGAAAACAGCGGGTGCCGGGAAAGTGCGATCTTCTTGGCGGAAAGGGTGCTCTTCAATGTGCTCATGATCATGTCCGTTATGGGCGTTTTGGGGATTGTTATTTCACTGCAAGTTATTCGATTTGCCATATTCGAGGTGCACGATGCCCTCGAACAGAAATCGATATTGATGAACCTGCAGAGGCCAGGTGGCGTGGCGCTTCAGGGCTGTCGGCGCCTGGCGATATAAAAGTTAGAACAACTTCAAAGTTATCGGCAAATGTTTTTTTAGTTATTTTAATTTTGTAATTAATGCGGGCAAGCAGGGGCTATATAAAACTTTTTGGTAAGTTTTATTTTGGCAATAAGTGCCCCTTCCGATGATTAACTATCAGAAAAGAATACGATGGAGTGAATGCCTCACTCGGAGCACTGATAAATGGGGTCAGGGGAGGTTTGACTGTTCAGGGGCGGCTGATCGCTTGCGGTCCTTGCCCCGGTACCACGCTCCTTCTTCTGGTGGATAAAGTGCGGCCGACCAGGCCCGTTGGGTGATCAGCGGTCGGCGCGGGGTCTAGAGTGTGCCCAAAATGCTGGCACTGTCATGGCTTGTGGCAGCCATGACAACGCAAACGGATGTTTCCGGAGGGGGTAAGCGTGCTCGGCTACAAGCTGAGCAGGCCGAGGTGGGTGTTGATGATGCGCACCAGGCGCTGGTTGAGCAGAGAGGTGTCGACCGATTGCGCGGGCAGCTCGATCAGCTCAAGGCCCTGACGGGCAAGGCTGTGCCAGCCGAGCATGGCCGGCAGCGAGCCGGGGAGGTACAGCACGGTCATCGGCACTTGGAGGGCCAGGTTGGTGGTGATGTCCAGGCTGGGGGTGGGGCTGTCATAAGTGGAAACAAAGAGATGGCGGGTCTGCCCGGGATGATGGTTCTGCGCCAACTGTGCCAGTGCCACCGCCACATGCGCGCCAAGCCCCTGGCCGAAGATGGCATGGGGTTGGGCGAGGTAGGGCTGGAGTTTGTCGAGCAGCGCACGGGCGAGGGGGCAGGGGGGCTCTGCGGGGTCGAATTCATCCAGTCGGACAGAGGGAGGGACATCAGCGGCAATCAGTTCGATGGGATCGCACAGGGTCTGGGCCCAGGTGCGGTACTGCATGAGCTGCTGCCGATCGTAGGCCAGGCAGATCAGGCGGATCCGGGCAGGTTGTTCGGTTGTAGTTCCCTGTAGCGTCTGCACGTGCACTGGCGTTCCTTAATGCCGGATGACGTTCCTTGCCGACACAGCCACGACCGTGGCTGCGTGGTGTCACTGATCGGCTGTCGACTGTCGGTCGAGGTATTTCCTGATGGTGCGGGCGGCATTGTTCAGGTGGGCTTCGAGCAACCTGACGGCATCATCCACCAGTTTGTCGCTGGCCGCATCCACCAGGGCGATGTGGTCGTCCTGTGTCAGCTTGCCCAGCCCCATCGACGACAGGTGGAAACGCAGGAAGCGCTCCTCTTCGTTGAGTTCGATCTCGATCATGCGCAGCAACTTCTGGTTGTGCGCCTTGCTGTAGAGGGCCATGTGGAACAGGCGGTTGAGGCGGCCGATCTCGGCGTGACGGGTTTCGTTTTCCAGCTGCTGGATATAACCACGGGCCTGGGCGATGTCATTGGCATCGAGCAGGGGGATCGATTGACGCAGGGCCTCGGTTTCGAGGATGACACGCAATGCGTAGGTGTCGACTGCATCCTCGCCGATCAGCGGCGCGACCACGGCGCCTTTGTGCATGACCACCTGCAACAGCGATTGCGCTTCGAGCTGGCGCAGGGCTTCGCGTACCGGCATGCGGCTGACGCCGAAGAGGCTGGCCAGCTCCTGTTGGCGCAGGGCGGTGCCTGGAGGTAGGCGGCCGTCGAGGATGGCACTGCGCAGGCGCTCTTCGATGACGCTGCGGGCGAGGTGCGGCGGAACTTGCTCGCTGCCCAGCACGGAGCTCAGGAGTTTGGGTTTCTCAGCCACGCGGGTTCAGCCTCGGCAACATGAAGATTGGATCCAATAACCCTAGTGAGGGATGGGGCCGCTTGTCAAACGGCAAGTGGATGCGGGCCTGCGCCCGTTCATCGAACGCGGCTATCGTGAAGGAAGTCGGCTGCCAAGGGAAGCTACGGGCGTCCTTGCATGGCCTTTGAGGAGCAGGTTTGCCGACGGCTGGCAGCATGATCGCAAGGTGCCATTGTCTTTTGCACCGCCAGCCCGCACCATCGCTGCTTTCGAATGATCTGAACAGGTGTTCGCAGTGGCGATACCTTGGACTCTCAATACGACCCTGCGCCGCTTCGGTCTCGCCGTGCTGCTCGGCTGCCTGTTGCTGGGCGGCACGCAGGCGGATTGGGACTTCTCCCAGATCAGCCGCCGTGCCCAGGCGCTCTATGGGCCGTTGGGGGAGGGCCAGAAGCGTGTCGATGCCTGGCAGCAGTTGCTCGCTACGCAGAAGCAAGGCAGCGAGCAGGAGCAGTTACAGGTGGTCAACCGCTTCTTCAACCAGCAGTTGCGCTATGTCGAGGATATCGACCTGTGGCATGAGGTCGACTACTGGGCCACGCCGGTGCAGTCGCTGATCAAGGGGGCGGGGGACTGCGAGGACTACGCCATCGCCAAGTACTTCAGCCTGCGGCGCATGGGCATCCCGGCAGAAAAGCTGCGCATCACCTACGTCAAGGCCCTGCGCCAGAACCGTGCGCACATGGTCCTGACCTATTATTCAAGCCCACAGGCCCAGCCCCTGGTGCTCGACAGCCTGATGGACGCGATCAAGCCAGCCAGCCAGCGCACCGACCTGTTGCCGGTGTACGCCTTCAATGGCGAGGGCCTATGGCTGACCGGCGCCGCTGGCAACAAGAAAGTCGGCGACACCAAGCGCTTGTCGCGTTGGCAGGATCTGCTGAAGAAAATGCAGGCCGAAGGGTTCCCGGCCGAACCGGTTTACTGAAGGAGCACAGATGTCACTGTTCAAACAATTGCTGCTAGCCATTTGCCTGTTCCTGGTGGTCGCCTTCAGTGGCAGCTTCATGGTCAGCCTGGAGAGTTCGCGTAGCCAGTACGTCAACCAGCTGCGCTCCCACGCCCAGGACGCGGCCACCGCGCTGGCGCTGTCGCTTACGCCCAACATCGACGACCCGGCGATGGTCGAGCTGATGGTCAGCTCGATCTTCGACAGTGGCTACTACACCAGCATCAAGGTCATCGACCTGGGCTCCAATGCCGTGCTGGTCGAGCGCCATGCCGAGCCTGATAGTGGTGGCGTGCCGGGCTGGTTCATCCACCTGATCGGCCTGGAGCCGGCCGGGGGCGACGCGCTCGTCAGCCGTGGCTGGCAGCAGGCGGCGCGGGTCGAGGTGGTCAGCCACCCGATGTTCGCCCTGGCCAAGCTCTGGCAAAGTGCCCTGGGCAGCCTTGGCTGGCTGCTGCTGTGTGGCGCGGTAAGCGCGGTGCTCGGTGCGCTGCTGCTGCGCCGGCAGTTGCGGCCGCTGGATTACATGGTGGCGCAATCCCACGCGATCGCCCGCCGCGAGTTCCTCAGCCTGCCCGAGTTGCCGCGCACGCCGGAACTGCGCCGGGTGGTGCAGGCGATGAACCAGATGGTCGAGAAGCTCAAGGCGTTGTTCACCGAACAGGCCGAGCGCAGCGAGAAGCTGCGCACCGAGTCGTACCAGGACAGCCTCACGGGCCTGGCCAACCGGCGCTATTTCGAGATGCAGCTCAATGCGCGGGTCAGCAACCTGGAGGAGGCGCGTGCGGGTTACTTGTTGCTGCTGCGGGTCCAGGACCTGGCCGGCCTCAATGCGCGCCTGGGCGGCCAGCGCACCGACCAGTTGCTGCAGGCGGTGGGTGAGCAACTGCGTCGCACGTGCGCCAACTACCCGGAAACCAACGACCTGATCACCCGTAGCCGCGGTGGTGAGTTCGCCGTGCTGGCGCCGGGCATGGTCCACGACGAAGCGATCCAACTGGCTCAGGCCCTGGCCGCGACCTTGCAGAGCCTGCACGAAACGGGTGCCAGCGATGTCGACCCGGTGGCCTGTATTGGCCTGGCGCCATACAACCCGGGTGATGCCCCCCAGGACCTGCTCAAGCTCGCCGACGAGGCGCTGGCCCGTGCCGAGAGCCAGCCGCAGCCGGGCTGGGTATGCCTGGAGCAGGGGGCCGCGGCCGATGCCGCAGACAGTCACCATGCCTGGCACACCCGCCTTGACCAGGCTTTGGCCAAGGGGCAGTTCGAGTTGTTCTTCCAGCCGGTGGTGGATAGCCGGGCGACAGACCGGGTGCTGCACTACAAGGTCATCTCACGCTTGCACGACGAGCAAGGCCAGGCGCTGGCGGCGGGTCGCTTTCTGCCCTGGCTCGAGCGTTTCGGCTGGATGGCGCGGCTGGACCTGCTGGTGCTGGAGAAGGTGCTCAAGCACCTGCAGGGGCACGCTGAGTCGCTAGCGCTGAACCTGTCGGCCGCGACCCTGGCCGACCCCAAGGCGTTGCAGCGGGTCTTCGAGCTGCTGGGCCAGTACCGTGCCATCGGGCCGCGTCTGACCTTCGAAATCGGCGAGGAGCAGTTACCTGAGCAATCGATGCTCGAGCAGCTGACCCGGCGCCTGCGCGGGCTGGGCTTCAGCCTGGCGCTGCAGCGTTTCGGGGGCCGCTTCAGCATGATCGGCAACCTGGCGCACCTGGGCCTGGCCTACCTGAAGATCGATGGTGGCTATATCCGCAACATCGATCACGAGCGGCACAAGCGGCTGTTCATCGAAGCCATCCAGCGGGCGGCGCACAGCATCGACCTGCCGTTGATCGCCGAGCGGGTGGAGACGGAAGGGGAGTTGAAGGTGCTGCGAGAGATGGGTGTGCAGGGGATCCAGGGGCAATTGGTGGGTGAGCCCGCGCCTTGGCGTTAAGCGGGGCAGGCCTGTTCGCTCTGGATAGGAGCGGCTTCAGCCGCGAGCACCCGCTGAGCGGGTGCCAGACACCGCGATGCCGGCATCGCGGCTGAAGTCGCGCCTACAGCGAACAAGGCCGTTCAGATCAACCCGCCTTCCTCTTCTTCCTCGATCAGGTTGTTCAGGCTGCCCAGCGCCTTGCGCGCGGTGGAGCGGTTGAGCAGCTTGGCCTGGGCGCCGGGCGGCAGGTCGGTGATGCTGAACACGCCTTTGGCTGTCAGTACCTCGATCAGGTCTTCGAGCACCCGGATCATGTCCAGGTCGCTCTGCTTGAGCTGCTTGAGGCTGTTCTCGACAACGTTGTCGGCGAACCATTCCTGGATCTCGGCATTGTCTGCCGGGACCATCTCGGTAAAACCGTCAAACGCGGCGGCTTCCACCCGCAGCAACTGGCCCTCGGCGTCGCGTTGCACGTAGAACATGGCGGCGTCCCTCGTCACGATGAATCCTTTTTGGTAGTCAGCAGCATAGGCAAAGTTCACCGGGCATGTAAGCCCGGCGCACGAGTATGCGCGTGAAGAGATGGCTGGAAAAGCCCGCGCCCCCACGGTGGCCCTGGTGGGCCGCCGTGGGGGGAGGGATCAGCTGTTGGAGTTGTCGATCTTGATGGTCGGGTCGGCACCGCTGATCAACGAGTTGATCGTGGTGTTCGACCAGTTGACGCCTTCGAGCTTGATGGTCACGTCGGCATTGGCCAGGCCGCCAGCGGCGTTGAGCTTGCCCTCGGTGCTGACTTGCAGGGTCGACTCGCCATTGACCGTGGTGAGCTTCAGGAAGTTGTCGATGGTGCTGGCGCGCTCGCCCTGGAGCAGGTCGCTCAGGTCGAGGCGGTCACCTTCGCTGGCCTTGAAGTCCTTGATCACGTCGTTGCCCAGGTCGCCGGCCTTCCACACGAAGGTGTCGGCGCCAGTGCCACCGGTCATGATGTCGTCGCCCTTGCCGCCGATGAGCAGGTCGTTGCCGGCACCGCCGAACAGCAGGTCGTTGCCTTCGCCGCCGAGCAGGGTGTCGTTGCCGGTTCCCCCGAGCAGGATGTCGTTGCCCTTGCCGCCATCGATGTAGTCGTTGCCACCCTGGCCGAAGATGATGTCGTTGCCATTGCCTCCGAGCAGGGTGTCGGCGCCATCGTTGCTGCGTGAGACATCGAACTCGGTGTAGTGCTCGTTGATGTACTTGTGCATCGTCCGGGCATCCACGTCGCCCGCGTCCACGCCCAGCTTGCCGGCGACGAATGCCTGGATCGCCTCGACACCCGTGCCGGCGATGCCGTCGAAGGTGACCAGGTCGCCGAAGATGATGTCGTTGCCGTCTCCGCCATTGACCGTGTCGTTGCCCGGCTGGGTGACTTCGGTGTGGCCGAGGATGGCTTCGGCCAGCTTGCTCGGGTCGATGTTGGTCTGTGGCGTGCCGTCGGAGTCGAACGGTTTCAGGTCGCTGGTGTTTACACCGTTGTTGAGGCCGATCGCCTCGACGTTGGACAGACCCGACAGCAGGGTGAAGCTGCTCAGCGAGTTGTTCCAGGTGGCATCGTCGGTGTAGCTGCCACGGCCTGCCTGGTAGGACAGTTCGTAGGTGCCGTTGCCTTCCGGGTGAAGCTCGCCGGAGACGCCGTACTTCCAGTTTCTGCCGCTGAGGTACTGCACCTGCAGGTTGCCGGCATTGTCGATGCTGACGTAGTTGGTCCTGCTGCTGTCGATGTAGTCGTTGAACGCCATGCCTGGCTTGTAGTTGATCGAGGCCAGGAAGGTATCCAGGGTGATGCCCGAGGTACCCAGTGTCGGGTTGCTGTTCTCGCCGGCCTGGTAGAACGTCGGCTTGCCGTCGGTGATGAAGAACGTCTGGTTGCTGCCGGTGTTGCCGCCGTCCTTGAGGTTCTGGAACCAGTTGGCGGTGGTCTTGAACGCATCTTCGTAGTTGGTGCCGCCATTGGAGTTGAGGGTGTTCAGGGCACTGAGCAGCTTCTGCAGGCCGGCATCGTTCAGGGTTACCGAAACGCTGCTCTTGACCTGGCTGGCGAAGTCCACCAGGAGGATGTTCACGGTACCCGACTGGTCGCCCTTGACGCTGGCGGCCAGGGTCTTGAAAACAGACTCGAGGGACTTCTTCGCCGCATCGACGCCCGACGAGCCCATGCTGCCGGAGGTGTCGACGATGAAGGCGAGGTTGTAGTTCTGCCCTGGCACCACATGCAGCCCGCTGACGTCCGCCACCACCACGTCGTTGCCGTCGGTGCCGGTGATGTTGTCGCTGTCCGAGGACAGGTTGCTGGTG
Source organism: Pseudomonas entomophila (assembly GCF_023277925.1). NCBI lineage: Bacteria > Pseudomonadati > Pseudomonadota > Gammaproteobacteria > Pseudomonadales > Pseudomonadaceae > Pseudomonas > Pseudomonas entomophila. The sequence goes on from NZ_CP063832.1 coordinate 4,529,116, forward strand.
CTGTAGGCCTGCGGGTAGACCGTGACCTTGATGGTGCCCTCGGTGGTGGCGGTGCTGCCGCCGACGCTCTCGGTGGAAGTTGAGCTGACCTTCACGTCGAACTGGCCGTAGTAGTAGGCCGGCGGCTTGATGGTCAGGCTGCCCAGGTTCCAGCCGGTGACGTCCACAGCGGACGCGCCGACGGTGAAGGTGTGGCCGGCGTTGTCGGCGATCACCGAGCCTGCCGGGATGCCGCTGAGTTTGACGCTGAGGCTCTCGGAGCCATCGGTGTCGGTCAGGTTGGTGCTGATGCCCACCAGCTTGACCGGTGCGCCGTTCTCGCTGCCTTCGTTGAGCTTGTAGCCGTCGTAGTAGCCCTGGCCGTTGCTGCCGTGCAGGTCGGAGACGGTGACACCGGCGTTGCTCAGGTCGTTGACGCTCGGGTACATCGGGATGTTCGAGCTGTTCAGGTCCATCGCCGCGCCGTTGTTGACCCGGATGTTGACGTCCAGGCTGCCTGGGCCGGCCTGGTTGGCGTTGTAGATCTGCAGGGTGTAGTAACCGCTGGTGGTCGGGGTGAAGCTGCCGGAGATGGCGCCGCTGCCCGAGCCCCAGATGCCGCTGGCGACGTTCTTGCCGCCGACCACGATCTGCAGGCTGTCATCGGCGGTGCCGGTGAAGGCGTAGGTCTTGCCGGCTTCGAGGTAGATCAGGCCGGAAGTCTTCGAACCGCTGCCTGGGGTGACGTTGCTGGTCGAGTCAACGCCGCTGACCGTCTCGGTCTTGCTGGCATTGCCGGAGTTGGCGAACACGTTCTTCAGCGTATCGCCGGAGATACCGTTGCCGTTGCTGCCCAGGCCGGTGAGGCTGTTCCAGGTTTCCTTGACAAGGCCGATCGAGTTGACGTTGTTGTTGCCAATATTGAGGTCAGGCTTGTCGGCTACCGGCCGGATATCGACCTTCATGGTCGCTTCGCTACCCAGGTTGGCACCGTCGTTGGGCTTGTACTTGATCTGCGCGTAGTCGGCCTGCTTGTTGCCCACGCCGGTGCCGCCATAGCCGTCGATGCCCGACTGGTTGGCCAGCGGCACGAACTTGAGCTTGCCGGCGGCGATGTCGGCCTGGCTGATGTTCTGGTTCAGCGCGACATCGACCCACGCGGTGCCGTTGAAGAACTTCAGGCTGCCAAGGTCCGGCAGCTTGCTGATGGTCACCGACAGGCCGGTGTTGCCATCGGCGTCGGTGACGTTGAAGTCGCCCCAGCTGAACACGTAGTCGGTGTCTTCGTTGCCGGTCACGGCGCCACCGGTCGACACCGGCACGTGGTCGTTGTCGAGGATGGTGGTGGTGACGCTCGACTTGCTGGCGTCGACCTGCAGGTTCTCGAAGTTGCCGCCGCTGACGCCGCTGATCTTGACCGTGAAGTTCTCCGAGCCTTCGACGAGCTGGTCGTCGATGGTCTTGATGTCGAAGGTCGTGCCGTTGCTGTTGGCCGGGATCTTGACGGTGACCACGCCGGTGAAGTCCTGGCCATTGGTGGCGGTGCCACTGTAGGTCAGGGTGACGGTCACTTCGCTCTTCGAGGTGTTGCTCAGGGTCAGGGTGTAATGGGCGGTGTCGCCTTCGGTTACCGAGGTGTCGCCGCTAATGCCCACGGTGGTCAGGTCGCCCTGGCCGCTTGGCTCGTCGGTGACGCTGGTGGTGACGGTGTTGCTGCCCAGGGTCAGTTTCTCGAAGTTGTCGCCACCGGCGACCGACTCGATCTTGTTGACGATGTTCGGTTGGCCGCCGACGTACACATCATCCTTGGCGGTAATGGTGAAGGTGCCACTGGCGCTGCCGGCCGGGATGGTGACCTTGGTGCCATCGGTCAGGGTGAAGGTCAGGCCGTTGTGGCCGGTGACCGACAGGCCCTGGGCGTTGGTCAGGGTCACAGTGTAGGTGACCTGGCCGCCTTCGCTGACGGTGGTCTTGTCCGCAGTGAGGGTGGCGACGACTTCACTGGTGGTGTCGCTGATCTGCACGGTGGCCGCGCCGCCGAGCTCCAGGTTCTCGAAAGTCTTGCCGGTGACGGCGGCGTTGCTGATGCCCACGGTCAGGGAGCCGGCGTCCTTGAACACGTCGTCGCCCTGGGCCGCTGCCTTGTAGATGGCCTCGGTCTGGCCGGCGACGATGGTCACCTTGGCGCCATTGGACAGGGTGACGGTGAGGTCTTGGTCGAGCTTCTGGCTGACCTTGATGGTGAACGAGGGCTGCTGGTCTTCGGTGACATTGCCATTGCTGACGATGGTGACGGACACCTTGTCGCCTTGGTTGCCAGTGCCGGTGCCCGTGCCGCTGCCCGGTTCGTCGGTGACGGTCGTGGTGACGGTGTTGCTGCCGAGGGTCAGCTTCTCGAAGTTGTCGCCACCGGCGACCGATTCGATCTTGTTGACGATGTTCGGCTGGCCACCGACGAACACGTCGTCCTTGGCGGTAATCGTGAAGGTGCCGCTGGCGCTGCCGGCCGGGATGGTGACTTTGGTGCCGTCGGTGAGGGTGAAGGTCAGGCCGTTGTGGCCAGTGACCGATAGGCCCTGGGCATTGGTCAGGGTCACGGTGTAGGTGACCTGGCCACCTTCCGAGACGGTGGTCTTGTCGGCGGTCAGGGTCGCGACGACCTCACTGATGGTGTCGGTGATCTGAACCGTGGCGTTGCCGCCCAACTCCAGGTTTTCGAAGGTCTTGCCGGTGACGGTGGCGTCAGTGATGCCGACGGTCAGCGAACTGCCGTCCTTGAATACGTCATCACCCTGGGCCGCCGCTTTGTACTCGACTTGGGTCTGGCCAGCCGGAATGGTGACTTTGGCGCCGTTGGACAGGGTGACGGTCAGGTCCTGGTCAAGCTTCTGGCTGACCTTGACGGTGAAGCTTGGCTGCTGGGCTTCGTTGACGTCGCCATTGCCGACGATGGTGACGGAGACCTTGTCGCCCTGGTTGCCGGTACCGGTACCCGTGCCGCTGCCTGGCTCGTCGGTGACGGTGGTGGTGACGGTGTTGCTGCCGAGGGTCAGCTTCTCGAAGTTGTCGCCACCGGCGACCGACTCGATCTTGTTGACGATGCTCGGCTGGCCACCGACGAATACGTCGTCCTTGGCGGTGATGGTGAAGGTGCCGCTGGCGCTGCCCGCAGGCACGGTGACCTTGGTGCCATCGCTCAGGGTGAAAGTCAGGCCGTTGTGGCCAGTGACCGACAGGCCCTGGGCATTGGTCAGGGTCACGGTGTAGGTGACCTGGCCACCTTCGCTGACAGTGGTCTTGTCGGCCGTCAGGGTCGCGACCACTTCGTTGGTGGTGTCGGTGATCTGTACGGTGGCCGAACCGCCGAGTTCCAGGTTTTCGAAGGTCTTGCCAACCACCGAGGCGTCGGTGATGCCCACGGTCAGCGGACCTGCATCCTTGAAGACGTCTTCACCTTGGGCCGGCGCCTTGTATTCGACCTGGGTCTGACCGGCTGGAATGGTGACTTTGGCGCCGTTGGACAGGGTGACGGTGAGGTCCTGGTCGAGCTTCTGGCTGACCTTCACGGTGAAGCTTGGCTGCTGGGCTTCGTTGACGTCGCCATTGCCGACGATGGTCACGGAGACCTTGTCGCCCTGGTTGCCGGTACCGGTGCCCGTGCCGCTGCCCGGTTCGTCGGTGACGGTCGTGGTGACGGTGTTGCTGCCGAGGGTCAGCTTCTCGAAGTTGTCGCCGCCGGCGACCGACTCGATCTTGTTGACGATGCTCGGCTGGCCACCGACGAACACGTCGTCCTTGGCGGTGATGGTGAAGGTGCCGCTGGCGCTGCCCGCAGGCACGGTGACCTTGGTGCCATCGGACAAGGTGAAGGTCAGGCCATTGTGGCCGGTGACCGACAGGCCCTGGGCGTTGGTCAGGGTGACGGTATAGGTGACCTGGCCACCCTCGCTGACAGTGGTTTTGTCGGCGGTCAGGGTCGCGACGACCTCGCTGACGGTGTCGGTGATCTGTACGGTGGCGCTGCCACCCAGTTCCAGATTCTCGAAGGTCTTGCCTTGGACGCTGGCGTCGGTGATGCCGACGGTCAGGGAGCTGCCGTCCTTGAACACGTCATCGCCCTGGGCGGCGGCCTTGTAGGTGGCCTCGGTCTGGCCGGCAGAGATCACGACCTTGTCGCCATTGGACAGGGTGACGGTCAGGTCACGGTCCAGCGGCTGGTTCACTTTGACAGTGAAGGTCGGCTGTTGGGCTTCGTTGACATCGCCATTGCTGACGATGGTGACGGACACCTTGTCGCCTTCGTTGCCAGTGCCCGGGGTGCCGGTGCCTGGCTCGTCGGTGACAGTAGTGGTGACAGTGTTGTCGCCGAGGGTCAGCTTCTCGAAGTTGTCCGCGCCGGTAACCGATTCAATCTTGTTGACGATGCTCGGCTGGCCGCCGACGTACACGTCGTCCTTGGCGGTGATGGTGAAGGTGCCGCTGGCGCTGCCTGCTGGCACGGTGACCTTGGTGCCATCGGACAGGGTGAAGGTCAGGCCGTTGTGGCCGGTGACCGACAGGCCCTGGGCGTTGGTCAAGGTGACGGTGTAGGTGACTTGGCCGCCTTCGCTGACGGTGGTCTTGTCCGCAGACAGGGTCGCGACCACTTCACTGATGGTGTCAGTGATTTGCACAGTGGCGCTGCCACCGAGCTCCAGGTTCTCGAAGGTCTTGCCTACAACCTGTGCGTCAGTGACGCCAACGGTCAGCGAGCCACCGTCCTTGAACACATCATCGCCTTGGGCGGCGGCTTTGTACTCGACCTGGGTCTGGCCAGCCGGAATGGTGACTTTGGCGCCGTTGGACAGGGTGACGGTCAGGTCCTGGTCAAGCTTCTGGCTGACTTTGACGGTGAAGCTTGGCTGCTGGGCTTCGTTGACGTCGCCATTGCCGACGATGGTCACGGAGACCTTGTCACCCTGGTTGCCGGTGCCAGGCGTGCCCGAGCCTGGTTCGTCGGTTACGGAGGTCTGTACCTCGCCCTGACCCATGGTCAGTTTCTCGAAGTTGTCGGCGCCGCTGACATTCACCAGCTTGTTGCTGATGGTGGCTTGGCCGCCTACGAAGACATCGTCCGGTGCGGTGATGGTGGCGGTGCCGGTGGCGCTGCCGGCCGGGATGCTGACCTTGGTGCCGTCGGAGAGGGTGAAGGTCAGGCCATTGTGGCCGGTGACCGACAGGCCTTGGGCGTTGGTCAGGGTGACGGTGTAGGTGATCTGGCCGCCTTCCGACACTGTGGTCTTGTCGGTAGTCAGGGTCGCGACGACCTCACTGACGGTGTCGGTGATCTGCACGGTGGCGCTGCCACCCAGTTCCAGATTCTCGAAGGTCTTGCCTTGGACGCTGGCGTCGGTGATGCCAACGGTCAGCGAGCTGCCGTCCTTGAATACGTCATCGCCTTGAGCGGCGGCCTTGTAGGTGGCCTCGGTCTGGCCGGCAGAGATCACGACCTTGTCGCCATTGGACAGGGTGACGGTCAGGTCACGGTCCAGCGGCTGGTTCACTTTGACAGTGAAGGTCGGCTGTTGGGCTTCGTTGACATCGCCATTGCTGACGATGGTGACGGACACCTTGTCGCCTTCGTTGCCAGTGCCCGGGGTGCCGGTGCCTGGCTCGTCGGTGACAGTAGTGGTGACAGTGTTGTCGCCGAGGGTCAGCTTCTCGAAGTTGTCCGCGCCGGTAACCGATTCAATCTTGTTGACGATGCTCGGCTGGCCGCCGACGTACACGTCGTCCTTGGCGGTGATGGTGAAGGTGCCGCTGGCGCTGCCCGCAGGCACGGTGACCTTGGTGCCGTCGGAGAGGGTGAAAGTCAGGCCATTGTGGCCGGTGACCGACAGGCCCTGGGCGTTGGTCAGGGTAACGGTGTAGGTGATCTGGCCACCTTCGCTGACGGTGGTCTTGTCGGCGGTCAGGGTCGCGACGACTTCGCTGACGGTATCGGTGATCTGTACGGTAGCGCTGCCACCCAGTTCCAGATTCTCGAAGGTTTTGCCCTGGACGCTGGCATCGGTGATGCCCAAGGTCAGCGAGCTGCCGTCCTTGAACACGTCATCGCCTTGAGCCGCAGCCTTGTAGGTCGCTTCGGTCTGGCCAGCAGTGATGACCACCTTGTCACCATTGGACAGGGTCACGGTCAGGTCGCGGTCCAGCGGCTGATTCACCTTCACGGTGAAGGTCGGTTGCTGGGCTTCGTTGACGTCGCCATTGCTGACGATGGTCACGGACACCTTGTCGCCTTCGTTGCCAGTACCCGGGGTGCCGGTACCTGGCTCGTCGGTGACAGTAGTGGTGACAGTGTTATCACCGAGGGTCAGCTTCTCGAAGTTGTCGCCACCGGCAACCGATTCGATCTTGTTGACGATGCTTGGCTGGCCGCCGACGTACACGTCATCCTTGGCAGTGATGGTGAAGGTGCCGCTGGCGCTGCCAGCTGGGATGCTGACCTTGGTGCCGTCAGACAGGGTGAAAGTCAGGCCATTGTGGCCGGTGACCGACAGGCCCTGGGCGTTTGTCAGGGTAACGGTGTAGGTGATCTGGCCACCTTCGCTGACGGTGGTCTTGTCGGCGGACAGGGTCGCGACGACTTCGCTGACGGTGTCGGTGATCTGTACGGTGGCGCTACCACCCAGTTCCAGATTCTCGAAGGTCTTGCCTTGGACGCTGGCGTCGGTGATGCCAACGGTCAGCGAGCTGCCGTCCTTGAACACGTCGTCGCCTTGAGCCGCAGCCTTGTAGGTCGCTTCGGTCTGGCCAGCAGTGATCACGACCTTGTCACCGTTGGACAGGGTGACAGTCAGGTCGCGGTCCAGTGGCTGGTTCACCTTCACAGTGAAGGTCGGCTGCTGGGCTTCGTTGACGTCGCCGTTGCTGACGATGGTGACAGACACCTTGTCGCCCTCGTTGCCGGTGCCCGGGGTACCGGTGCCTGGCTCGTCGGTGACGGTGGTGGTGATGGTGTTATCGCCGAGGGTCAACTTCTCGAAGTTGTCTGCGCCGCTGACCGACTCGATCTTGTTGACGATCGAAGGTTGGCCACCGACGTACACATCATCTTTGGCGGTGATGGTGAAGGTACCGCTGGCGCTGCCTGCCGGAATGCTGACTTTGGTGCCATCGCTCAGGGTGAAGGTCAGGCCGTTGTGGCCGGTGACCGACAGGCCCTGGGCGTTGGTCAGGGTCACGGTGTAGGTGACTTGGCCGCCTTCGCTGACGGTGGTTTTGTCGGCGGTCAGGGTCGCGACGACCTCGCTGACGGTGTCGGTGATCTGTACGGTGGCGCTGCCACCCAGTTCCAGGTTCTCGAAGGTCTTGCCGGTGACGGTGGCGTCGGTGATGCCGACGGTCAGCGAGCTGCCGTCCTTGAACACGTCATCGCCTTGAGCGGCGGCCTTGTAGGTGGTTTCGGTCTGGCCGGCAGTGATCACGACCTTGTCGCCATTGGACAGGGTGACAGTCAGGTCGCGGTCCAGTGGCTGGTTCACCTTGACGGTGAAGGTCGGCTGCTGGGCTTCATTCACGTCGCCGTTGCTGACGATGGTCACGGACACCTTGTCGCCTTCGTTGCCGGTGCCTGGCGTACCGGTGCCTGGCTCGTCGGTGACGGTGGTGGTGATGGTGTTGTCGCCGAGGGTCAGCTTCTCGAAGTTGTCTGCGCCAGTAACCGACTCGATCTTGTTGACGATCGAAGGTTGGCCGCCGACGTACACGTCGTCCTTGGCGGTGATGGTGAAGGTGCCGCTGGCGCTGCCCGCAGGCACGGTGACCTTGGTGCCGTCGGAGAGGGTGAAAGTCAGGCCATTGTGGCCGGTGACCGACAGGCCCTGGGCGTTGGTCAGGCTGACGGTGTAGGTGATCTGGCCGCCTTCGCTGACGGTGGTCTTGTCGGCGGTCAGGGTCGCGACGACTTCGCTGACGGTGTCGGTGATCTGTACGGTGGCGCTGCCACCCAGTTCCAGATTCTCGAAGGTCTTGCCTTGGACGCTGGCGTCGGTAATGCCCACGGTCAGCGAGCTGCCATCCTTGAACACGTCATCGCCTTGAGCGGCAGCTTTGTAGCTGGCTTCGGTCTGGCCAGCGGTGATCACGACCTTGTCGCCGTTGGACAGGGTGACAGTCAGATCACGGTCCAGCGGCTGGTTCACCTTCACAGTGAAGGTCGGTTGCTGGGCTTCGTTGACGTCGCCATTGCTGACGATGGTGACGGACACCTTGTCGCCTTCGTTGCCAGTGCCTGGGGTGCCGGTGCCTGGCTCGTCGGTGACGGTGGTGGTGATGGTGTTATCGCCGAGGGTCAACTTCTCGAAGTTGTCTGCGCCGGTAACCGATTCAATCTTGTTGACGATGCTCGGCTGGCCGCCGACGTACACGTCGTCCTTGGCGGTGATGGTGAAGGTGCCGCTGGCGCTGCCCGCAGGCACGGTGACCTTGGTGCCGTCGGAGAGGGTGAAAGTCAGGCCATTGTGGCCGGTTACCGACAGGCCCTGGGCGTTGGTCAGGGTAACGGTGTAGGTGATCTGGCCACCTTCGCTGACGGTGGTCTTGTCGGCGGTCAGGGTCGCGACGACTTCGCTGACGGTGTCGGTGATCTGTACGGTGGCGCTGCCACCCAGTTCCAGGTTCTCGAAAGACTTGCCGGTGACGGTGGCGTCGGTGATGCCGACGGTCAGCGAGCTGCCGTCCTTGAACACGTCATCGCCTTGAGCCGCAGCCTTGTAGGTGGCTTCGGTCTGGCCAGCGGTGATCACGACCTTGTCGCCGTTGGACAGGGTGACAGTCAGATCACGGTCCAGCGGCTGGTTCACCTTCACGGTGAAGGTCGGCTGCTGGGCTTCGTTGACGTCGCCATTGCTGACGATGGTCACGGACACCTTGTCGCCTTCGTTGCCAGTGCCCGGGGTGCCGGTACCTGGCTCGTCGGTGACAGTAGTGGTGACAGTGTTATCACCGAGGGTCAGCTTCTCGAAGTTGTCGCCACCGGCAACCGATTCGATCTTGTTGACGATGCTTGGCTGGCCGCCGACGTACACGTCATCCTTGGCAGTGATGGTGAAGGTGCCGCTGGCGCTGCCAGCTGGGATGCTGACCTTGGTGCCGTCAGACAGGGTGAAAGTCAGGCCATTGTGGCCGGTGACCGACAGGCCCTGGGCGTTGGTCAGGGTCACGGTATAGGTGACCTGGCCACCCTCGCTGACGGTGGTCTTGTCGGCCGTCAGGGTCGCGACCACTTCGCTTGTGGTGTCGGTGATCTGCACGGTGGCCGAACCGCCGAGCTCCAGGTTTTCGAAGGTCTTGCCAGCGACTACGGCGTCAGTGATGCCGATGGTCAGCGGACCTGCATCTTTGAATACGTCCTCGCCCTGGGCCGGCGCCTTGTACTCGACCTGGGTCTGGCCAGCCGGAATAGTGACCTTGTCGCCGTTGGACAGGGTGACGGTCAGGTCCTGGTCGAGTTTCTGGCTGACCTTGACGGTGAACGAAGGCTGTTGGGTTTCGTTCACATCGCCGTTGCCGACGATGGTGACGGAGACTTTGTCGCCTTCGTTGCCGGTGCCTGGCGTACCGGTACCTGGCTCGTCAGTAACGGTGGTGGTGACAGTGTTGTCGCCGAGGGTCAGCTTCTCGAAGTTGTCCGCGCCGCTGACCGACTCGATCTTGTTGACGATGTTCGGCTGGCCACCGACGAACACATCATCCTTGGCGGTGATGGTGAAGGTACCCGAAGCGCTGCCGGCCGGGATGGTGACCTTGGTGCCGTCGCTGAGGGTGAAGGTCAGGCCGGTGTGGCCGGTGACCGACAGACCCTGGGCGTTGGTCAAGGTGACGGTGTAGGTGACTTGGCCGCCTTCCGAAACGGTGGTTTTGTCGGCGGTCAGAGTCGCGACGACTTCACTGATCGTGTCGGTGATCTGCACGGTGGCCGAACCGCCGAGCTCCAGGTTCTCGAAGGTCTTGCCTTGGACGCTGGCGTCGGTGATGCCAACGGTCAGCGAGCTGCCGTCCTTGAACACGTCGTCGCCTTGAGCCGCAGCTTTGTAGGTCGCTTCGGTCTGGCCAGCAGTGATCACGACCTTGTCACCATTGGACAGGGTCACGGTCAGGTCGCGGTCCAGCGGCTGGTTCACCTTGACGGTGAAGGTCGGCTGCTGGGCTTCGTTGACGTCGCCGTTGCTGACGATGGTCACGGACACCTTGTCGCCTTCGTTGCCGGTGCCTGGCGTACCGGTACCTGGTTCGTCAGTGACGGTGGTGGTGATGGTGTTGTCGCCGAGGGTCAGTTTCTCGAAGTTGTCTGCGCCGGTAACCGATTCAATCTTGTTGACGATGCTCGGCTGGCCACCGACGTAGACATCATCCTTGGCGGTGATGGTGAAGGTGCCGCTGGCGCTGCCCGCAGGCACGGTGACCTTGGTGCCGTCGGAGAGGGTGAAAGTCAGGCCATTGTGGCCGGTGACCGACAGGCCCTGGGCGTTGGTCAGGGTGACGGTGTAGGTGACCTGGCCGCCTTCGCTGACGGTGGTCTTGTCGGCGGTCAGGGTCGCGACGACTTCGCTGACGGTGTCGGTGATCTGTACGGTGGCGCTGCCACCCAGTTCCAGATTCTCGAAGGTTTTGCCCTGGACGCTGGCATCGGTGATGCCCACGGTCAGTGAGCTGCCGTCCTTGAATACGTCATCGCCTTGAGCGGCGGCCTTGTAGGTGGCCTCGGTCTGGCCGGCAGTGATCACGACCTTGTCGCCATTGGACAGGGTGACAGTCAGATCACGATCCAGCGGCTGGTTGACCTTCACAGTGAAGGTCGGTTGCTGGGCTTCGTTGACGTCGCCGTTGCTGACGATGGTGACGGACACCTTGTCGCCTTCATTGCCAGTACCCGGGGTGCCGGTACCTGGCTCGTCGGTGACAGTAGTGGTGACAGTGTTATCACCGAGTGTCAGCTTCTCGAAGTTGTCCGCGCCGGTAACCGATTCAATCTTGTTGACGATGCTCGGCTGGCCGCCGACGTACACGTCGTCCTTGGCAGTGATGGTGAAGGTGCCGCTGGCGCTGCCAGCTGGGATGCTGACCTTGGTGCCATCGGACAGGGTGAAGGTCAGGCCGTTGTGGCCGGTGACCGACAGGCCCTGGGCGTTGGTCAGGGTCACGGTATAGGTGACCTGGCCGCCTTCCGAAACCGTGGTCTTGTCCGCAGACAGGGTTGCGACGACCTCGCTGACCGTGTCAGTGATCTGCACGGTGGCATTGCCGCCGAGTTCGAGGTTCTCGAAGGTTTTGCCCTGGACGCTGGCATCGGTGATGCCCACAGTCAGCGAGCTGCCGTCCTTGAATACGTCATCGCCTTGAGCCGCAGCTTTGTAGGTCGCTTCGGTCTGGCCAGCAGTGATCACGACCTTGTCACCGTTGGACAGGGTCACGGTCAGGTCGCGGTCCAGCGGCTGGTTCACTTTGACAGTGAAGGTCGGTTGCTGGGCTTCGTTGACGTCGCCGTTGCTGACGATGGTCACGGCGACCTTGTCGCCTTCATTGCCAGTGCCCGGCGTGCCAGTTCCAGGCTCGTCCGTCACTTCGGTCTTCACTTGGTCCTGACCCAGGGTCAGCTTCTCGAAGTTGTCAGCGCCAGTAACGGATTCAAGCTTGTTGGTAATGGTCGGTTGGCCGCCAACATAGACGTCATCTGGCGCATTGATGGTGAAGGTGCCAGTGGCGCTGCCTGCCGGAATACTGACTTTGGTGCCATCGCTCAGGGTGAAGGTCAGGCCGTTGTGGCCAGTGACCGACAGGCCCTGGGCGTTGGTCAGGCTGACGGTGTAGGTGATCTGGCCGCCTTCGCTGACGGTGGTCTTGTCGGCGGTCAGGGTCGCGACGACTTCGCTGACGGTGTCGGTGATCTGTACGGTGGCGCTGCCACCCAGTTCCAGATTCTCGAAGGTCTTGCCTTGGACGCTGGCGTCGGTAATGCCCACGGTCAGCGAGCTGCCATCCTTGAACACGTCATCGCCTTGAGCGGCAGCTTTGTAGCTGGCTTCGGTCTGGCCAGCGGTGATCACGACCTTGTCGCCGTTGGACAGGGTGACAGTCAGATCACGGTCCAGCGGCTGGTTCACCTTCACAGTGAAGGTCGGTTGCTGGGCTTCGTTGACGTCGCCGTTGCTGACGATGGTGACGGACACCTTGTCGCCTTCGTTGCCGGTGCCTGGCGTACCGGTACCTGGTTCGTCAGTGACGGTGGTGGTGATGGTGTTGTCGCCGAGGGTCAGTTTCTCGAAGTTGTCCGCGCCGCTGACCGACTCGATCTTGTTGACGATGCTCGGCTGGCCACCGACGTAGACATCATCCTTGGCGGTGATGGTGAAGGTGCCGCTGGCGCTGCCGGCCGGGATGGAAACCTTGGTGCCATCGGACAAGGTGAAGGTCAGGCCGCTGTGGCCGGTGACCGACAGGCCTTGGGCGTTGGTCAGGGTGACGGTGTAGGTGACCTGGCCGCCTTCGCTGACGGTGGTCTTGTCGGCGGTCAGGGTCGCGACGACTTCGCTGACGGTGTCGGTGATCTGTACGGTGGCGCTGCCACCCAGTTCCAGATTCTCGAAGGTTTTGCCCTGGACGCTGGCATCGGTGATGCCCACGGTCAGTGAGCTGCCGTCCTTGAATACGTCATCGCCTTGAGCGGCGGCCTTGTAGGTGGCCTCGGTCTGGCCGGCAGTGATCACGACCTTGTCGCCATTGGACAGGGTGACAGTCAGATCACGATCCAGCGGCTGGTTGACCTTCACAGTGAAGGTCGGTTGCTGGGCTTCGTTGACGTCGCCGTTGCTGACGATGGTGACGGACACCTTGTCGCCTTCATTGCCAGTACCCGGGGTGCCGGTACCTGGCTCGTCGGTGACAGTAGTGGTGACAGTGTTATCACCGAGTGTCAGCTTCTCGAAGTTGTCCGCGCCGGTAACCGATTCAATCTTGTTGACGATGCTCGGCTGGCCGCCGACGTACACGTCGTCCTTGGCGGTGATGGTGAAGGTACCGCTGGCGCTGCCTGCTGGAACGGTGACCTTGGTGCCATCGCTCAGGGTGAAGGTCAGGCCGTTGTGGCCGGTGACCGACAGGCCCTGGGCGTTGGTCAGGGTGACGGTGTAGGTGATCTGGCCGCCTTCCGACACTGTGGTCTTGTCGGCAGTCAGGGTCGCAACGACTTCGCTGACGGTATCGGTGATTTGCACGGTGGCCGAGCCACCGAGCTCCAGGTTCTCGAAGGTCTTGCCCGTGACGTTGGCGTCGGTCACACCCAAGGTCACCGAACCACCATCCTTGAACACGTCGTCGCCCTGAGCCGGCAGGCTGTAGGTCGCCTGAGTCTGGCCCGCTGCGATAACCACTTTGTCGCCGTTGGACAGGGTGACAGTCAGGTCATGGTCGAGTTTCTGGCTGACCGAAACGGTAAAGGTCGGCTGCTCGGCCTCGGTCACGTTGCCATTGCTGGCGATGCTGACCGTGACGGTGTCGACGCTGTCGCTGACGACGGTTTGCGCTGGCGTCGGGTTCGGCACCAGGTTCTCGAAGTTACCGCCTGTAGCACCCGTGATCGTGGTGCTGACGGTGCTGCCGTTGACGAACACGTCGTTGGCGGGCGTCTGGAAATCGACGCTGGCGGACGACTTGCCCGCTTCGATGGTGACGGTCTGGCCGTTGGACAGGGTGACGGTCACCGGCGTCTGCGCCGGGTTGGTCAGGGTCACGGTGTAGGTAATCACACCGCCTTCGGTCACGCTCGGGGTGGCGGTGAGGGTAGCGGTGGTGGTGTCGACCGAGTCATTGATGACGGTCTGCGCTGGCGCCGGGTTCGGTACAAGATTCTCGAAGTTACCGCCTGTTGTGCCCGTGATCGTGGTGCTGACGGTGCTGCCGTTGTTATAGACGTCATTGGCCGGGGTTTGGAAGTCGACGCTGCCGGAAGACTTGCCCGCCTCGATGGTGACGGTCTGGCCGTTGGACAGGGTGACGGTCACCGGCGTCTGCGCCGGGTTGGTCAGGGTCACGGTGTAGGTAATCACACCGCCTTCGGTCACGCTCGGGGTGGCGGTGAGGGTAGCGGTGGTGGTGTCGACCGAGTCATTGATGACGGTCTGCGCTGGCGACGGGTTCGGCACCAGATTCTCGAAGTTGCCGCCTGTTGCCCCCGTGATCGTGGTGCTGACGGTGCTGCCGTTGTTGTAGACGTCGTTGGCCGGGGTCTGGAAATCCACGCTGCTGGAAGACTTACCGGCTTCGATGGTGACGGTCTGGCCGTTGGACAGGGTGACGGTCACCGGCGTCTGCGCCGGGTTGGTCAGGGTCACGGTGTAGGTGATCACACCGCCTTCGGTCACGCTCGGGGTCGCGGTCAGCGTCGCCGTGGTGGTGTCGATGGTGTCGGTGACCTGGGTCACGGCCGGCGTGGTGTCAGGGGTGACGATCAGGCCGTTGCCGCCGGTGGTGCCGGTGATGGTGGTGGAAATCTGGCCGCCATCGTTGTACGGCGTGTCGTTCGCCGGAAGGGTGACGTTGACCGTACCGGTGGTCTGGCCGGCCGGGATCACGATCACCGCGCCGTTGGACAGGGTGACGGTGAGGTTGCTCAGCGGTGCTTGGCCGACGGTCGCGGTATAGACGATCACGCCCCCCGCCTCGGTGATCGAGGGGGTGGCGCTGAGGGTGAGGCCAGTGCTGATCGGCGTGTTGGCTGTGGTGTCGGTGCTCGTCGTGTCCAGCCCGCCGATTTCCTGGTTGCCCAGCCCGCTGGCGAAGCCGATAGGGCCGGTGGGGAAACCGATGTTCGGGTCGACCACCCCGGCAGTTTCCTCAAGCAGCACGAAGCTGTGGCCGCCGCCGACCGAGCCGCCGCCTGCCGCGGCCGGGCCGGCTGCGGTGGCTTCCAGTTCGGTGGTCGGGTCGGCACCCGCCGCGATGGCCTGCTGCAGTTCTTCGACCGAGGGCGCTGCCTGGGCGGTGGCCTGGCTCAGGTCGGTGCTGCTGTCGGGCGCGTCGGCGCTCCATTGTGTGTCGCGGCCCAGGTCGAGCAGGCGGCCGTCCGCCAGCTCCAAGGTGACCGCGCCGCCAGCCCCGGTGTCTACCTGTTCGCCGGCGAACAGGCGGTCGCCTTCGATGAGTACGCGCCGGATGCCTTCTGGGGAAACTGCGATGACTTGGCCAACAATGCTTTTGACGATGGCAACAACAGTGCTCATTGGACTCTCCGGACTACCCGTTCAGTTGGCTTCCATGCCTGGCCGGCATGTAAAGGCGGCGACTGATGGAATGTTTCTAAAATGTTTTTGACACACCAAAGTGTCAATTTTACGTCTATAACTATTGGCGATTTACTTTATGCCAAACTATTGACCTTCTGGCTGCCATCCTAAACAATCGCCAACGTAATGTCACATTGATATTTGGCCATCCACAGCCCTTTCTTTCGTATTAATCGCACTGCCTATTCGGAAGCTTCCTACACACAGGATCGGGGTTTGCCATTTTCCAAGGCAGGCACAGCTTCGGCTGTGATTTGGGACAACAGCTCTCTCGGGAACCAGTAAAAATGCGTGCGTCACTGTTCACCGCTCTTCCATTCGCGCTTGCCGCCACCTTCGCTCAAGCACAGACCCTGCCCGAAGCCATGCAAAAGGCTCTCGAGGTGCACCCGGAAATCCAGGCCGGCGTGAATGCCCGCGTGGCTGCGGACTATCAACTGCGTGCCGCCAAGGGCGGCTATTTGCCGCGGGTCGATGTGACCGCCGGTTACGGTCGCGAGGGCACCGACAGCCCCAGCACCGGTAACCGCTGGGAAACCCTCAACCGCGGTGAGTCGGCCATCCGCCTGCGGCAGATGGTCTTCGATGGCTTCGCCACCTCCAGCGAAGTCGGCCGCCAGCAAGCCACCGTCAACGCCCGCGCCTATTCCCTGCTGGGTACTTCCGAACGCACCGCGCTGACCGTGGCCCAGGTCTACCTGGACGTGCTGGCTCGCCGCGAAATGGTGCGCCTGGCCGAAGACAACCTGCGCAACCACGACCGAATTCTCGATCAGATCAAGCTGCGCACCAGCCGCGGTGTGGGCCGCATGGCCGACCTCGACCAGGCCGAAGCGCGCCAGGCCCAGGCCCGCAACAACCTGATCACCGAGCAGACCAACCTGGCCGACGCCAATACCAACTACCTGAGCGTCGTCGGGCAAATGCCGGACGAGTTAAGCACGCCAGCGCCATTTGTCGACCTGTTGCCGGCCACCCTCGACGAAGCCCGCCACCAACTGATCGAAGATAGCCCGATCCTGCGCTCGGCCGAGTCCGATATCGCCGCCGCCGAAAAGCAATATGAAGCCGCGAAGTCTACGTTCTATCCACGCTTCGATGCCGAACTCGGACGAACGGCCGACAACAACCTCGACGGCGCGGTCGGCCACAACAACGAATGGCAGGCGATGCTGCGCATGAACTTCAACCTGTACGCCGGTGGCAGCAACAAGGCGGACCTGGAGTCGAAGTCGTACCTGGCCAACCAGGCCCTGGACATTCGCAACAACGCCTTGCGCCAGCTCAATGAGGAGTTAGGCTTGGCATGGAATGCTCTGGACAACGCCAACGCCCAGGTGCCGATCGCCCAGCAGTATGTCGATCACAGCCAGCGCGTGCGCAGCGCCTACCAGCAGCAGTTCGGCCTGGGCGAGCGCACCCTGCTCGATTTGCTCGACAGCGAGAATGAAACCTTCACCGCCCAGCGCCGTCTGGTAGAGGTGAAGAACACACAAATGTTTACTCAGTACCGAATCAAGGCGACCATTGGTCAACTGCTCAAGAGCCAGGGTGTCGTAGCCCCCATGGCATCCGTTGTGCAGAACGACCTGAAACCCAAGGTGAACCTGCCAGGCATGAACTGACAGGCGCACCTTGCCCCTACCCGCAAGGATGAAGAGAGCGCCGCGTGGAATCCGAAGTCAGTCGAGTCCAACTCAGCCACGATCCACGCAGTCAGCATGACGACCCGTTGCTGGACAGTCTGCTGACCCTGTGTGTCATGCACCAGAAGCCCGCCAGCCGGGCCATGCTGACCACCGGGCTGCCCTTGCCCTCGCAGCGCCTGACCGCCGAGCTGCTGCCCCGCGCCGCCGCCCGGGCGGGCCTGCAGGGGCGCCTGCTGCAGCGCAAGCTCGAGCAGATCCCAAGCATCGCCATGCCAGCGATGGTGCTGCTCAAGGAGGGCCGCTGTGCGGTCCTGCTCGGTTGGGAGAATGAAGACACCGCCCGCCTGCTGCTCAGCGAGAGCGACGGCGGCGAGGTGCACGTCACCCGTGAGGCGTTGCAGAGCGACTACAGCGGCAAGGTGTTCTTCGCCCAGCCGCAGCACAAGTTCGACGTCAACCACGGCAACCTCATCCCGCGTGCCCGCTCCTGGTTCCGTGACACGCTGCTGCGCAGCAAGTGGCTGTACATCGACGCCATCGCCGCCAGCCTGGTGATCAACCTGATCGCCCTGGCCGCGCCGCTGTTCGTGATGAACGTGTACGACCGCGTGGTCCCCAACCAAGCCACCTCGACCCTATGGGTGCTGGCCATCGGCATTGCCGGGGCCTATGTCTTCGACCTCATCCTCAAGGGGCTGCGCAGCCTTTGCCTGGACCTTGCCGGCAAGAAGACCGACCTGATCATCTCGGCGACGCTGTTCGAGCGAATCGTGGGGATGTCGATGAAGTACCGCCCGGCGCGGGTCGGCAGTTTTGCCCAGAACATCCATGAGTTCCAGGGGTTGCGCGACTTCCTCGCCTCGCTGACCCTGACCAGCCTGATCGACCTGCCGTTCACCCTGCTGATCCTGATGGTCATCGCCATCATCGGCGGGCACCTGGTGTGGATTCCAATCCTGGCCTTCCCGTTGGCCCTGGGTATTGGCTACGCCCTGCAGAAACCGCTGATGGCGACCATGGAGCGGACCATGGCCCTGGCCTCCGAGCGTCAGTCGAGCCTGATCGAAACCCTCGCCGGGCTGGACGCGGTCAAGGTCAACAACGCCGAGAGCGAACGCCAGTACATGTGGGAGCAGACCCTCGGCACCCTCAGCCGCCTGGAGCTGCGGGTCAAGGTGCTGTCGGGCCTGGCCATGAACATCACCCTGCTGATCCAGCAGTTGGCCGGCGTGGCGATGATCTGCGTCGGCGTGTACCTGATCATCGACGGCAACCTCAGCATGGGCGGCCTGGTGGCCTGCTACATGCTCAGTGGCCGCGCCCTCGGCCCGCTGGGCCAGCTCAACGGCCTGCTGGCCCGCTACCAGCAAGCCAAGGTGACCATGGTCGCCACCGACCAGATGATGGAACTGCCGCAGGAACGCAACTTCGAGGAGCGCCCGTTGAGCCGCCAGGTGCTGCAGGGCGCGGTCGAGTTCCGTGGGGTCGAGTTCACCTACCCCAACCAGCAGAACCAGGCACTCAAGGGCATCAACTTGACCATCCGCCCGGGCGAGAAGGTCGGCATCATCGGCCGCAGCGGCTCGGGCAAGAGCTCGCTGGCCAAGCTGATCGTCGGCCTCTACGAGCCGGACAACGGTTCGCTGCTGGTCGACGGCGTGGATATCCGCCAGATCGATGTCAGCGAGCTGCGCCACAACATCGGCTATGTGCCCCAGGACATTCAACTGCTGGCCGGCACCCTGCGCGACAACCTGGTCAGCGGCGCCCGCTACATCGAGGACGAGCTGATCCTGCAGGCCGCGGAGCTGGCGGGTGTGCACGAGTTCGCCCGCCTGCACCCGGACGGTTACGAGCTGCAGGTCGGCGAGCGCGGCCAGAACCTCTCCGGCGGCCAGCGGCAGAACGTCGCCCTGGGCCGTGCCTTGCTGCTAAACCCGCAGATCCTGCTGCTCGACGAGCCCACCAGCGCCATGGACAACACCGGCGAAGAGCGCCTCAAGCAGCGCCTGGCCGCGGTGATCGAAGGCAAGACCGTGCTACTGGTCACCCACCGCGCCTCGTTGCTGTCGCTGGTGGACCGGTTGATCGTCATCGATCGTGGACAGATCGTCGCGGATGGCCCGAAAGCCGCCGTCATGGATGCGCTGAAGAAGGGGCAGATCAGTGTTGCATAAGCTGGATATGGGGCGTTTCAAGGACAACCTGCGCCGTTACTTCAAGGGCTCCGAGTCCCTGGCCGGGCAGCCGCTGCCCGAGGTCAACAAGGCGCTGATCGAGGATGCGCCGCGCATCGTGCGCCTGACCATCTGGGGGGTGATCGCGTTTTTCCTGTTCATGATCGTCTGGGCCAGCGTCGCGCCCATCGACGAGGTGACGCGTGGGGAGGGCAAGGCCATCCCGTCGTCCAAGGTGCAGAAGATCCAGAACCTCGAGGGCGGCATCGTCGCCGAGATCTTCGCCAAGGAAGGCGAGATCGTCGAGGTCGGCCAGCCGCT
This sequence comes from Pseudomonas entomophila, assembly GCF_023277925.1. Lineage (NCBI taxonomy): Bacteria > Pseudomonadati > Pseudomonadota > Gammaproteobacteria > Pseudomonadales > Pseudomonadaceae > Pseudomonas > Pseudomonas entomophila. Next base: position 4,548,562 of record NZ_CP063832.1, read on the forward strand.
GCTGCGCCTGGACGAGACCCGCTTCGCCTCCAACGTCGATGAAACCGAGGCCCTGCGCCTGGCCATGGCCCTGCGCGTGCAGCGCCTGACCGCCGAAGTCGAGGACAAGCCGCTGCAGATCGATGAAGAGCTGCGCAAGGCCGCTCCCAACCAGGCCGCCAACGAGCAGTCGCTGTACCAGAGCCGTCGCCAGCAGTTGCAGGACGAGGTAGCGGGTTTGCAGCAGCAACTGGTGCAGAAGCAGCAAGAGCTGCGCGAGTTCAACTCCAAGCGTGCCCAGTACGCCAACAGCCTGCAGCTGCTGCGTCAGGAGATCGCCATGTCCGAGCCACTGGTGGCCCAGGGCGCGATCTCCCAGGTCGAGGTGCTGCGCCTGCGCCGCGCCGAAGTCGAAAACCGTGGCCAGATGGATTCCACCAGCCTGGCCATCCCCCGTGCCGAAGCGGCGATCAAGGAAGTCGAGAGCAAGATCGAAGAAACCCGCGGCAAGTTCCGCAGCGAGGCGCTGACCCAGCTCAACGAGGCGCGCACCGAGCTGAACAAGGCCACTGCCACCAGCAAGGCGCTGGATGACCGGGTGAACCGCACCGTGGTCATCTCGCCGGTACGGGGCATCGTCAAGCAGCTGCTGGTCAACACCATCGGCGGGGTGATCCAGCCGGGCAGCGACATCATCGAGATCGTGCCGCTGGACGACACCCTGGTGATCGAGGCGAAGATCCTGCCCAAGGATATCGCCTTCCTGCACCCAGGCCAGGAAGCCACGGTCAAGTTCAGCGCCTACGACTACACCATCTATGGCGGGATGAAGGCCAAGCTCGAGCAGATCGGTGCCGACACCATCACCGACGAAGACAAGAAGACTACCTACTACCTGATCAAGCTGCGCACCGACAAGAGCCACCTGGGCACGGACGAGAAGCCGCTGCTGATCATCCCGGGGATGGTGGCGACGGTGGACATCATGACCGGCAAGAAAACCATCATGAGCTACCTACTCAAGCCGATCATCAAGGCGCGCTCGGAAGCCCTGCGCGAACGTTGATTGGCGCGTTTGTCGTGGGTGCGGCCTTGTGTCGCGAAAGGGCCGCGCAGCGGCCCTGGCAATCTGTAGGTGCCAGCCGTGCTGGCGAACGGGCCTTGCTCGGCCCCCCTGGCAAGTCTGGCGCCTACAGGCCTTGATACTGTGCGGCGGCGGCTGCCAGTGTGCGGGCGATCTCCTCGCGCAAGGCGCTCGGCAACTCCACCACCAACCCTTGCCCCTGGCCCAGCAGCCACCAGCGCAGCGGCCAGCCGTCGACCACCGTGGCCCGTAACCGATGCCCTTGTTCCAGCGCGGTCAGCTGCATGTCCCCGGTCAACGGTGCCTCGCGCAACTGGCGGGCCAGGTTGTCGCTCACCCAAGCTTGCAGTTCGAGCCCGTCCCCCGCGACTGGCTGCAGTGAATCGCCACGCAGGTAGCCCTGCAGATCGAAATTGCCACGCAATTCGCTACCGGCGCTGGCTGACCAATGCCAGCCAAACGGGATGCTCTTGTCATTGCGCTCCAGTGGGAAGATCAGCGACAGCTCGTTCAGGTCCCGTTCCACCGTGCGCTTGCTGACACTGAAGCCCACGTCACGCAGGCGCCACACCAGCTCGGCACTGGTGATCCCGGGGGAGCGGCTGGGCAGCTGGCGCAGCAAGGCCCATTGGCGGCTGAGGGTGGCGCGGGTGGTGGCGAACGGCAAAAGGAAACGTCCTTGTCTAGGCTATGCCGCCATAGGATGGCGACACGGGTGGGGCATGGCAATTGGCCACGGCCTGCTCAGATCAAGGAACAGGCAAATGGTTGCCAGGGATCGAATCGTTCGCGACAGGTTTTGTCGTGGCATCGCGCAGAATCACGCCTCATCACAGTCGTGGTCGGTGCTGTGGGTCGTTCAATGAGGATGAACATGTCTGCTGCCAGCAATATCCATTCGCTGCTCGCGCGGCTTCTACCCGAGCGGATCGTCCCGGCGCCGGCGCGCCCGGGGCAGCGCCACCGGCTGTTCGCCGGGATCGGCATGCCGAGCCAGCAGGCATTGGCGGGCGAGCGCTTCGGCCTGGTCGACCGCCTGGATGAAGCGGTCGACATGCAGGCGATCTATGCCGACCTGTGTCGCCAGGCACTGCTGGGCAACGTGGCGGTGCTCAACGACCTGGGCTGGATCTGGCTCAACGGCAAGTACTGGCGCGGCGATACGCTGCTGGCGGGGCACCTGCTGCGCATGGCGGCGTTGCAGGGCAATGCCGCGGCCTGGTTCAACCTCGGGCAGCAGCACTACTTCGGCAAGGGTGTGGATATCTCCTATGCCAACGCCGCCGAGTATTACCGGCATGCCTTCGAGCGCGGCATGCCCCTGGCCGCCGCAGCGCTGGGCGACCTGTACGAGGAAGAGGTCTGTGATGGCGGCCAGGAATGGCAGGTCGACCCCTGCGCAGCCTACCAGTGGTTCCTGCGTGGGGCCCGGCAGGGTGAGACGCGTTGTCGATTCGAGGTGGGTTATCGGTTGCTGCATGGGTTGTATGTGGAGCCAGACACCAAGGCCGCGCTGTACTGGCTCGAGCTGGCGGCGGCGACCGGGGTGATGCAGGCGGCTGAAGAGTTGGCGGTGCATTTCAGCAGCCGTGACGCGGCGCGCTACCTGGGGTGGCGGGACCAGGCGATCAAGCTGGGCAGCAACCTGGCATTGACCATGAAGCTGGAAGATCAGATCCAGCCCTGAATACGAACATAAACCATTGATCTGGAGAGTCCTCTGTAGGAGCGGTTTCAGCCGCGATCACCCGCGAAGCGGGTACCAGACACCGCATTGCCTGCATCGCGGCTGAAGCCGCTCCTGCAAGGCTCATGAACAACCTTTCATCCAAACCTGCCATCGCCTCCGGTTGACGACAGGGGGAGGGCAGGGCGTATATTGATAGTTAGCAAACTATGAATATCCTCGGTCTCCCTTATGTCCCTTGACGCACTGCACCTGAAAATCAGCAGCGGCATGGTCGTGGCCGCCCGGCATTGGCGTCGCCTGTGCCAGGGTGCGCTGACCGGCTATGGCATTTCCGAAGCCTGCGCCGTGCCGTTGCTGATGATCGTGCGCCTGGGCGACGGCGTGCACCAGGTGGCGGTGGCCCAGGCAGCCGGGTTGGAAAGCCCATCGCTGGTGCGCTTGCTCGACCAGTTGTGCAAGGCGGGCCTGGTGTGCCGCAGCGAGGACCCGCTGGACCGCCGCGCCAAGGCCCTGAGCCTCACCACCGAAGGCCGCGCCCTGGCCGAGTCCATCGAAGGTGAACTGGTGCGCCTGCGCCGCGAAGTGCTGCACGGCCTCGACCAGGCCGACCTGGAAGCCACCCTGCGGGTGATCCAGGCCTTCGAAACGGCGGGCGCGCTGCCATGAGCGGCTTCTTCAGCTCGGTGCCCCCGGCCCGCGACTGGTTCTATGGCGTGCGCACCTTCGCCGCCTCGATGATCGCCCTGTACATCGCCCTGCTTATGCAGCTGCCGCGCCCGTACTGGGCAATGGCCACGGTGTATATCGTCTCCAGCCCATTCCTCGGCCCGACCACGTCCAAGGCACTGTATCGTGCCCTTGGTACGCTGCTAGGCACCGGTGGGGCGATCTTCCTGGTGCCACCGCTGGTGCAGTCGCCTCTGCTGCTGAGCATCGCCATCGCCCTGTGGACTGGCACCCTGCTGTTCCTCTCGCTGAACCTGCGCACGGCCAATAACTACGTGCTGATGCTGGCCGGCTATACCCTGCCGATGATCGCCCTGGCCGTGGTCGACAACCCGCTGGCGGTGTTCGATGTGGCCTCTTCCCGTGCCCAGGAGATCTGCCTGGGGATCGTTTGCGCGGCGGTGGTCGGCGCGGTCTTCTGGCCCAGGCGCCTGGCGCCCGTGGTGGTCGGTGCCACCGGCAGCTGGTTCAACGAAGCGATCCGTTACAGCGACACCTACCTCGCCCGCGAGGCCAGCGCCGACAAGCTCGGCGGCATGCGCGGCGCGATGGTCGCCACCTTCAACTCGCTGGAGATGATGATTGGCCAGCTCGGCCACGAAGGCGCCGGCCCGCACACCTTGAAAAATGCCCGCGAGCTGCGCGGCCGCATGATCCACCTGTTGCCGGTGATCGATGCGCTCGACGATGCCCTGGTTGCCCTCGAAGGCCGAGCTCCCGCCCAGTTCGCCCAGCTGCAACCGGTGTTGGACAGCACCCGCGAATGGCTCAAGGGCACTGCCGAGAGTGCCTCGGTGGCGCGTTGGACCGCCCTGCATGAGCAGATCGACCGCCTGCAACCTGGTGCCGCGGCCATCGACCAGCGCGCCGAGTTGCTGCTGTCCAACGCCCTCTACCGGCTGACCGAATGGGCCGACCTTTGGCAGGACTGCTGCACCCTGCAGCATGCCTTGCGCACGGATGACGCCAAGCCCTGGCGCGCGGTGTATCGCCACTGGCGCCTGGGCCGCCTGACGCCGTTCTTCGACCGTGGCCTGATGCTCTACTCGGTGTTCTCCACGGTCACCGCCATCGTCGTCGCCTGCGGCTTGTGGATCGGCCTGGGTTGGAACGACGGCGCCAGCGCGGTGATCCTCGCTGCCGTGTCGTGCAGCTTCTTCGCCGCGATGGACGACCCGGCGCCGCAGATCTACCGGTTCTTCTTCTGGACGCTGATGTCGGTGATCTTCTCCAGCCTGTACCTGTTCCTGGTGCTGCCCAACCTGCACGACTTCGCCATGCTGGTGCTGGCCTTCGCCGTGCCGTTCATCTGCGTCGGCACCCTGACCGTGCAGCCGCGATTCTACCTGGGCACCTTGCTGACCATCGTCAACACCTCGACCTTCATCAGCATCCAGGGCGCCTACGACGCTGACTTCTTCACCTTCATCAACGCCAACCTGGCCGGCCCGGTGGGCCTGCTGTTCGCCTTTATCTGGACCCTGGTCGTACGTCCGTTCGGTGTGGAGCTGGCGGCCAAGCGCATGACCCGCTTCGCCTGGCGCGACATCGTCGAGATGACCGAGCCGGCCACGCTGGCCGAACACCGCCAGGTGGGCGTGCAAATGCTCGACCGCCTGATGCAGCACCTGCCGCGCCTGTCGCAGACGGGGCAGGACAGCGGCGTGGCCCTGCGCGACCTGCGTGTGGGCCTGAACCTGCTCGACCTGCTGGCCTACATGCCCCGTGCCGGCAGCCAGGCCCGCGAGCGCCTGCGCACCGTGGTCGAGGAAGTCGGCGGCCACTACGCCGCCTGCCTGCGCGCCAACCAGCGGCTGCACGCCCCGGCGGCGCTGCTGCGCAACATGGAGCGCGCGCGCCTGGCGCTGAACCTGGACGAACTGTACGAACGCGGCGATGCCCGCACTCACCTGCTGCACGCCCTGGCCGGCCTGCGCCTGGCACTGCTGCCAGGGGTCGAGGTGATGCTCGAGCCCGCCGAACAAACGCAATTGCCCCCCGGCCTCGATGGAGCGCCCCTGTGATCGGTGAACTGGATATCAGCGGGGTGTTCCTGCCCACGCTGCTGGTGATGATGTTTGGCACCTACCTGTTGTACCTGGGCGTGCACGCCGTGCTGGTACGCCTGCATTTCTACCGCCTGGTCTGGCACCGGGCGTTGTTCAACGTTGCCCTGTATGCCGTGCTGCTTGGCGCGGTGGACCATTTTTGCCGAAGCCTGATGCTGCCATGAAAAAACCTTTGCTGACCCTGGGCCGCGTGGTCCTGACCTTGCTGGTAGTGACCTTCGCCGCCGTGCTCGTGTGGCAGATGGTGGTGTACTACATGTTCGCGCCGTGGACCCGCGACGGGCATATCCGCGCCGACGTGATCCAGATCGCCCCCGATGTATCGGGGTTGATCCAGAAGGTCGAGGTGCGCGACAACCAGACCGTCAAGCGCGGCGACGTGCTGTTCACCATCGACCAGGACCGCTTCACCCTGGCTCTGCGCCAGGCCAGGGCGACCCTTGCCGAGCGCCAGGAGACCCTGGCCCAGGCCTCGCGCGAGGCCCTGCGCAATCGCAAGCTGGGCAACCTGGTGGCGGCCGAGCAACTGGAAGAGAGCCAGTCCCGCGAGGCCCGTGCGCGCTCGGCGGTCAATGAAGCCCAGGTACAGGTGGACGTCGCCCAGCTCAACCTCGACCGCTCGGTGGTGCGCAGCCCGGTGGACGGCTACCTCAATGACCGCGCCCCGCGTGCGCACGAGTTCGTCAGCGCCGGCCACCCGGTGCTGTCGGTGGTCGACAGCGCTTCCTACCATGTTGACGGCTACTTCGAAGAAACCAAGCTGGGTGGCATCCACATTGGCGATGCCGTTGAGATCCGCGTGATGGGCGACAACACCCGGCTGCGCGGCCGCGTGCAGAGCCTGGCCGCCGGCATCGAGGACCGCGACCGCAGCAGCGGTGCCAACCTGCTGCCCAACGTCAACCCGGCGTTCAGCTGGGTGCGCCTGGCCCAGCGGATCCCGGTGCGGATTGCGTTCGACGAGGTGCCGGAAGACTTCCGCATGATTGCCGGGCGCACCGCCACGGTGTCGATCATCGAGGACAAGCGCCCATGAAACACCTGATCTTGGTGGGGCTCAGCCTGTCCTTGGGTGCCTGCATGATGGTCGGCCCGAACTACCAGGTGCCCAAGGACGCGGCCGTGCAGCGCGCCGACCTCAACGGCCCGCTGCGCCAGGACGCCGACAGCGTGGTGTCGGCACCGGTGGCCGAGGACTGGTGGCAGCTGTATCAAGATCCGCGCCTGGACGCGCTGGTGCGTCAGGCGTTGAGCGCCAACACCGAGTTGCGCGTGGCCGCCGCCAACATCGCCAAGGCCCGTGCCCAGGTCGAAGTGGCCGAGTCCCAGGGCGGCTTCAATGGCGGTATCAAGGCGGGCGCCCAGCGCCTGCAGGAGTCCGGCGAGGCCTTCCTGCTACCGGAGAAAGTGCCGGTGGCCAACATCGGCGAGGCGATCATCAGCGCCAGCTACCAGTTCGATTTGTGGGGCACCTTCAAGCGCGGTACCGAGGCCGCCAAGGCCAACGCTGATGCGGTGCAGGCGGCTGCCGACACCGCGCGCATCACCCTGGTGGCCGATGTAGTCAGGGCCTACACCCAAGTGTGCTCGGCCAACGAGGAATACCACATCGCCCGCGAGTCGCTGGACCTGCAGGAGCAGAGCGTGCAGCTGACCCGGCGCCTGCGTGACGCCGGCCGCGGCGACGAGACCCAGGTCACCCGTTCGCAAACGCAGTTCAAGTCGCTGCGTGCCGAGTTGCCGCGTTTCAAGGCCGAGCGTGAGGCTGGCCTGTACACATTGGCCGCATTGCTGGCCAAACCCGTCGAGCAACTGCCTGCGGGCACCGCCGATTGCACCGAGCTGCCGCAGCTGGCGCAACTGATCCCGGTGGGTGACGGTGCCGCGCTGCTCAAGCGCCGCCCCGACGTGCGCCAGGCCGAGCGCCAGCTGGCGGCGGCGACCGCCTACATCGGCGTGGCCACGGGCGCCCTGTACCCGGACATCAGCATCGGCGCGCAGGTGGGTACCATCGGCCTGCTGAAGAACCTCGGCGAGCCCTCGACCAACCGTTGGGGCTTCGGGCCACAGATCAGCTGGAACATCCCCACCAATGGCACCCGCGCGCGTATTCGCGAGGCAGAGGCCTCCACCCAGGCGGCGTTGGCGCACTTCGATGGCGTGGTGCTCAACGCCATTCGCGAAACCCAGACCCGCCTGGCCCAGTACAGCGCCTTGCTCGACCGCCGCGATGCCCTGGCCGACGCCGAGCGTTCGGCCAAGGAATCGGCGGACCAGACGCACCTGCGTTACCAGGTAGGGCGTGAGTCGTTCCTCGCCGACTTGCAGGCAACCCGTACCTACACCGATGTGCGGGCACAACTGGCGGCGGCGAACAGCCAGGTGGCGATGGGGCAGATTGGCGTATTCCTGGCCCTGGGTGGGGGCTGGAAAGGCGCGACGCAGCAATAGCGAAATACTTATCCACAGGCTCCAGCGCGGGTTGGAGCCTGCCTTACAGCGTCGCGTCGAAAATTCCCCTTGCTCCATAGGAATGCTCCTACTTGCATTAGAAGCGTTTCCCTGCCAATCAGCGACTTGTCCGCGTCGTAGCGCCTTGATACAAAGCGCCTCTTTCCTCTACCGTTTCCAATCACTTCTCCCAACTTCGCGGACATTCATCGCCCATGTCGCTGGCCTGCTTGCGCAGCTTTTTCCTTCCCGCCCTGCTGGCCTCGATGGCTGTGCTGGTGGCGTCGTTTCAACTGGAATCGGTCGTCGGTCTGGTGCCCTGCGCGCTGTGTTTCAGCCAGCGCCTGATGCTGGGGGCATACGCCCTGGTGTGCCTGGTTGCGCTCGTGCATTCGCCCACTGAGCATGGGCGGCGGGGTTATGCGTGGCTGGCGCTTGCCGGCGCACTCGGTGGCGCGTTGCTGGCCGGCCGGCATGTCTGGCTGCAAGGTGACCTCCTGCTGGCCGACGGCTGCCCTCTGCCGGTAGATCAAATCTTGCAGCGCCCCATGGGCGAGATCTTGCGGATGTTCCTGCTGGGCAGCCCGGATTGCGTCTCCATCAGCTGGAGTTTTCTCGACCTGACCTTGCCCGAATGGAGCCTTCTGGCGTTTTTGCTGCTAGCCGCGATGCCCTTGTCCTGGCTGGTGGCGTATCGATTCCGCAAACGTGTGATGGCTTGATCCAGAGCAATGCTGCAGGGATTGCTCGACCAGTGGCAGGTAGGAACGGGATTAAACGCTTGTATGAACTTTGTCCACTGCGTACCTTGAAGGCCAGGTCGCGCGGGAATAATCTCGCAGCACGCATACCCAAAACACACCTGTTCGATGCCGTCCTGCTGATGTCACCTTTGTGCCACGGTGTTGTGTCGCGAGGTGCAGCGGCATCTATCCAGAAGGGAAGAGATCGCCATGCTCGATAGTTGCCAGAACGCCCAGGAACGCTGGGGCGGTGTTCACAAGCTGATCGATCGTTGGCTGGAGGAGCGCCAGGAGCTGGTGCAAGCCTTCCGCACATTGCGCGATGCCAAGCCGGCCTTTGCCGATAAGGACAAGAACCGCGATTTCTGCGCACTCCTGGTCGATTATGTCTCGGCCTGGCACTTCGAAGTCAGCGAGCAGCTGGTCAGCGAAGCCAAGGCCTTTGGCGATACCAAGGCCCTGGAGCTGGCCACGCAGATCAATCCCCGTATCGATGACAGCACCCAGATCGCGCTGGCCTTCAACGACCATTGCGAGAAGGGCGCGTGCACCGACCCCGAGCGCTTTGCGGACAAGCTGGGCAAGTTGGGCGGCCTGTTGCGCGAACGCTTCGAGCTGGAAGACTGCCTGATCGAAGTGCTGCACACCGCGCACAAGGAAGAGGACGCGGTGCAGGCCTGACTCAGTCGGCTACCGCCAGCAGTTCGATCTCGAACACCAGCGGGGTGTAGGGCGCGATCAGGTCGCCCGCGCCGTCGGCGCCATAAGCCTGCGCCGACGGTATCACCAGCCGCCATTTCGACCCCGCCTTCATCCTGGGCAGCGCCACCTGCCAGCCTTCGATCACCGAGTCCAGCTTGAACCATTGCGGTTGCTGGCTCTGGTCGAACACCGAGCCGTCCGGCAGTTTCCCCACATAACGTACTTGCACGCTGCCGGTGGCCTTGGGCTGTGCGCCGTTGCCGCTGGCCAGTTCGCTGTAGAGGATGCCTTCGGGCAGTTCATGCACACCGGCGCGTGCGCGCTCGGCGGCCATGAAGCGCTTTTCCGCGCTCAGCAGGGTGTCCACGCGCACCTGTTCGGCGGCGGCATTGGCCTGCTCTTCATGCTTTTGCAGGATCGCCTCCATCTGTGACTTGGCGATCCGTGGCGGCTGGCCCTGATAGGCCTGGCGCAGGCCTTCGACCAGGGCATCGAGCTGCAGGCCAGGCACCTCCTGGCGCAGGCGCTCGCCCAGGCTGGCACCCAGGCTGTAGGCCAGGTCGCTGTCGGGTGGCGACTCGGGGTTGGCCAGCGCCAGTGGGGCCACCAGGCACAGGCCAAGAATCAGGTAACGAGGCATGGTCGACTCCTGCTGCAAAGAGCGCGAAGTATGCCAGCGTTGCCGAAGAAAGATGCGCAATTGTCGGCAAGCTATTAACGGGCAACTACACTTACTTCCAGCTGCAAGACAACAACTTTGCCCAGGCATGCAACGCGGCGCTACTGATACTGTCAACATGCCCTAGCGGCAGTAGCAGCAGAAGCATAGTATGAGTCGCACTCTCGTCAGCCAGGAGGTAATCCATGTCGGCCAAAAAGAAAGCAGTCAGTACGCCGTTGCACCTGCTCCAGCAACTTTCGGGCAGCCTGCTCGAACATTTGGAAGATGCCTGCTCCCAAGCACTGGCGGATGCCGAGAAACTGTTGGCCAAGTTGGAAAAACAACGTGGCAAGGCGCAGGAGAAACTGCACAACGCACGCCTGAAGTTGCAGGACGCGGCCAAGGCTGGCAAAGCCAAGGCGCAAGGCAAGGCGCAGAAGGCTGCCGGTGAACTTGAAGCACTGCTCGACGCACTCAAGGACCGCCAGGCGCAGACCCGCACCTATATCCAGCAGCTCAAGCGTGACGCTCAAGAAAGTTTGAAACTGGCCCAGGGCGTGGGTAAGGTTCGTGAAGCTGCGGCCAAGGCGCTGCACTTGCGCACCGAGACACCGAAGGCTGCTGCAAAACCTGCGGCCAAACCGGCCGCCGCCAAAGCCCCGGCCAAGACTACCGCAGCCAAACCAGCCGCCAAGGCTCCGGCCAAGACTGCCGCAGCCAAACCTGCAGCCAAACCGGCTGCCGCCAAGGTTCCGGCCAAGACTGCCGCAGCCAAACCTGCAGCCAAACCAGCCGCCGCCAAGGCTCCGGCCAAGACTGCCGCAGCCAAACCTGCAGCCAAGCCAGCCGCCGCCAAAGCCCCGGCCAAGACTGCCTTAGCAAAACCTGCAGCCAAGCCAGCCGCCAAACCAGCGGCCGCCAAAGCCCCGGCCAAGACCGCCGCAGCAAAACCTGCGGCCAAGCCGGCCGCCAAACCCGCCACCGTCAAGGCCCCAACCAAGCCTGCCGCCGCAAAACCAGCAGCCAAGCCAGCCACTCCGGCTGCCAGCGCTAGCCCGGCCCCAGTGGCGGCTCCAGCAGCACCGGCCCCGGCCAGCACCCCGGCTCAGTCGCCTTCCTCGGCCTCCTGAAGCCTCCGGGCCACGGCGCGCAGCGTATGCAGCGCGTCGTGATCCCGGGCCTGGTCCGGTGCCAGCCGGGCCAGCCAATCTTCCGTCTCATTCTGTTCGGCGGGCCACTCGCGGGCCAATGCGTCCAGGCGCTCAAGCAGAGTACGTTCAGCCTGTAGCTCCAGGTTCTTCACCTGCTCACGCAGCACGCTCAAGTTTGGGTCGGCCAGCGCCTGCTCGCGCCACTGCTGGCGCAGTGTGCGCAGCGGGGAGACCACGTCCCGCTGCCAGGGGCTGGCTAATGCTTGAAGGGCCTGTATCCGTTGTTCATTTGGAGCTACCTGGCGTGCCAGCAGCCAAGTGCCGCAGAGCAGCAGGCAAACATCGCCGCCCAACGCCTGGAGGGCCAGGCAGGCGCCTTCGACACCTGGCCGTGCGTACAGGGCCATGGCATGGTTCCACAGGTCGGTGTGCATGGTTTCACTCGCGCCAGTGGTCGGGGAAGCTGGTAGACTCCGCGACCATCATGATCAGACTATCGAACCTCACTTTACAGCGTGGTCCACAGCGCCTGCTAGAAGGCGCCGAGATGACCCTGCACACCGGTCACAAGGCCGGCCTGATCGGTGCCAACGGCGCCGGTAAATCCAGCCTGTTCGCGCTGCTGCGTGGTGAGCTGTCGCCCGATGCCGGCGACTGCCTGCTGCCAGGCGACTGGCGCATCGCCCACATGCGCCAGGAGGTCGACACCCTCGACCGCATCGCCGTGGACTATGTGCTCGATGGCGATGCCCGCCTGCGCAAGGTCCAGGCCGACCTGGCCGCCGCCGAGCAGGCCCACGACGGCACCGCCCTGGCGCGCCTGCACAGTGAGCTGGACAGTGCCGACGGCTATACCGCCGACGCGCGCGCGCGCAAGCTGCTGGCCGGCCTTGGGTTCACCAACGAGCAGATGGACCGCCGCGTCGGCGACTTCTCCGGTGGCTGGCGGATGCGCCTGAACCTGGCCCAGGCGCTGATGTGCCCGTCCGACCTGCTGCTGCTCGACGAGCCCACCAACCACCTGGACCTCGACGCCATCCTCTGGCTCGAGGACTGGCTCAAGGGCTACCCGGGCACGCTGCTGCTGATCTCCCACGACCGCGATTTCCTCGATGCCGTGGTCGACCATGTGCTGCATGTCGAGCAGCGCAAGCTCAATCTCTACAAGGGCGGTTACAGCGCCTTCGAGCGCACCCGCGCCGAACGCCTGGCGCAACAGCAGCAAGCCTACGAGAAGCAGCAAGCGCAGCGCGCGCACATGGAAAAGTACATCGCCCGCTTCAAGGCCCAGGCCACCAAGGCCCGCCAGGCGCAGAGCCGGATCAAGGCCCTAGAACGCATGGAGGAGCTGTCGGCGGCCCACGTCGACTCGCCGTTCGACTTCGTCTTCCGCGAGTCGGAGAAAATTTCCAGCCCCTTGCTCGACCTGTCCGAAGGCCGCCTGGGCTATGGCGACAAAGCCATCCTCGAGAAGGTCAAGCTGCAGCTGGCGCCGGGCGCGCGCATCGGCCTGCTTGGCCCCAACGGCGCGGGCAAGTCGACCCTGATCAAGAACCTCGCCGGTGAGCTGCAGCCGTTGTCCGGCCGCCTGGTGCGGGGTGAGAACCTCGCTGTTGGCTACTTCGCCCAGCACCAGCTCGACTCGCTGGACGACAAGGCCAGCCCGTTGCTGCACTTGCAGCGCATCGCCCCCGGCGAGCGCGAGCAGACCCTGCGCGACTTCCTCGGTGGCTTCGACTTCCACGGCAACCGCGTCGACGAGCCGGTGGTCAATTTCTCCGGTGGCGAGAAGGCGCGCCTGGCCCTGGCGCTGATCGCCTGGGAACGGCCGAACCTGCTGCTGCTCGACGAACCGACCAACCACCTGGACCTGGAGATGCGCCTGGCGCTCACCATGGCCCTGCAAGAGTTCGCCGGCGCCGTGGTGGTGGTATCCCACGACCGTCACCTGCTCAAAAGCACCACCAACGACTTCCTGCTGGTGGCCGACGGCAAGGTCGACACCTACGACGGCGACCTGGACGATTACAGCCGCTGGCTGGTCGAGTACCGTCAGCGCAACGCGCCGGCCAGCAGTACGCCAGTCAACCCGGACAAGACTGACAAGAAAGCCCAGCGCCAGGCCGCCGCGGCCTTGCGCCAGCAGTTGGCGCCGCACAAGAAGGCGGCCGACAAGCTGGAAACCGAGCTCAACCAGGTCCACAAGGAACTGGCCGAGATCGAAGCAGCCTTGGGCGACAGTGGCTTGTACGAGGCCTCGCGCAAGGACGAACTGCGCGACCTGCTGGCCCGCCAAACCAAGTTCAAGCAGCGCGAAGGCGAGCTTGAAGAGGCCTGGATGGAAGCTCTGGAAACGCTGGAAAGCATGCAGGCTGAGCTCGAGGCGCTGAGCTGATGGAGGAACTGCGTTCGCTGCTGCCAGGGCAATGGATGGACACGTTCTGGCTGGGGCTGCAGATCCTGCTGATCCTGATTGCCGCGTTCATCCTGCAGCGTATGGTCGCCCGAGGGCTGAGAAGCCTGGGCGAGCGTTATCCGCTGCCCCACGAGTTGATGGTGCCAGTGCGCGGCGCCTTGCGCTGGCTGATCATGGGCAGCGCGCTGTTGTTCGTGCTGGAACGGATGGGGGTATCGGCCACGGTACTGTGGACGGCGCTCTCCGGTTTCGTCGCGGTGGCGGCGGTGGCCTTCTTCGCCATCTGGAGCGTGCTGTCGAACCTGCTGTGCGCGGTGCTGATCTTCACCGTGGGGCCGTTTCGCATCGGTGATGTGGTCGAGCTGGTCGATACCCTCGACAAGCCGGGAGTCAAAGGCCGGGTGATCGCCATCAACCTGCTTTACACCACGCTGATGGAAACGCCTGAGGCGGGTGGGGCGCTGGTGCAGGTGCCGAACAGCCAGTTCTTCCAGAAGGCGGTGCGGCGTTGGCGGGGGGCTGAAGTGCCGATGCCTGTCAAAGACCCAGCCATCGAGGCAGATTGAAGCCTGATGTCATCCGCACTGGCCGGTTCGCCGGCAAAGCCGGCTCCTACAGGTACAGCGCAGTGCCTGTAGACGGTGTAAAAACCACTGGTTATTTTTTCGCCAGCACCGTAGCTTAACGTTTTGCAATAAATGTTCGAGCGAGGTGTGCGATGTCGATGGAAACGTGGTTGGCGTTCTTTGCCGCGTGCTGGGTGATCAGCCTGTCGCCGGGTGCCGGGGCCATCGCCTCGATGTCCAGCGGGCTACAGTATGGCTTCTGGCGCGGCTACTGGAATGCCTTGGGCCTGCAACTGGGCCTGATCGTGCAGATCGCCATCATTGCCGCTGGCGTTGGCGCCATCCTCGCCGCTTCGGCAACCGCCTTCCAGATCATCAAGTGGTTCGGTGTCGTCTACCTGGTCTACCTTGCCTACAAGCAATGGAAAGCCTTGCCGATGGACATGAGCGACGAGTCCGGCGTGCGCCCGATTGGTAAGCCGTTGAGCTTGGTGTTCCGGGGCTTCCTGGTCAACGTCAGCAACCCGAAGGCGCTGGTATTCATGCTCGCGGTGCTGCCGCAGTTCATCAACCCGCATGAAGCGCTGCTGCCGCAGTACGTGGCGATCACCGTGACCATGATCAGCGTCGACATGCTGGTGATGGCGGGCTACACCGGGCTGGCGTCGCGGGTGCTGCGCCTGTTGCGCACCCCTAAACAGCAGAAGCGCCTGAACCGCACCTTCGCCGGGCTGTTCATCGGTGCCGCGACATTCCTTGCGACCCTGCGTCGGGCGCCGATCTGAACTTCATACCGTTCATCCTGTAGGAGCCAACGTGCTGGCG
The DNA here is from genome assembly GCF_023277925.1 of Pseudomonas entomophila. Taxonomy (NCBI): domain Bacteria; kingdom Pseudomonadati; phylum Pseudomonadota; class Gammaproteobacteria; order Pseudomonadales; family Pseudomonadaceae; genus Pseudomonas; species Pseudomonas entomophila. The sequence goes on from NZ_CP063832.1 coordinate 4,563,625, forward strand.
AATGGCCCTGTTCGCCAGCACGCTGGCTCCTACAGGGGATCGTGTGGCCTCAACGCTGTTTGTCCATCAGCCCCTTGAGCAGGTCCACCGGCAAGGGGAAGACGATGGTCGAGCTCTTGTCCCCGGCAATCGCCCCCAGCGTCTGCATATAGCGCAACTGCATCGCCCCAGGCTCCTTGCCCAGCATCTGCGCCGCCTGCATCAGTTTCTCCGACGCCTGCAGCTCGCCTTCGGCGTGGATCACCTTGGCCCGCCGTTCGCGCTCGGCCTCGGCCTGGCGGGCGATGGCGCGGACCATCGACTCATTGAGGTCGACGTGCTTGATCTCGACATTGGCCACCTTGATGCCCCAGGCGTCGGTCTGCGCGTCGAGCACGGCGCGGATGTCGGCGTTGAGCTGCTCACGTTCGGCCAGCAGTTCGTCAAGCTCGTGCTTGCCCAGCACCGCGCGCAGGGTGGTTTGGGCCAGCTGGCTGGTGGCGCTGAGAAAGTCCTCGACCTGGATGATCGCCTTCTGCGGGTCGAGCACGCGGAAGTACACCACGGCGTTAACCTTCACCGAAACGTTGTCGCGGGTGATCACGTCCTGGGGCGGCACGTCGAGCACCACCGTGCGCAAGTCGACCCGCACCATTTGCTGGATACCCGGGATCAGGATGATCAGCCCCGGCCCCTTGACCTGCCAGAAGCGCCCGAGCTGGAACACCACCCCGCGTTCGTACTCGCGCAGGATACGCAAGGCCGACAGCAGCAACAGGGCCAGCAGCACCAGCAGGGTGCCGAAACCGAACTGCATGAACATCTTCATTCTCCTAGCGCCGTGGGCGCGGTGGCGCTGACTTCGAGCGTCAGGCCGTTACGGGCCAAGACCCTGACGTGCTGGCCGGGTTGCAAGGGGGTCGCGCACTGCGCCTGCCACTGTTCGCCCTGGGCCTGTACCGAGCCGAGGAACGGGTTGTCCTGGTGTACCACGGTCACGGTGACCAGGCTGCCCACCAGCCCGGCGTCGCCGCTGACCAGCGCCCGCCGCCGCGCTCTGAGCGCCATGCCCAGCACGCCGCCGAGCAGCAGCGCCGAGACCATGGCAAGGCTGATGATCAACGCCAGGGGGATACCAAAGCCTGGAGCATTGGTGTCCATCAGGATCAGTGCGCCAACCACGAAGGCGACAATGCCGCCGAAACCGATCACGCCGAAGCTGGGCAGGAACGCTTCGGCAATCATGAAAGCGATCCCCAGCAGGATCAGCGCCACGCCGGCATGGCTGACGGGTAACAGTTGCAGGGCATACAACGCCAGCAACAGACTGATGCCGCCGACCACGCCTCCCGCGCCGGTGCCGGGGTTCATGAATTCGAACAATAGGCCGTACACCCCGATCATGATCAGGATCAGCGCCACGCTGGGGTTGGTGATCACCGCCAGCAGGCGAGTGCGCCAGTCGGGCAGGTGTTCCACCACGGCGGCGTCGGCGGTGCGCAGTTGCACGGGCAGGCCAGCGACCTGGACGGTGCGGCCATCGAGCTGGCGCAGCAGTTCCGGCAGGTCGCTGGCGACCAGGTCGATCACCTTCAGGCGCAGGGCTTCGCTGGCCGAGAGACTCACGGCCTCGCGCACCGCTTTTTCCGCCCAGTCGGCGTTGCGCCCGCGCAACTCAGCCAAGCCTCGGATATAGGCGGCGGCATCGTTGACCTGCTTGCGAGCGAGGGTGTCGTCTTCGTTGTTGGCGGGAGGTTTGTCGCCCATGCCAGGCGCGCCGATCTGCACCGGCGTCGCCGCGCCCAGGGTGGTACCAGGCGCCATCGCCGCCACATGGCTGGCATAGAGGATGTAGGTGCCGGCGCTGGCTGCCCGGGCGCCGCCGGGAGCGACGAAGGTGACCACCGGCACGGGGCTGGCGAGGATGGCCTTGATGATCTGGCGCATGGCGCTGTCCAGTCCACCGGGGGTGTCCAGGCGGACCACCACCAGTTGCGCACCCTGCGCCTGTGCTTGTTCAAGGCCGCGCAGCAGATAGTCGGCGCTGGCCGGGCCGATGGCATCGTCGACGCTCAGCAGCCAGGCATCGCCGCCTGGCGCGGCCTGGCCGCCCGGAGCGAGGCCAAGCAACAGTGACAGCAACAACACGCGCCAGCCGTGAGCGATCACCTGTCGTCACCTCGTGCGGACCTGTTCCTGAAGTTTAGTCGTGCCCGACCGACCACGGCCTAAACTTGAGGGTGGGGGCTAAACCGGAGGTGCATCATGCGAATGGCCAAGACCCTTCAGCAGCGCCTGGACCAGGCCAACTGCGACTACGACATCGTTCCCCATCCACATTCGGCCACCAGCCTGGAGTCGGCGCGCACGGCCGGCGTACCCGCAGAGCGGGTCGCCAAGTCGGTGATGCTCGACGATCGCCATGGCAACTACATCATGGCCGTGCTGCCGGCCAACCGGCACCTGGACATGACCGAGGTGCGCATGACCGGCGCCTGGCAGCTGACCCGCGAGAGCGCGCTGCCCAGCCTGTTCGGCGATTGCGAGCGTGGCGCGATCCCGGCGCTCGGCGATGCCTACAACATCCCGATGCTGCTCGACCGCACACTCACCCGCCAGGGTGATGTCTATCTTGAGGCGGGTGACCACGATCACCTGATCCACATGAGCATGGAGCAATACTTGAAACTGGTGCCGCGCGCCGAAGTGCGCGAATTGAGCTGATGCTCGCAAACCACACCGGGCTGGCGTCGTGGACGACCGGCCCGGCCAGAGGAGTGAACCATGGAAGCGCCGATCCACAAGTTTTCCGAACTGTTCAAACAGCTAGGGTTAGCCGATGATCCTGTCGGTATTGACCAGTTCATCACTAGCCATTCCCCCCTCAAGGGGGACGTGAAGTTGGTCGACGCGCCCTTCTGGAACGATGCCCAGCGGGGGTTCCTGAGGGACAGCATCAATGAAGATGCCGATTGGGCGGAGCTGTTCGACCAACTCAACGAAGCCTTGCGTCGCCCCCGACAATAAAGCGCCGAGCGGCACCTGATGGGTGATCGGGCCGTTGCTATGCTCAGGAAAAACAACAGGGGATGGCGCGATGAAAGATCCCTATGCACCAGGTTTCTGGTGCTCCGTGACGATCCTGGGCACCCTGACCGCCGGCTACTTCTATGGTATCCGGCACACCCAGCAGATGAACCAGGCCGTGCAGTTTCTGTATGCCGCCGCCGCCGTGACCGCGGGGGTGGCATTGTGCGGGCTGGCATGGATCGCCTGGCAGCAGTTGCACCTGAACCGCCGCGAAGTGGCGCAGGGGCGAACGCTGCTGACCATCTGGAACACCAAGGTCGCCCTGCGCCGGGTTGAGACGGTGTTCGACCGTTATTTCTGGGGTAGCTACTGGCACTCCGGGCGGACGTTCGAAGAGGTCATGGGCGAGCTCAAGGGCACACCCCTGGAGCAAAGCCTGGATGCCCTCAAGCGCCAGTGCCGGGAGCTCGACCGGGAAGTGCATGATCACCATCATCACTGGCTGGCCAATGCCCGCGACCTGTCCAGCGTGGCCACGGCCATGGCCCGCGAGCGCTATCAGCTGGACCTGTGCGATGCGCCAATACGCGACGGTGGCAACACCGCAGTGCTCAACCGTGACCTGGAAGTGCTGGTGTACACCTGGTCGGCGCGGCTGCGCAGCTTCGATCATCAGCTGGACGAGCTGGAGCGCGCCTACCACTGAGGGTTATTCACCGCGAATGTACTGCTCCAGCTGGAGGATGAGGTTGGCCTGCTCGGCGATGGTCTCTTTCACCAGGTCGCCGATCGACAGCAGCCCGAGCAGTTGGCCATTGTCCACCACCGGCAGGTGACGCAGGTGGCGGTTGGTCATCAGGTTCATGCAGTACTCGAGGTTCTGCTTGGGCTCCACGGTGACCACCGGCGAACTCATGATCTCGCGTACGGTGGTGAAAGGTGAAGAACGGCCCTTGAGCACCAGCTTGCGAGCATAGTCACGCTCACTGACGATCCCGACCACCTGGTCGTTCTCCACCACCGGCAGGGCGCCGATGTTTTTCTCCGCCAGCAGTTTCAAGGCATCGAGCACCGAATCATCAGGGGCGATGGTATAGACGGCCTGAGGTTGCGACTTGTTTTTCAGAATCTGTTCGACGTTCTTCATACGGGCCTCAGTGGGTGGGACGGCAATGTGTCGGAGTAAATAAAGCATCCGGCACGGCGCTCTGCACGGCAATGCAGGAAACGGCATGGAGGCGATTGAAAAACGTCATGCACGGGCAGCATGAAAAAAGGCGGCCCGAAGGCTAATGCCAGTCAGTTAAGAGAAAACGGCGCTTCCCCTCACTGGGAAAGCGCCGTTTTTTCGTTAGCCTCGTCATCGGTTTGAGGAAGAGGCCGCTTGTTCAGAGGCTTAACTGACTGGCATTAGCCCGAAGGCCGTCTTTCGATTCCCGCGCAGGCTGCGCCTACACCAGGCCCTTGGGGCTCGGGCCGAAGCGGTTGTTGCCTGGGGTGCCGTCCTTGATCAGGAACACCAAGCCGACGATAGGCACCAGCAACCACCAGCCGCTGTGGTCATTGTCGTGCACACGACGTACGGCAACGGCGATGCTCGGGATCATGATCGCCAGGTTGTACACCAGGCCCAGCAGCGGCTTGGTGCCGATAGCATTGTCGACGATACCGATCGCGATCGTGATCAACAGGTTGAACAGCACGAACATCCAGTATTCCTTGCGGCGCGCGCGGCCCTTGAATACGGCGTACTTCTTCATCACTTCGATGTAGGCATTGCCACTGCTCACGGCAGTGGTACCCGCGATTGTGCCGTTGCCGGCAGTGGCGGCCTGGGGTGCGCCGCAGCCCGGGCAGCTCAGGGCCGATTGATGGATCTGTTTGGCGCAGCCGCGGCAGAACACCATGCTCATTTGTTTTCCCTCACGTTTTAATTAGCTAGCAGATAGGCCGATGAAGCACAGCAGTGAAATGACTGCCATGACCACGCCGGCGATGGCCATGCCGTTACCGGGCTTCTTCTGACTGATGCTGACGATGCCCAGGACCAGGCCCGCCATTGAAAGCATGACCATCCCAAGGAGGGTTTCACCGTCCCAGTCAGCGTCATCGAACAGCGTCAGTACACAGAGGATGCCGAGAATCAGGGAGACGATGCCCATCCACGGCGATTCGCCGCTGACCGGGTTCGTGGGGGAGATTGCGTGCTGTGGAGCGCCGCATTGTGGGCAAGTGGGTGCCGTTTCGTGCAGCTGTCTGGCACAGCCGCGGCAATAGACCATCGCCATCGCAATTCCTTTTGTAGCGTTCGTCGAACGCGTCCCTGTTCGCATAACGTGTCACCCGAACGGGTGGCCGGCGCGAAGGTTACCAAACATTTCATGGGTGGCGAAACAGTGGCGCCAGAAAATCCACACGCAAACGAGAAAGGCGCCCGCAGGCGCCTCCCGTCTTTACACGCGTGCCTCAGAGTTTTGGCATCTGCCCGATCCGCGCCACCATCTCGCTGACGATCTGCAGGTCGAGCATGAACTGCTCCACGGTCTTGAACTCGTTGTCGTTGTGGCCGGTGTACTTCACATCAGGCATGGCCAGGCCGAACTGCACGCCGTTGGGCAGGTCGTGCACCGAGGTGGCGCCGGCGGAGGTGCCGAACTCATGCTTCATGCCCAGGTTCTCGCTGGCCACGGCCAGCAGTGCCTTGACCCACTCGCCTTCGGGGTTGCGGTACATCGGCTCGTCGAGGGTGTAGTCGAAGGCCACCGAGGTGTGGCTGGTACGCGCCCACTCGCCGAGCTTGTCGGAGAGCTCGGCCTTGAGCGTCTCGAGCGACTTGCCCTTGGGAATGCGCAGGTTTACCGCCAGCTTAAGCGCCTTGTCATCCAGGCCGACGAAGGTCAGCGAGGTGGTCAGCGGGCCCATGAAACTGTCCTTGAAGCCCACACCGAGCTTGTTGCCCAGGTAGTCCAGGCCCCAGTTGTCGGCGGCGTAGCGGGCAGCGTCGGTGATGTGGTTGTGCTTGAGCGGCACCTGCTTCTGCACGCCGTTGAGGAAGTCGAGCATGCGCGCCACCGGGTTGACCCCGGACTCAGGCTCGGAGGAGTGGGCCGACACACCGGTCACGGTCAGCAGCACCTGCTTGCCGTCGGCCTTGGCGTCGATGCTGAAGTCGCCGCCATGTTGCTTGACGTACTCGGCGCCGGCTTTTTCCAGGGCCTTGGCCACGTCGGCTGGCTTGTCGCTGATCAGCGTCGCCACCGAGCTGCCCGGGATCTGGTTGGTGGCCAGGCCGCCGGTCAGTTTCACCACCTCGGCGCCATTACCGGTACCAGCGCGCTTGGCGAAGGTGGCCATGACCGTGCCGTAGCCTTTCTCGGCGATCACCACTGGGTAGCCGCCGTCCAGTGCCAGGTTGTAGTCGGGGGTGGCGTTGCGTTCGAAGTAGTAGGGGATGGCGTCGCCGGTGGTTTCCTCGGTGGTGTCCACCAGCAGCTTGAACTGGCGCGCCAGCGGCAGCTTCTCGTCCTTGGCCACTTTCAACGCATAGAGCGCGACGACGATGCCGTTCTTGTCGTCCTCGGTGCCACGGCCGTACATGCGGTCGCCCACCAGGGTGACCTTGAACGGATCGAGTTTGGTGCCGTCCTTGAGCTTCCAGTTTTCCGGGGTCACCGGTACCACGTCGGCGTGGGCGTGGATACCGATCACTTCCTTGCCTTCGCCGAGGGAGATCTCGTAGACACGGTTGTCGACGTTACGGAACTGCAGGCCGAAGCCCTCGGCCAGGGCCTTGATCTTGTCGGCGATCTTGAGGAATTCCGGGTTCTCGTGTTGCGGCACGCCCTCTTTGCGCACCGTCGGGATCTCCACTAGTTCGCGCAGGGTCTGCTTGGCGGCCTCGCCGTACTTGATCCGGGTGTACAGGCCCAGCAGGCGGTTGATCTCGTCTTGCTGTTCGCTGCTCAGCGGTTTGCCGGCCAGGTACAGCTTGAGGGTGTCAGCGAGCTTGTCGGCCTTGGCCAGGTCGCTGCCGGCCAGTTTGCCGAGGAACTGCTTGAAGTCGGCGGGGTTGCTGCCGTCGTAGGCCTTGACGATGGCGGCGGACTGTTGCTGGGAGAGGTTGGCGTGGGCCGGGATCGACAACATCGCCAGGCTGGCCAGCATCACGGAAGCGGCGGAAAGCTTGGAAAATGGCATGGGTGTGCGCATTCCTTTGCAAGGGTGGGTGGTGCCCGTTTACGCAAACGGGAAGAGGCCCACGCTAACACCAATGCAGGCCTGCTTGGGAGAGCTAACACCGTGCATTCATGCACAATTTCGCCAGTTAGTGTTCGCGCCCGCAGCGCGCCGGTTCGGCGAGCAGGCCTGGCCAGCGCGCCGCCCAGTCACCCCCATGGCCCATCCCGGGAACCCCGCGTACTTGCGTGCAGTCGCCGGCCACAGCCTGGGCGAATCGTTCGGCGATCACGCCAGGCACGACGCGGTCGGCGCTGCCATGGAAGTGAATCTGTGGCAGCGCGCGCAGCCTGGCAGCCTGGTCGATCGGGTTGAGAGACTCGGGCATGGGGGTGGTCCTGTGCAACCGGTTGAACTCGGCGACATCGAGATTGCCCGCCACGGTGCGCAGGCTGGCGATGTCCACCCGGCGCGCCGCCAGCAGCGCGGCGATGGCGCCACCGCCGGAGTAGCCGATCAGGTGCAGCGGTTGCCCGGGCACTTGCCGGGCATAGTGATCGACCGCCTGGTCCATGGCCTGCACCACGTCTTCGGCGAACCGCCTGCCGGTCCAGTACGTCACGGCGCAGCGCGGGTTGTCGGCCATTCGGGCGAATTGGCAGGGGCGGGCGAGGTAGAGCACATTGGCGGACGAGTCCGCGGCCGCCAACGCCAGCCCCACTGGGTTGAGCGGCGTGGGGTCGTCCGAGGGCTGCGAGCGGCTGCGGAAGGCCAAGCCGTCGCCTTCGATGTATACCGTCAGCGGCAGGTCCGGGCGCTCGATGCGCACGTAACTGGCCAGCAGGAAGGTATCGGTGCGTACCTGCTCGCGCATCAAGTTCACGGTGCTGGCCAGCGCGTCTGCCTGTTGGCTGCGCTGCTGCGGCAAGGGCAAGGTCGCGCAGCCATGCAGGCCAAGGCAGACAAGCAGCGCCACAGTGGTCCCGCAGTTGGCTTTCACGCTACCGGTGCCCTGAAACGAAAAAACCCCGGAAGCATTCCGAGGTTTTTGAAAATGGCGCACTCGGCGGGATTCGAACCCACGACCCCTGCCTTCGGAGGGCAGTACTCTATCCAGCTGAGCTACGAGTGCAACGGGCCGCATCATACCCATCAATGCCGATGGCGTCCATTGCCTTGATATGCGGCTGTTTTTCCCTGTGGCTTGCTTTGACTAAATGACCTGCCACGCCCTCAGGTAGGCGCGGCTGCAGCCGCGATCATCCGCGAAGCGGATGCCAGGCACCGTGATGCCCGCATCGCGGCTGAAGCCGCTCCTACAGGGCAGGGGCAAGCGATTCTTCCCGGCTGCGCAGTGGCGCTGATCGCTACAGCGCGATGAGCTCCGCACGCAACCCCTCCACGCGCAAGGGCGCAGGCTTGATGTAGGGCTGGCCACCGGTGATCTGATGCAGGACCTTCTCCCGCAGCGCGTGCAACGCCACGCCGGTACGCCGGCGTGGATGCGGCAGGTCGATCGGCACCACGGACTTGATGCGCCCGGGGCGTGGCTCCAGCACCACCACCCGGTCGGCCAGGTAGGTGGCCTCCTCGGCATCATGGGTCACCAGCAGGGTGGTGATACCCGAGCGTTCGCGAATGGCCAGCAGTTCGTCCTGCAGTTGCTGGCGGGTCAAGGCGTCCAGTGCGCCGAACGGCTCGTCCAGCAACAAGATCCGCGGGCTGGCCACCAAGCCGCGGGCGATGGCCACGCGCTGGGCCATGCCGCCGGACAACTGGTGCGGGTAGGCCGACTCGAAACCTGTCAGCCCCACCAGTTGCACGTATTCATGCACGCGTCGGGCGCGCTCGCCTTGGGTGAGGTGTTCGTTGACCAGGCCCAGGGCGATGTTCTGCTCGACGGTCAGCCAGGGGAACAGCCGGTGCTCCTGGAACACGATGCCCCGCTCGCCACCGATGCCGGTGACCGGCTTGCCGTCGACCCGGATGCTGCCGCTGTAGTCGTTGTCCAGCCCCACCAGCAGGCGCAACAGGGTGGACTTGCCGCACCCCGACGCACCGACGATGGCGATGAACTCGCCCTCGTCGATCGCCAGGTTGAAGTCGCGGATGGCCTCGAAGGCTTGGCCGTCGACGCTGAAGGTCTTGCCGACCCCCTCGAAGGTGACCAGCGGCGGGGTGGCGTCGGGTTGGTTGGCCGCGTGCAGGGCCGGGGCTATGAAGGCGTTCATGCGGATCTCCAGCGCGTGGCGCGCGATTCGAGGCGTTGGCCGAGGTGGCCGAGCAGGGCGCCGACCAGGCCGATCAGGACCATGGCGGCCATCACCTGGTCCATGCGGAACAATTGCTGGGCGCCGATCATCAGGCTGGCGATGCCGCCGTCCGAGGGCATGAAGTACTCGGCGCCGATGGTACCGAGCCAGGCGTAGATCAACGCCAGGCGCAGGCCGGCGAAGATGGCCGAGGCGGCGCCAGGCAGCACCAGCAGGCGCAGGCGGTGGCGCAGGCCCAGGCGCAGGGCCTGCGCCGCCTCGCCGAGTTGCGGCGAGAGGCTGGCAATGCCGCGCTGGGTGGCGATCAGCAGCGGGAAGAACGCCGCCAACCCAACGAACACTAGCTTGGCGCTTTCACCCAGGCCGAACCAGGCGGTGAGCAGTGGTACCCAGGCGAACAGCGCCACTTGACGCAACGCCGACAGGCTGGGGCCGAGCAGGCGCTCGGCGGTGGGCGACAGGCCCAGCAGCAAGCCCAGGGCGAAGCCCGCACCGCCGCCGATCAGCAACCCGGCGAGGGTGCGCTGCAGGCTCAGGCGCAAAGCCTCGGGCAGCGAACCGTCCATCAGCCCGGTGTACAGGCTGCGCAGCACTTCCAGTGGCGAGCTGAGGATGTGCGCATCGACCCAGCCGAAGCTGTTGGCCGCCTGCCACACCACCAGCACTGCCGTAGGCAGCAACAGGCTCTGCCCGCTGTTCGTGGCGGTGCCGCGCGCCTGTTGGCCCATGGCCGGCTGTGGCCAGAACAGCAGGCGGCGTTCCAGCCGCGAGAAGCCGCGATCCATCAAGGCACCGACCAGGCCGATCACCAGGATGCACAGGAACACCAGGTCGAGCATGAACAGCTGGCGCCCCCAGACCATCAGGTAACCGATGCCTTCGCTGGAGGCCAGCAGCTCCACCGCCAGCAAGGAGGTCCAGGCGGTCGCCAGGGCCAGGCGAACCCCCGCGAGGCATGCCGGCAGGGCGGCCGGCAGCAGCAGGCGCAGGAACACCAGGTGGGCGGGCAGGCGCAGGGTGGCGGCTGCTTCGCGCAGTTTGGGCTGGGCATCGCGCACGCCGACCAGGGTGTGCAGGGTGACCGGCACCACCACGGCCTTGACCAGCACCACCAGCTTGAGCAGCTCGCCGATGCCGAAGAACAGCATGAACAGTGGGATCCAGGCCAGGGTCGGGATCTGCGCCAGGGCGATGAAGGTCGGTAGCACCAGCGTTTGCGCACGCTGCGACGCGCCCAACCAGGCACCCAGCAGCAACCCGCTGGCGACCCCCGCCAATAGTCCCCAGATCAGCCGTTGCATACTTATCCACAGATGCCCCCAGAGCTCGCTGGAGCCGTACTCCAGCGCGCTCTGCCAGACCATCGACGGCGCGGGTAGGATCTGCTCGCTCATCCAGTGTTCACGGCTGGCGATCATCCACAATGCCGCCACCGCCAACGGCACAACCCACGGTACGCAGGAGCGGCCTTGAGCCGCGAAAGAGCCGCGTAGCGGCCCCCATCGACGGTGCTGGCCTACGCTCACGATTTCGCTCATCGAGGCACCTCTCAAACCATTCCTTGTTTATTCGTTTATGGAATTAAAAATTCTCACAAGCGAAATTCAAGAGATAAGAGCATGCGCCTGCCGCAGGTGAAAGCCCTAAGCCATTGCGTTTTCCTCATATTTTCCATGCATGCGCTGCAAGCCACCCGGCACCCCGCATGACGCCTTATTTATGTCTTCTGGTTACTAAAAAATGAAGTTTTGATCTTTGTAGGTTCTAACCAGACCTGCCTAGCTTCTGGCCAAAGCGCCGGCCATCGCCGGTGGCAGCCTGCCCAGGAGCATTGCCATGAAAGCCCGAATCCGTCACCTGCTCACCCCTCTGCTGGCTGGCCTGCTCAGTGCCTTGCCAATGGCTGCCCATGCCGCCCAGCCCGAAGTCATCCGCATTGCTGTCCCTGACTTGAGCGCCGGCAGCAAGCCCAGTGCTGGCGGCGTGGTCGACGTACTGCGCGACCAGCAACTGCTTGAGCAGGAATTTGCCAAGGACGGCATTCGCATCGACTGGCATTTCTTCAAGGGCGCGGGGCCGGTGGTCAACGAAGCCTTGGCCAATGGCCAGGCCGATTTCGCCTATCTGGGTGACCTGGCTGCGATTATCGGCAAGGCCAACGGCCTCGATACGCGTGTGCTGTCCGCCGGAGTGCGTGGGGTGAAGAGTTACCTGGGTGTGGTGCCGGGGTCGGGCATCCACAGCCTGCAAGACCTCAAGGGCAAGCGCGTGGCGGTGTTCCGCGGCACCGCCAACCAGCTGTCGTTCGCCAGCGCCCTGGCTAGCCAGGGGTTGTCCGAGCGTGAGCTGAAGGTGATCAACCTGGACTTCAACGCCGCCAACGCCGCCCTGGCCGCCAGGCAGATCGACGCCACCTGGGGGCTGTCCAACCTGCTGTCGCTGCGTGAGCGTGGCCTGGTCGAGCTGCCGGTCAACTCCCGCGATCTCAAAGGTGCCGGTGGCACTCAGGCGGTGCTGATCGGCACCGGCGAGTTCATCCGCCAGCACCCCGACCTGGTGCAGCGCCTGGTCACCGCCCAGCAGCAGGCGGTGAAGTGGCTGCAGAACGAACACAACCGCGATGCTTACGTGGACCTGGTGTCTGCCCAGGCCAACTGGCCACGGGCAATCCTGCGCGATGACCTGGCCCAGGAAAACCTGGCCCGTTACTTCGACCCTCGCCTGGACGCCGAATTCGTCGGCCTGCTGCAGCAGGGCGTGGACCTCGCCGCCAAGGAGCGCTTGATCCGCCGTGGCTTCCAGGTTGCCGACTGGATCGAGCCGCGCTTCCTCGACGCCGCCCTGCAACAAGACCAAGCCACCCAGGCCGCCCGCTGAACCCGAACCCCCGACAAGAAACCGTGAGGAGCACGACCATGAGCAACGCCGCATTGGCCACCGCGCCGCAAGCCCTCGAACTCGACATCCAGCCCGTTGCCGGACGCATCGGCGCTGAAATCCGAGGCATCAAGCTGTCCGCCGATCTGGACCCCGCCACCATCGAGGCCATCCAGGTCGCGCTGGTACAGCACAAGGTGATTTTCTTCCGCGCCCAGGATCATCTCGACGACCGAGGCCAGGAGGCCTTCGCCCAGTTGCTCGGCGAGCCCATTGCCCACCCCACCGTGCCGGTGGTCGACGGCACCCGTTACTTGCTCCAGCTCGATGGCGCCGAAGGCCAGCGGGCCAACTCCTGGCACACCGACGTGACCTTCGTCGATGCCTACCCCAAGGCCTCGATCCTGCGCAGCGTGGTCGCACCGGCATCGGGTGGCGACACGGTCTGGGCCAACACCGCCGCCGCTTACCAGGAACTGCCAGAGCCGCTGCGGGCGCTGGCCGATTCGTTGTGGGCGGTGCACAGCAACGAATACGACTATGCCAGCGTCAAGCCGGACGTCGACCCGGCCAAGCTCGAGCGCTACCGCAAAGTGTTCACCTCGACGGTGTACGAGACCGAGCACCCGGTGGTGCGTGTGCACCCGATCAGCGGCGAGCGCGTGTTGCAGTTGGGGCACTTCGTCAAGCGCATCAAGGGTTACTCGCTGGCCGATTCGCAGCACCTGTTCGCGCTGCTGCAGGGCCATGTGACACGTCTGGAAAACACCGTGCGCTGGCGCTGGCAGGCAGGTGACGTGGCGATCTGGGACAACCGCGCCACGCAGCACTACGCGGTGGATGACTACGGCACCCAGCCGCGCATCGTGCGCCGAGTGACCCTGGCCGGCGAGGTGCCTGTTGGGGTGGATGGGCAAGTGAGCCGAACGACCCGCAAGGGCTGATGCCCGCCTGGAACCCACCTGGGTGCCTCCTCCGTAGGAGCGGCTTCAGCCGCGATCACCCGCATGGCGGGTGCCATGCACAGCAAGGCCTGCATCGCGGCTAAAGTTGCTCCTACAGAGGGCTGTATTCCCTGCGCGACAGGCGGTGATGCGCTCCTCAGGTTTCGTTGTCACACACCAGCAACTGCCTGATCAACCCCTGCGCCAACGCCGACAACCCATACCCCATTCGGCTCACCACGCCATATCGCGTGTAGAACGCCTCCTCCTGCTCTGGCGCCAGGTCCGCCAGTTCAAGCGCCACCAACCCCCGCTCCCCCTGGTAGGGAAGCAGGTTCGCGCTGCAAGCGATGCCGATGGTGTCCGAGTGCAGCACCACATTGAGCAAGGCATAACCGTGTTCGCACTCCACGCTGGGCAGAAAGTCCTGCCGGCCGCTGAGGTCGCTGAGGACCTTTCGAATGTTCGGTGGGCGAGTCGTGGTGGCCAACGGGTAATCGAACAGGTCTTGCGTCCGCACTTTTTCATGCGCGGTCAACGGGTGCCCCTGGCGGCAGCAGAAGTGCCAGCGCTGGGGCTTGAGCTTGAGCACCTGGTAATCCGGGTCAGCCTCGAACTGGCGGGTGTCGGCGATGAAGAATTCGATTTCCTCGGCGATCAGGCGACGGTTCAGCGCCTGCCAATTGTCCACCTGGAAACAGGTGCGTGCCGCCGGGTACTCGGCAACGAACCGCGCCACCGCTCGAGGCACCAAGCCACCGGCTGGCGCTGGCCCCGAGCCGAAGCGCACCACCCCCGTGGTCGCGCCATTGAATTGGTTGATCTCGTTGACCAGGTGGTGCGCCCCGTGCACCAGCCGCCGCGAATGTTCCAGCACCAGCAACCCCTGGCGGGTGGGTGCCAGTTCCTTGCTGGCGCGGTCGACCAGGCGGCAGCCGACGTTGTGCTCCAGCGTCTGGATGCTGCGGCTGAAGGCCGATTGCGAAAGGTTCACCGCGGCCGCCGCGGCCACGAAGCTGCGGTGTTCGACAAGGGCGATGAAGTGGCGGAGCTGGCGTAGGTCGATATGCATTTTCTACATGGAAACTTTCGGTCGAATGCAATTGCTGGGAAGGGTTGGGAACCTTATAAAGGGACTTGCTTATTCCACAAAATATGAATTAAAAATATTTATATACCTTAAAAGAATATAAGCCCGTCCGACCGCGATTCGGTTCCGCCAACGGAAATGCTCGCCAGGGCCCACGCCTTCAAGGAGCATTTGCATGTCCCGACTTTCCCGTTGGCCCGCGCGCGTATCGTTTTTCGCTTTGCAGCCCCTCGCGGCCGGTGTGCTGCTGGCCGCCGCCGGCACCAGCTTCGCCGAAGCATCCACTCCAGCGCCCGCCGTCGAGCAGGAAGCCAAGCTCGGCACCGTCACCGTCAATGCCCGGCGCCGTGAGGAAACCGCCCAGAGCGTGCCCACGCCGATCAGCGTGCTGAGCAGCGAAACCCTGGAAACCCAACGCATCTACCGGGTGCAGGACCTGCAGCAGTTGGTGCCGAGCACCAACGTGTCCTATGTGCATGCCCGCCAGTCGAGCATTTCCATCCGTGGCCTGGGCAACAACCCGGCCAGCGATGGCCTGGAGGGCAGCGTTGGCGTGTACCTGGACAACGTCTACCTGGGGCGCCCCGGCATGGCGGTGTTCGACCTGCTCGATGTCGAGCAGATGGAAGTACTGCGCGGGCCGCAGGGCACGCTGTTCGGCAAGAACACCACCGCCGGTGTGCTGAACATCACCACGCGCAAGCCGACCCTCCACCAGGAGGGCAGTGTGCAGTCTTCCCTGGGCGAAGATGGCTACTGGCAGACCCAGGGCAGCTTCTCCGGCCCGCTCACCGACACCCTCGCCGGGCGCATCAGCGCCTACCACACCGAAGACGACGGCTATGTGAAGAACCTCCACGACGGCCACGACCTCAACGGCGGCAAGCGCCAGGGCTTTCGCACACAGTTGCTGTTCAAGCCCAGCGAGACCTTCAACCTGCACTGGATCGGCGAATACAACGAAGAGCACTCCGACAGTGGCATTCTCAGCCTCTACAGCAGCGGCCCGACCCTCAATGGCGTGAACCGCTATGAAAGCCTGGCTGCCCAGGCCGGGGCGACGTTGGTGTCGGGCAAGGACCGCAAGGTCAACTTCGACGCCGACCAAATGGTGAAAGTGTTCCAGGGCGGTACCTCGGTGGAGGCCAACTGGACGCTGCCCAACGACTTCACCCTCACCTCCATCAGCGCCTACCGCTGGTGGGACTTCACCCCGCGCAACGACGATGGCCTCAATGTGCCGGTGTTCTACAGCGCCGGGGTGTCGGTGCGGGACAAGCAGTACTCGCAGGAGATTCGCCTGGCCTCGCCCACCGGCGGCTTCTTCGACTACGTGCTGGGGGCGTACTACTTCAAGCAGGACCTGGACAACAAATCGTTCACTTACTACGGGCCGCAGGCCGATATCTGGAACCTGACCCCGGCCGGCGCCCTGGCCAATGTGAACACCATTGGCAATGGCCACATCGACACCGACAGCTATGCGCTGTTCGCCCAAGGCACCTGGCACCTGACCGAACGCCTGGACTTCACCGCCGGGGTACGCGGCACCTATGAGGAGAAGAGTGCCTGGGTCACCCGCGATGCGCCTTACGGTGGCGCTGCAGTGACCGGTGCCGCGGCTACAGCCCGACAGGGCCGGGTGGGCGCCTACGATTCGGGCGACCTCAACCAGTACAGCTTCGCCCCGTCCGGCCTGCTCAGCTTGAGCTACCGCTTCACCGACGACCTGCTGGGCTATGCCAGCCTGTCCCACGGCGAGAAGTCCGGGGGCGTCAACCTGACCGTCGGCGCCGCGCCGCGGCTGGGCACCGATTCGCTGCTGGTGGGCACCGAGCGCGCCAACAACGCCGAACTCGGGCTCAAGAGCACGCTGTTCGACAACCGCCTGCAGCTCAACACCAACCTGTTCTGGACCGAAGTGCACGGCTACCAGGCCAACGTCTACGACGAAGCCAACCGCGTGCAGTACCTGGCCAACGCCGGCAGCGTGCGTTCGCGTGGGCTGGAGTTCGAGGCCACGGCCCTGCCGATCCGAGGCCTGACGGTGAACTTCAACGGTTCATGGAACGACGTGCGCTACACCGACTACAAGGATGCACCGTGCCCGCCCGAGGTGAGCCTGGCCAACCCTGCGGCCACCTGCGACCTGTCCGGCCACCAGGTGGTGGGTGCCTCCAAGTACATCGCCAATATCAACGGCCAGTACAAATGGCAGCTGGCCGAGCGCATCGAGCCTTACGTCACCGCCAGCTATGCCTTCCGCTCCAGGGCGGTGGGCACCATCGACGACTCTGACTACGGCCAGATCCCCAGCTACGGCATCGTCAACCTGTCCACCGGGGTGCGCCTGGACCAGGGTGACGGCGTGCTCGACCTGTCGCTGTGGGTGAAGAACGCCGGCGACAAAACCTATTTCACCAGCCTGTGGAACTCCGCCAACGGCGGTTATGCCGGCGTGCTGGGTACGCCACGCACCGTGGGCGCCACCGCCCGTTACGACTTCTGAGCACAAGGAGCTTTGCCATGAATGCCAAGACCCAACCGCATGAACTGCCCGAAGGTGCCTGCCTCACTGCCAAGGTGCCTGATCGCGACGAAGCCCTGCTGGGTGACGTGGTGGTCAACCCCTACCGCCTGGCGCCGTTGACCGCGATCATCCGCGACGGAGGTCGCGCCATCAGCAGCGCCCATGTGCGGGTGCTGGGCCGGGGTGAGCGCGGTGTCGACATCACCTATGACGTTTCCGAGCGTTCGCTGTGGACTTATGGCGGCATCCCGGTGTTCGGCCTCTATCCGGACCACGTCAACCAGGTCGAGGTCAGTTACAAGCTCGACGGCGAGCGCATCCGCCAGCGCTACGAAATCTATGCCCCAGCCGTGCGCCTGCCGGTGGTGGCGAAACAGACCGCGGCATTGCCCGACGTGGAGCCGATCAAGGTTGCGCCTGGTTTCGAACAGCGCCTGTACCTGTTCAACCACCTGCTGGCCGAGATCCCCGGTGGGCGCGCCTTCAAGTGGAATGGCCTGGGCGGCGCCGCCGAGTGGGACTCGGTGGGCAACAACTGGATCGCCGACAGCAATGGCGATGTGCGCTGGTACCTGGATATCGAGCAGATCCATGATTCCAGCCGTCGCGACGGCCTGGGCGGCACCATGGGCTTCCACCAGACCCGCGACGGCAAGCTGATCTGGGGCCAGGGCCAGACGTACTCCAAGTACGACCTGCTCGGCCGGCGGGTGTGGCAACGCAGCCTGCCGGACAAGTTCGCCGACTTCTCCCACGAAATCCGCGAGACGGTGAACGGCACCTACCTGCTGCGGGTAGGCACCAGCGACTACCGCCGCCCCGACGGCAAGCGCGTGCGCTCAATCCGCGACCACATCATCGAGGTCAACGAAGCGGGTGACGTGCTGGACTTCTGGGACCTGAACCAGATTCTCGACCCCTATCGCGGCGAACTGCTGGAGACCCTGGGCAAGGCGGCGATCCAGCTGCCAGAGGGCGTGCAGAAACAAGGCGACCGTCTGGCCAACGAGCTGGCCGAAGGCGACCTGCCGTTCGGTGATACCCCCGGCGTCGGCACCGGGCGCAACTGGGCCCACGTCAATGCCATCGACTACGACGCCGATGACGACAGCATCATCGTTTCAGCGCGCCACCAGGGGGTGGTGAAGATTGGCCGCGACAAGCAGGTGAAGTGGATCCTCGCCGCGCCGCAAGGTTGGCCGGCACGTTTGCAGGACAAAGTGCTCAAACCGGTGGGCGAGGGCTTCGAATGGTCCTGGACCCAGCACACTGCCTGGCTGACCGGGCGTGGCACGCTGACCGTGTTCGACAATGGCTGGGGCCGTGACTTCGGGCCGACCAAGCTGGCCGGCAACTACAGCCGGGCGGTGGAATACCGGATCGACGAGGCCAAGGGCACGGTCGAGCAGGTGTGGCAGTACGGCAAGGAGCGCGGGGACGAGTGGTACAGCCCGATCACCTCGGTGGTGGCATATCGGGTGGACACCGATACCCAGTTCATCTATTCGGCCTCGGTGAACTTCCTGACCCCGCAGAAGCTGACGACCACGGTGCTCAACGAAGTGCGTCGTGGCACCCAGGAGGTGGCGGTGGAGTTGAAAGTGCACAGTCGCCAGCCGGGCAGCGTGGGTTACCGGGCGCTGGTGATCGACCTCGACAAGGCGTTCTGATGGACTAACCTTCCAGGGCACTATCGCGGGGCAAGCCCGCTCCCACGCAGTCCGCGCAAGGGCTGCCTGGGAGCGGGCTTGCCCCGCGATGCATTTCCACTGATCTGAATTCCGACCATTCGTTCTTTTTTTCGAACAGCCTATTGTCCAACACCCCAACCCCCGCTTAGCATTCCGTTTGAGATTTCAAACGCTCAGCACCCAGGCGTCGAACACCCTGGTGCACGAATTTCTGACGGCCGCCCCCTTTTGGGGGCGCCTTTTCAACAATCAATAATTCGCAGTAAAGGGAAGCCGACATGCAGCTCAAAGACGCTCAGTTGTTCCGCCAGCAAGCCTTCATCAACGGTGAGTGGCTGGATGCGGACAGCGGCCAGACCATCAAGGTGACCAACCCGGCCACCGGTGAAGTGATCGGCAGCGTGCCGAAGATGGGCGCCGCCGAGACCCGCCGCGCCATCGAGGCCGCCGACAAGGCCCTGCCGGCCTGGCGCGCACTGACCGCCAAGGAGCGTGCCGGCAAGCTGCGCCGCTGGTTCGAGCTGATGATCGAGCACCAGGACGACCTGGCCCGCCTGATGACCACCGAGCAGGGCAAGCCACTGGCCGAAGCCAAGGGCGAGATCGCCTACGCCGCCTCGTTCATCGAGTGGTTCGCCGAAGAAGCCAAGCGCGTGTACGGCGATGTCATCCCTGGCCACCAGCCGGACAAGCGCCTGATCGTCATCAAGCAGCCGATTGGCGTCACCGCCGCCATCACCCCGTGGAACTTCCCGGCCGCGATGATCACCCGCAAAGCCGGCCCGGCCCTGGCCGCCGGTTGCACCATGGTCCTCAAGCCCGCTTCGCAGACCCCTTACTCCGCCCTGGCCCTGGTCGAGCTGGCCACCCGTGCCGGTATCCCGGCTGGCGTGCTGAGTGTGATCACCGGCAGCGCCGGCGAAGTCGGCAGCGAGCTGACCGGCAACTCCCTGGTACGCAAGCTGTCCTTCACCGGCTCGACCGAAATCGGTCGCCAGCTGATGGAAGAATGCGCCAAGGACATCAAGAAGGTGTCCCTGGAGCTGGGCGGCAACGCGCCGTTCATCGTGTTCGACGACGCCGACCTGGATAAGGCGGTCGAGGGCGCGATCATCTCCAAGTACCGCAACAACGGCCAGACCTGCGTCTGCGCCAACCGTATCTACGTGCAGGACGGTGTCTACGACGCCTTCGCCGAGAAGCTCAAGGCCGCTGTCGCCAAGCTGAAGATCGGTAACGGCCTGGAAGAAGGCACCACCACTGGCCCGCTGATCGACGGCAAGGCTGTCGCCAAGGTCCAGGAGCACATCGACGACGCCGTTTCGAAAGGCGCCAAGGTGCTGTCCGGTGGCAAGCTGATCGAAGGCAACTTCTTCGAGCCGACCATCCTCGTCGACGTGCCGAAGACTGCCGCCGTCGCCAAGGAAGAGACCTTCGGCCCGCTGGCGCCGCTGTTCCGCTTCAAGGATGAGGCCGAAGTCATCGCCATGTCCAACGACACCGAGTTCGGCCTGGCCTCGTACTTCTACGCCCGTGACATGAGCCGCGTGTTCCGCGTCGCCGAGGCCCTGGAGTACGGCATGGTCGGTATCAACACCGGCCTGATCTCCAACGAAGTCGCGCCGTTCGGCGGCATCAAGGCCTCGGGTCTGGGCCGCGAAGGTTCCAAGTACGGTATCGAGGACTACCTCGAGATCAAATACCTGTGCATCAGCGTCTGATCACCAGGTAATCGGTTTTACCTCTGCCAGCGGGGCGCGAGAGCGACGTCTCGCTGGCCTTTTTGACATAGCGGTACCTGGTGGCCAGGGCAGGCGTGACAGTCGATCAACGAATACTGTGCACGCTTGCATCCAGCCACCCCCGAATAAAAGCGCCGCAGAACCGGCGCAATTGAGGGCACTATGAGCAAGACCAACGAATCCCTGATGCAACGCCGTACCGCCGCCGTCCCACGTGGCGTCGGCCAGATCCACCCGATCTTCGTCGATACCGCGAAGAACTCGACGGTGATCGACGTTGAAGGCCGCGAACTGATCGACTTCGCCGGCGGCATCGCGGTACTGAACACCGGCCACCTGCACCCTAAAGTGGTCGCGGCCGTGCAAGAGCAGCTGACCAAGGTCAGCCACACCTGCTTCCAGGTGCTGGCCTACGAGCCCTACGTCGAGCTGTGCGAAAAGATCAACAAGCTGGTCCCAGGCGACTTCGCCAAGAAGACTCTGCTGGTCACCACCGGCTCCGAAGCCGTTGAAAACGCCGTGAAGATCGCCCGTGCCGCCACCGGCCGTGCTGGCGTGATCGCCTTCACCGGCGGCTACCACGGCCGCACCATGATGACCTTGGGCCTGACCGGCAAGGTCGTGCCGTACTCCGCCGGCATGGGCCTGATGCCAGGCGGCATCTTCCGCGCCCTGTTCCCGAGCGAGCTGCACGGCATCAGCGTTGATGACGCCATCGCCTCGGTCGAGCGCATCTTCAAGAACGACGCCGAGCCGCGCGACATCGCCGCGATCATCCTCGAGCCGGTGCAAGGCGAAGGCGGTTTCCTGCCTGCGCCGAAAGAGCTGATGAAGCGCCTGCGCGCCCTGTGCGACCAGCACGGCATCCTGCTGATCGCCGACGAAGTGCAGACCGGCGCCGGCCGTACTGGCACCTTCTTCGCCATGGAGCAGATGGGCGTCGCGCCTGACCTGACCACCTTCGCCAAGTCCATCGCTGGCGGCTTCCCGCTGGCCGGTGTATGCGGCAAGGCCGAGTACATGGACGCCATCGCCCCGGGTGGCCTGGGCGGTACCTACGCCGGTTCGCCGATCGCTTGCGCCGCGGCCCTGGCCGTGATCGAAGTGTTCGAGGAAGAGAAGCTGCTGGAGCGTAGCCAAGCTGTTGGCGAGCGCCTGACCGCTGGCCTCAAGCAGATCCAGGCCAAGTACCCGATCATCGGCGACGTCCGTGGCCTGGGTTCGATGATCGCGGTGGAAGTCTTCGAGAAAGGCACCCACACCCCGAATGCCGCCGCCGTTGCGCAGGTTGTGGCCAAGGCGCGCGACAAGGGTCTGATCCTGCTGTCCTGCGGCACCTACGGCAACGTCCTGCGCATCCTGGTGCCGCTGACCGCCGAAGACGCACTGCTGGACAAAGGCCTGGCAATCATCGAAGAGTGCTTCGCTGAACTGGCCTGAAATATGTGATACGTGTCAGAAAAAAACCCGCTTCGGCGGGTTTTTTTTATGCCGCTTGCGGGCATCAGGCGCTAAGGTTGTACGAGGATTCCGCGGAAGCTGCGAAGGACCGCGCGTCATTGCCTGGAGAAAAGCCCATGAGCGCTGTTGATCCCGTCCCCCCTTGCGTGCTGATCGCCGAAGGCGACCCCTGGGTGCGTGACATGCTCCGAGATATGCTGCTTAGCGTGCGCTGCGATGCCCGGCTGCAGATCTGCGCCGATGGTTCACAGGCGCTGAGTGCGTTGTCCGCCAAGCCTGACCTGATCATCGCGGCCCGTGAGCTGTCCGGGCTCGATGGCCTCGACCTGCTGCGCAGAGTGCGCGGTATGGGCGGGCAGCCTGGCCTGCCGTTCATCCTCATGAGTGAACGCACCGACGGCGCCAGTGTGCGCGAGGCGCTGCCGCTGCACCCCACTGCCTACCTGGGCAAGCCGCTCGACCTGGACAACCTGCGCAAGCGCCTGGAAAGCCTGTTGCTGGAGGTCGGCGAGCCGATCACCTGCCCGGTGCCGCCCTTGCAAGCCGGGGTCAAGTTGCCGGCGTTCCTCGAGCAACGCCGTGCCACAGCCGATGGCGGCCCCTTGTTCGCCGACGTGCAGGTGGCGATCAAGCGTGCCCTCAACCCCCATGGGCTGAACCTGCGGGTGCTCGAGGAGGAGGTGCGCGACGACCCACAGATCACCGGCGTGCTCATCGCCGCGGCGAACAGCGCCGCGCTGCACAGCGAGTCGCCGGTACAAACCTTGCTGCAGGCGCTGAACAAGCTCGGCAGCACCCAGAGCATGAACCTTATCCTGGGCCTTACGCTCAAGCGCAGCGCGCGATTGAGCGACCCGTTGCTGGCCCGTTACGCGGCGCACTACTGGAACCTTTCCCTGCACACCGCGGACTACGCCCGCACCCTGGCGCGCATGGTCGAGGTGGACGAGGGCCTTTGCTACTGTGCTGGGCTGCTGCATTGCCTGGGCGACCTGGCCGTCCTGCGTACCCTGCAGGAATGGCGCCTGGCCGGCGGCGAGCTGGACGAGGACCAGGTGGAGTTGTCGCTCAACGAATTCGGTGCGCCGTTCGGTTCGGCGTTGCGCACTCGCTGGCGCCTGCCGCTGAACCTGCGCGAGCTGATCGCTTCGGTGTATCAGCTGGGTGGCGGCGTGTACTCCCGCGAGATCTTGGCCATGAACCTGGCGGGACAGCTGGCACGGTTGCGGCCCAGCGCAGGGCTGGAGAAGGTCGCCAGCAGCAAGACGGCGCGGTTGCTCAAGCTTGGGTTGCCGGAGCTGACGCGGCTGCGCAAGGTGGACCCGGAGGCGTTAGCGCGCGAGGAGGCCGAGCGCCAGGCGGCACAGGCCGCCACCGACGAAGCGCAAGCCACCTTGATCGATCCGGCACTGGCAGAAACCCCGCCCGAGGCAGACGAGGAGCGTCCGGCCTGATCGGTTCATTGCTGTAGGTGATCAAGCCTTGGGATTGTTCCTGCAGGGGTTGCAGACGGCTGTTTGTATCCAGGCGGGTCGAGCAGCCACCTCAGCTAAACCGGTCAGCTTCGCACGATCTGGTTCTTGCCTTGGCGCTTGGCCCGGTACATCGCCGCATCGGCGCGGGCGAACAGGCTGTCGAGCGTTTCGTCTTCGTCGGTCAAACCGGTCAGCCCTTGGCTCACTGTCACCCCATAGGTCTGCTGCCCGTGGCTGAAGCTCAGGCGCTGGATTTCCCGCTGCAAGCGCTCGGCGATTTGCCCGGCCATTTGTGCCGTGCAGCCGGGAAACACCGCCGCGAACTCTTCGCCACCAATACGCCCGAACTGGTCGCCACGCCGTAGCACGGCCTTGCCGGCGTCGGCGATGCGTTGCAGCACCTGATCGCCTTCCTGGTGGCCGTAGCTGTCGTTGATCTGCTTGAAGTCGTCGATATCCAGCAGCAGGAAAGCCAGCGGCGTGCCGTCTTCACGGGCACTGTCGAAGGCTTGCTGGGCGCAGTCGAAGAAGTGTCGGCGGTTGCTGCTTTGAGTCAGTACATCGGTGGTGGCCAGGCGCTGCAGCTCGCCTTCGAGCCGCTTCTTCTCGGTGATGTCTTCGGCGATACCCACGATGATCACCCGCTGGTCACCCTCGCGCGTTTGGTTGATGTAGCACTTGTCACTGATCCAGCGTACTTCGCCGGCGGCGTTGAGGATGCGGTACTCGCGGTCTTCCACGGTACCTTTGACCAGCACCTGGGCCAGGCTGCGTTCGGCGTACTCAAGGTCGTCGGGGTAGATGGCGTCGCGCCACTCGTTGTAATCGGCGAGCACCAGGCTGGCCGGGCGACCGAAGATGCGCTCGTAGGCGGGGCTCACGTAGAGCACTTGGCGCGTTTCCCAGTCGAACGCCCACAGCACGGCGTTAACGCTGTCGAGCAGAGAACTGTACAACTGCTCGCGTTCGCTCAGGCGCGCCACTTCGCCCTGGGCGTGGAGCAGGGCCAGCAAGGTCTGGGCGGCTTCGGGGCGGGGTGTGCCGGTGTGCGTGGGTGGGAGTTCTTTGGCCATGAGCACGGAGCGGTTCTCGACGATAGGCGTGCGGCCACGGTCAGGCCCGCCACGCGGGCGATATGTCGAGTTTGAGCGGTGTGCGAAGGGTAAGTTCCGGTCGGCACGCCCCAATGCGGAGCGTGCCGATCAACGGCGGTCAGGCGGTGGCGGGGCGCAACGAGTAGGTTTTGAGCTGGGCGGCGAAGTCGCGCAGCGAATGGATTCCGCTGGCTTCCGCCTCGTGTACCCACTCCTTCATGGCGGCGAGCATGTCGTGACCGTTGGCACTGGTGCGCGCCCAGATTTGCTGTAGTGCCAGGCGCTTTTCGTAGATGGTCTTGAGGGCCTGACTGTGGGCGAGCATGGATTCGATGCGCACGTGATGGCGGTCTTGCAGCAGGCTGGTTTCGCGCGAGAGCAGGCGCTTGGCGCGGCGGAAGCGGTGGCGTACCGACGCGTCGACCTTGTCCAGTTCCTGCTTCACCAGTGGGGCAATCACCAGCTTGCGGTACTGGGCCATGATCTGGAAGCGGTTGTTGAGGATGGCCATGGCGGTGTCCATGTCCAGCGAGGCCTTGCCCTCGACCCGGTGGGCGATGGGCGCGACCCGCTGCACCTTGGCCAGACGCAGCAGGCTCAGCAGGCGGATCCACATCCAGCCCATGTCGAATTCCCAGCGGCGCACCGAGAGTTTTGCCGAATTAGGGTAGGTGTGGTGGTTGTTGTGCAACTCCTCGCCGCCAATGATGATGCCCCAGGGCACCAGGTTGGTGGCCGCGTCGCGGCATTCGAAGTTGCGATAGCCCACCGCGTGACCCAGGCCGTTGACCACGCCGGCGGCCCAGAAGGGAATCCACATCATCTGGATGGCCCAGATGGTGATGCCGATGGTGCCGAACAGTAGCAGGTCGATGACCGCCATCAGGGCGATGCCGCCGAGCTTGAAGCGGGTGTAGAGGTTGCGCTCGATCCAGTCATCGGGGCAGTTCTTGCCATAGATGCGCAGTGTCTCTTCGTTGCGTGCTTCTTCGCGGTACAGCTCCGCGCCCTTGCGCAGCACGGTGCCAAGCCCCTTGTGTACCGGGCTGTGCGGGTCGTCCGGGGTTTCGCACTTGGCGTGGTGCTTGCGGTGGATGGCAGTCCACTCGCGGGTGTTCTGCGCGGTGGTGAGCCACAGCCAGAAGCGGAAGAAATGCTTGAGGCCCGCGTTCAGCTCCAGGGCCCGGTGGGCCGAGTAGCGGTGCAGGTAGATGGTGACGCTGACGATGGTCAGGTGAGTCATCAGCAAGGTGACCGCGACCAGTTGCCAGGCCGACAAGTCGAGCAGACCGTAGTACCACATAACGGGAAAGACCCTCGAAAACACAGGGGGAACAGCGCTCGCATTATCCCTTGGCGGGGAAATAAAACCAGTCGCCCTTTTTGATAGGAAGTCACAGGGTGTTTCAGCCCCTATAATGCCCCTTCCTTTTTCATGGGCTAAACCACCCGACATGTCTGTTTCCGTTCGCGACGCCTTGCGCATGGCCGGGCTCTATGTGGTGCTTTCGATTCTCTGGCTGGCGCTGTCCGAGCTGGTCCTGCATGGCATGACCGAGGACCCGTTGGCGCTGACCGTGGGGCGGCAGATCAATGTGGTGGTCTGGGTGCTGCTCAGTGCCCTGCTGATCTTCGTCTCGCGTGCCCGGCTGCTGAACTTCATCGGCATCGGCGCCCGCCTGCGCAGCGAGGACCGCGAACGCTTGCGCATGGCCGCCGCGGTGTTCGACAGCACCCTGGAGGGCGTGCTGGTGACGGATCGCAACGGCCTGATCGTGCACGTCAACCGGGCGTTCATGCGCATCACCGGGTACCAGCAGGACGAGGTGGTCGGCCAGCGGCCGAGCAAGTTCAAGTCGGGCCGCCATGGCGCGCCGTTCTACCAGCAGATCTACACCGCGCTGGCGGAAAAGGGCGAGTGGAGCGGGGAAATCTGGAACCGTCGCAAAAGTGGTGAGATCTACCCGCAATGGCAGACGATATGCGCCATTCGCGACGACAGCGGCGAGCTCAGCCACTATGTGGCGGTGTTCAGCGATATCAGTGCGATCAAGCACACGGAAGAGGAACTGGCCTACCTCGCCCACCACGACCCGCTCACCGGCTTGCCCAATCGCCTGCTGTTCAACGACCGCGTCGAGCAGGCCCTGGCCGCCGCCCAGGCCAACAAGCGTGGTTGCGCCCTGCTGCTGCTCGACCTGGACCACTTCCAGAGCATCAACGACGGCCTTGGCCATACCATCGGCGACCAGTTGCTCAAGCTGGTTGGCGAGCGCCTGCGTGAGGTGCTGGGCAACGGCGTGACCCTGGCCCGCCTGGGCGGTGACGAGTTCGGGGTGCTGGCGGAGAGCTGCCAGCAAGTCGGCCAGGCCGGCAAGCTGGCGCAGACCATCATCGAGCGGCTGAAAGAGCCGTTCAGCTTCGAGGGCAACCGCCTGTTCATCAGTGCCAGCATTGGCATCAGCCTGTTCCCCAGCGACGCGTTGAGTGCCGAGCAATTGCTGCGCAATGCCGACTCGGCGCTGTTCAAGGCCAAGGGGAATGGGCGGGCCTGCTACGCCCTGTACACCGAAGAGCTCACCGCCCATGCCCAGCAGCGGGTCGAGACCGCCGGCGAGTTGCGCCGGGCGCTGGAGCAGCAAGAGCTGCGGGTGTTCTTCCAGCCGGTGCATGACTTGTTCACCTCAAAGATGATTGGCGTGGAGACGCTGGTACGCTGGCAGCACCCCACGCGTGGGCTGGTCCCGCCAGGGGAGTTCATCCCCATCGCCGAACGCACCGGGCTGATTGCCGAGATCGATGCCTGGGTGCTGGGCCAGGCCTGCCGGCAGATGGTGCAGTGGCAGACCGAAGGGCGGGTGCTGGAGTTCGTCGCGGTGAACATCTCCAGCCGATTGTTCAATCAGCGCGAGCTGTACCGGCAGGTGGCCGATGTGCTGCACGACACCGGCCTGAATCCGGCCCTGCTGGAACTCGAGGTCACCGAAAGCGCTGTGATGGAGGACCCGGAGGTGGCGCTGGAGCAGATGCACCGGTTGCGCGAACTGGGGCTGAACCTGGCCATCGATGACTTCGGTACGGGCTACTCGTCGCTGCTGCGGCTCAAGCGCCTACCGGTGCAGAAACTGAAAATCGACCAGGGCTTCGTTGCCGGTTTGCCCCATGACGACGATGACATCGCCATCGTGCGGGTGATCATCGCCCTGGCGCGCAGCATGGGCATGCAGGTACACGCCGAGGGGATCGAACAGGCCGAGCAAGCGCGCTTCCTGTTGGAGCAGCAGTGCCAGATGGGGCAAGGGTACTGGTTTGGCAGGCCGGTGCCGGCAAGCGAACTGCACTGGGGATAAGGGCGTTGCGGTTCGCCGGCAAGCTCCTGCAGGGCCAACGCTATCGACGTAGGCGCCGGCTTGCCGGCGAAGGGTTCAACGCTTGTTCAAGCCTTTCGCCAGGCGATCTCCACCCAACTGGATCACCGCCACCAGCACCACCAGCATCACGATCACGGTCAGCATGATCTGGCTGTCAAAGCGCTGGTACCCATACCGATAGGCAATGTCCCCCAACCCCCCGGCACCGATCGCCCCGGCCATGGCCGACGAGTTGATCAGCGTCACCAGGGTGATGGTGAACCCGCCGACGATGCCTGGCAGCGCCTCGGGCAGCAGCACGTGCCGGACGATGTGCCAGCGCCGGCAGCCCATGGCCTGCGCCGCCTCGATCAGGCCATGGTCTACCTCCCGCAGGCTCACCTCGGCAATCCGCGCGAAGAACGGCGTCGCCGCGATGGTCAACGGCACCACCGCCGCCCACACCCCATAGGTGGTACCGACCACCAGGCGGGTGAAGGGGATCAGCGCGACCATCAGGATCAGGAACGGGATCGAGCGGAACAGGTTGACGATGGCGCCCAGCACCCTGTTCAGCGTGGGCGCCTCGAAGATCCCGCCCTTGTCGCTGGTGACCAGCAGTACCGCCATCGGCACGCCGACGATCAATGCGACCAGCGACGACACGCCGACCATCAGCAAGGTGTCGAGCAGGCCTTGCAGCAAACGCTCAATCCACATGGCCAAGCACCTCCACGTCCGCGGCCCAGCGGCGGGCGCGCTCCAACAGTTGACGGGTGTCCAGCGGCGAGCCGCGCACGGACAGGATCAGTTGCCCCAGGGCATGCTCGCCGATGGTCTCGATACCGCCTTGCAACAGGCGCACCCGCCCTCCCAGGTCGGCGAACAGGGCGCCCAGCTCCGGCTCGCCAACCAGGCCGAGCTTGAGCACCACGGCCGCGTCGCGGCTGGCCGGGCTGGCGCGCAGGCTGGCCTGCAATGCTTCGGGCAGCCGTGCTTGCAGGGGCGCCAGCAAGGTGCGAGTGACCTCATGGCGCGGCGCGCCGAATACCTGCCAGACTTCGCCGTGCTCGACCACTTCGCCGCGCTCCAGCACCACCACGCGGTGGCAGATGTCGCGGATCACCGCCATCTCGTGGGTAATCAGCACCACGGTCAGGCCCAGGCGCCGGTTGATGTCGCGCAGCAGTTCGAGGATCGCGGCGGTGGTTTCCGGGTCCAGCGCCGAAGTGGCCTCATCGCACAGCAGGATCTGAGGGTCGTGCACCAGCGCCCGGGCGATCCCGACTCGCTGTTTCTGCCCACCCGACAGTTGCGCCGGGTAGACATGATGTTTCTCCGCAAGCCCGACCAGCTCCAGCAGCTCGCACACCTTGCGCTGGCGCTCGGCCTTGGCCACCCCGGCCACCTTCAGCGGCAGCTCGACGTTCTGCCACACGGTCTTGGCCGACATCAGGTTGAAGTGCTGGAAGATCATGCCGATGCGCCGCCGCAGGGCCACCAGGCGATCCTCGTCGAATGCCGCGATATCCACCTGGTCGATCAGTACCCGGCCTTGGCTGGGCTGCTCCAGGCGGTTGATGGTGCGCAGCAAAGACGACTTGCCAGCACCGCTACGGCCGATGATGCCGAAGATTTCGCCACGGCGGATGTTGAGGTCGATACCGTGCAGCGCCGGCTGGGCCTGGCCCGGGTAGGTCTTGCCCAGGCCGATGAAGCGCACGTGGGCCTGGTTCACGTCCGGGCGCAGGGCCTGCTCCGTGGCCTTGTGCGGTTCGACGGGTGGGACGGGCGCCCTGAGGGCGCTGGCCTGGGCCATGTCAGCCTTCCCAACCGGCCTGGTAGAGCTTGCCGTGGGCCTTGTCCAGGGCAGCGCGCACAGCGGGCGAGTGTTGGTAGATGTCGACGAACTTGGCCAGGCGCGGGTCGTCCTTTTCCTGCGGGCGGATCACGAACTGGATCACGTATTCCTTGTTCTCCAGGCCGTCGAACAGCAGCGCCGAGGTGGCGTCGAAGCTGTTGGCCAGGCGGATGTAGGCCGGGTAGCCCTGGACCAGGTCGGCGTCGTCATAGGCGCGCACCAGTTGCACCGCTTCAACCTGGAGGATCTTGATCTTCTTCGGGTTGGCGATGATGTCGTCCTCGGTGGCCTTGTAGCCCACGCCCGGTTTGAGGGTGATCAGCCCGGCCTTGGCCAGCAGCTGCAAGCCGCGGCCGCTGTTGATCGGGTCATTGGCGATGGCCACGCTGGCGCCTTCGGGTAGTTCGGCGAAGCTTTTGTACTTTTTCGAGTAGAGGCCGACGTTGTTGATGATCCCCGGCGCATAGGGCACCAGGTTGAAACCGGCGGCGGCCTTGGCGTTTTCCAGGAACGGGATGTGCTGGAAGTAGTTCACGTCGATGTCGCCGCTGTTGAGGCTGACGTTCGGTGCGATCCAGTCGCTGAACTCGATGAGTTTCACTTCCAGGCCTTGTTTGTGGGCCTCTTCCACGGCGGCTTCCAGTGGGATGGCGAAGGCGGCGGTGGTGCCGATCTTCAACGGCTCGGCGGCGAAGGCGGCGACGGAAAGGCCGAGGCCCAGGGCGATGGTCGTGACGGGCCGGAACAGTTTCTCAAGCATGGTGCAGGGCTCCAGTCGGGGCAGGGACAGGTGGGTTGCGGTAGGTGGCGCCGGGGTGGTCGGCGGGCAGGTGGGCGTGGGGCGTGGCGAACAGCTTCTGGCGCAGGCTGCCCTCGGCGTAGGCGGTCTTGTAGCGGCCGCGGCGTTGCAGTTCGGGGATGACCAGGTCGATGAAGTCCTCGTAGCTTTCCGGGGTGACGGTGCGCGCCAGGTTGAAGCCGTCCAGGCCGGTTTCGTCGATCCAGGCGATCAACTGCTCGGCCACTTGCTCCGGGGCGCCGACCAGGGTCACGTAGCGCCCGCCCAGGGCGTGCTGTTCGAGCAGGCGGCGGCGGGTCCAGGCGTTGTCCTGCAACTGACGGGTGGCGGACTGAATGGCGTTGCCCTTGGCGAAACCGATGGGCTCGTCCAGTTCATAGCGTGAGAAGTCGATGCCGGTGGAACTGGCGAAATGCGCCACGCCCGCCTCGGCGCTGGCGTGGCGCAGGTACTCGGCGTGCTTGGCGCGGGCCTGCTCCTCGGTCGGGGCGACGATCACGGTGAGGCCCATGAACACCTTCACCTTTTCCGGATCGCGCCCGGCTGCCTTGGCCGCTGCACGGACCTTGTCGACCTGGGCGCGGGTGGCGGCTTTTTCCTGGCCGCTGATGAACACGCATTCGGCATGGTTGCCGGCGAACGCCAAGCCGCGCGCCGAACTGCCGGCCTGGAACAGTACCGGGGTGCGCTGGGGCGAGGGTTCGCACAGGTGGTAGCCCTCGACCTTGTAGAACTCGCCGTGGTGCTCGACCTTACGCACCTTGTCCGGGCGCGCATACACGCGCCGCTCGCGATCGGCGATCACGGCATCGTCGTCCCAGCTGCCTTCGAGCAACTTGTACAGCACTTGCAGGTACTCGTCGGCCTGGTCATAGCGCCGGTCATGCTCGGGTTGCTGTTCCAAGCCCATAGCCCGGGCGGCGCTGTCGAGGTAGCCGGTGACGATGTTCCAGCCGACCCGGCCGTTGCTCAGGTGGTCGAGGGTGGAGAGGCGCCGGGCGAACAGGTAGGGCGCCTCGTAGGTCAGGTTGGCGGTGAGGCCGAAGCCCAGGTGCCTGGTCACCGCGGCCATGGCCGAGACCAGCAGCAGCGGGTCGTTGACCGGTAGCTGGATGGCCTCTTTCAGCGGTACGTCCACCGACTGCCCGTAGACGTCGTAGGTGCCGACGATGTCGGCGATGAACAGGCCGTCGAACAGCCCGCGCTCGAGCAGGCGGGCGAGGTCGGTCCAGTATTCCAGGGTCTTGTACTGGGTCGAGGTGTCCCGTGGGTGGGTCCACAGGCCATGGTTGATGTGCCCGATGCAGTTCATGTTGAAGGCATTGAGCAGGATCTGGCGGGCCATCAGATGGTCCCCCGGCGTGGTGGTTTCTCGTCGTTGAGGTAGTAGTTGCCGATGGCGTGGTACTTCCAGCGCACCGGATCGTGCAGGGTGTGCACCCGAGCGTTGCGCCAGTGGCGGTCGAGGTTGTGCTCGGCCAGGGTGGCCTGGCTGCCGGCCAGCTCGAACAGGGTGGTGCCGGCGGCGAGCGAGATCTCGGTGCTGATCGCCCGGGCCTCGGCCACGGCGATGGAAGCGGCGGCCAGGGTTTCGGCGTTGCTGTCGGCCTGGGCGATGTCGAGGATCTCGCCGGCGCGCTCCAGCAGGGCTTCGGTGGCATGCAGGCGGATTGCCAGGTGGCCGAAGCTCTTCAGGGTGAGCGGGTCGTCGCTGGCCTTGTCGAGGCCGGAGTCGATCCAGGGCCGGCTGCGGGTGCGCACGAAGTGCAGGGCGTCCTCGAAGGCGGCACGGGCGATGCCGGTGTCGATGGCGGCGTGGAGGATCTGTGCCAGCGGGCCGACCGTGGTCGGGCGGTCGAAGGCGCTCTGGAACGGCACCACGTCCTCGGCGCGGACCAACACGTTGTCGAACACCACCGAGCCGCTGCCGGTGGTGCGCTGGCCGAAGCCGCTCCAGTCGTCGATCACCTCGATGCCCGGCGTGTCGGCGGGAACGAAGGCCAGGTGCGACACGCCTTGCTCGTCGATCACCAGGGTCGGGATGCGTTGGGCATAGAGGGCGCCGGTGCAGTAGAACTTGCGGCCATCGATACGGTAATGGTCGCCGTCACGGGTCAGGCGGGTGGTGCGCTCATGGGCGTTCTTGGTACCGATCTCGGCCAGGGCGTTGCCGAAGCGGCGGCCAGCGAGGACTTCTGCGTACAGGCGCTTCTGTTGGTCCGGGGTGCCGTTCACCCGCAGCACTTCCAGGGCGTAGAAGTGGTTCTGCGGGATCTGCCCGATCGAGGCGTCGGCCTGGGCGATGCGGGCGATGACCTTGGCCAGGGTGGCGCTGGATACGCCAGCGCCGCCATAGGCCTTGGGCACGCTGATGCCCCACAGGCCGGTCTGCACGAAGTGGTCGAGTTCGGCGTGGGGCAAGCGGCGTTCGCGGTCGCGCGCGGCGCTGTCGTGGCGCAGGGTTTGGGCGATTTCTTCGGCGACGGCCAGGGCTTGGGCGTCGCTGGTGATGAGGGATGCAGTCATGGTGCTCTCCGCAGGGGCTGTTCGCCGGCAAGCCGGCTCCTACGGGGATTGCGTAGGGGCCGGTTTGACGGCGAAGGGCCTTGAATCAGATCCAGGAATGGCGGGCAGGCAGGGTGCCGTTGAGGTAGTAGGCGCCGACGGCGTGGTACTTCCAGCGCACCGGGTCGTGCAGGGTGTGTACCCGGGCGTTGCGCCAGTGCCGGTCGAGGTTGAACTCGGCCAGGCTGGCGCGGCTGCCGGCCAGCTCGAAGAGTTTCTCGCTGGCCTGCAGCGAGATCTCGGTGGTGAGCACCTTGGCTTCGGCCACGGCGATCGACGCTCGCGCGGCGGCGGCATCGTCGACGGGGCTGGCATTGACCTCGTCGAGCACTTTCGCGGCCTTGCGCAGCAGCGCTTCGGCGGCGTGCAGGTCGAGCTTGAGGCGGCCGATGTCGGCGATCACATAGGGGTCGTCGCTGTTGCGCTCGACCTTGGCCTCGATCCACGGCCGCGATTTCTCGCGCACGAACTGGATCGCGTCGTCGATGGCCGCCTCGGCGATGCCAGCATCGATGGCGGCCTGGATCAGTTGCGAGGCCGCGCCCTGGGTGCTGGGTTGCTCCCGATGGCGCCAGTTGTCGATGACCAGGTCGGCCTCCACCGGCACCTGGTCGAGCAGCACGGTGCCGCTGGCAGTGGTGCGCTGGCCGAAGCCGGACCAGTCGTCAACGATGCGCAACCCCGGGCTGCCCCGGCGAACGAACGCCAGGCGCTGGCGCCCCTCGTCGTCCAGGGCCTTGACCGCCACCCAGTGGGCGTACAGGGCGCCGGTGGAGTAGAACTTCTCGCCGCTGATGCGATAGCCATCGCCGTCGCGGGTGATGCGCGCCTTGAGCGTGAGCGTGTCCTTGGTGCCGCGCTCAGGGCCGGCATTGCCGATGCGCCAGCCGTCGAGCACGGCGCGGAAAATCGCTTCCTGCTGCGCTTCGGTGGCCGTCAGGCGCACCAGCTGGAGAATGCCGAACTGGTTTTGCGGAATCTGCCCCAGCGCAGGATCCGCGGCGCTGATCAGGCGGAAGACTTCGGCGATGGTGGTGTAGGAGACCTCGGGGCCGCCGAAGGCCTTGGGCACGCTGATGCTGCCCAGGCCGCTGCGGGTGAACTGTTCGATCTCGGCCCACGGCAGCTTGCGCTGCTGGTCACGGCGGGCGGCCTGTTGGCGGGCCACCTGGGCCAGCTCGCGGGCGGCTTGCAGGGCCTCTTCGTCGTTGCGCAGCACCTTGGCCGGCAACAGCAGGGGCGAACTGTCAATATCGCTGTGGAATTGGGTAGTTGGCTGGCTGGACATCAGTACCGCTCCTTGGCTGCACTCAATGCCCTGGCGTTGGCCACTGGGGTGATTGTGATCCTGACCATTCCTTACCTCACAAAGTTGAATGTGCCGCCTCAGCTGATAGCGACAGACGTTTGCTGGTCCGGTGGTCCGGTGGATATACCCTATTCGTTTATAAAAGTTTTATGAACTAACTCTTTGGAATATCTATAGAAGTCGGAATCGGCTTCGGATATGTGAAAGCATTCGCGGGTAAACCCGCTCCTACAGGTTCAGCAGCGATCCTGTAGGAGCGGGTTTACCCGCGAAGAAGACAACGCCGGATTTCAGTCCTGCGCAGCGGTGGTCCCGAGGAACTTGCGCAGGAACTGCCGGGTGCGCTCTTCCTGTGGATTGGCGAACAACGCCTTGGCCTCGCCTTGTTCGACGATCACGCCCTTGTCGAAGAAGATCACTCGGTTGGCCACGTCGCGAGCAAAGCTCATCTCGTGGGTGACGATGATCATCGTGCGCTTCTCTTCGGCCAGGCCGCGGATGGTCGCCAGCACTTCACCCACCAGCTCGGGGTCGAGCGCCGAGGTGGGTTCGTCGAACAGGATCACCTCCGGCTCCATGGCCAGGGCGCGGGCGATGGCCACCCGTTGCTGCTGGCCACCGGACAGCCGCCGGGGGTAGGCGTCTTCCTTGCCCGCCAGGCCGACCTTGGCCAGCAGGCGCCTGCCCAGCTCGATGGCTTGCTCGCGGGGCGTCTTCTTGACGATCACCGGCCCTTCGATGACGTTGTCCAGGGCGGTGCGGTGGGGGAACAGGTTGAAGTTCTGGAACACGAACCCGGCCTGCTGGCGCAGGCGGCGGATCGCACTCTGCTGGCCACCCAGCGGGCGCCCGGCATCGATGGTGATGTCACCGATCTGGATACGCCCGGCATCGGGGGTTTCCAGCAGGTTGAGGCAGCGCAGGAAAGTGGTCTTGCCCGAGCCGCTGGGGCCGATGATGGCGACCACTTCGCCGGGCTGCACGGTCAGGTCGATACCGTTGAGCACGGTTTGGCCCTTGAACCGTTTGGTCAGGCCCTCTACTACGATCATCTCAGTGCTCCTGGTCGTGCTGGTTGACCCGCGCTTCCATGCGGTTCTGGAAGTGCGCCAGGATGCTGCAGAGGATCCAGTAAACCACCGCGACAGCCAGGTACATGGTGAAGACTTCGAAGGTCCGGGCGGTGATCAGTTGCGCCTGGCGGAACAGCTCGGGCACCTGGATGGTTGCCGCCAGGGCGGTGTCCTTGACCAGCGAGATGAAGCTGTTGCCCAGCGGCGGCAGCGCGGTGCGCAAGGCCTGCGGCAGGATCGCCCGACGCATGGCCTGGGTACGGGTCATGCCGATGCTGGCCGCCGCTTCCCACTGGCCACGGTCGATCGAGGAAATCGCGGCGCGGAGAATTTCGCAGATGTACGCCGCCATGTTCAGCGACAGGCCGATCAGCGACGCCGGGATGGGGTCGAGCTCGATACCGATCTGCGGCAGCCCGAAGTAGATCACGAACAGCTGCACCAGCAGCGGTGTGCCCCGGAAGAACGACACGTAGATGCGTGCCAGCCAGTCCAGCGGCAGGATCTTCGACAGCCGCATCAGCGCCAGGGCAAAGCCCAGCACCAGGCCAAAGAACATGCCGCCGACGCTGAGCAGCACGGTATAACCCGCGCCCTTCAACAGGAAGGGCACGGAGTCGACAACGAGTTGTAGGCTTTCAGCGATCATTGGGTGACATCGGCACCGAAGTATTTCTTGGACAGCTGTTTCAGCGTGCCGTCAGCCTTGAGCTTGTCGATGGCCTTGTTCAGCGCTTCGAGCAGTTCAGGCTCGCCCTTGCGCAGGGCCACGCCGCTTTCCAGGCGCGAGAACGGGGCGCCGGCGAGTTCGGTGTCCTTGGCTTTCTGCGCGTATTCCAGCGCGGCCAGGCGGTCGATCAAGATGGCGTCGATGCGGCCGTTGCGCAGGTCGGCGAACTTGGTCGGGTCGTCTTCATAGGTGCGCACTTCGGCTTTCGGTACGTCCTGCTTGACCCATTGCTCGTAGTTGGTGCCCAGGCCCACGCCGACTTTCTTGCCGGCCAGGTCCTGCGCGGTCTTGATGTTCAGCTGCTCGGCCTTCTTCTTCAGGATCAGCGCCTGGATGCCGGAGATGGTGTAGGGCTCGGAGAAGTCGTACTTCTTCTTGCGCTCCTCGGAGATGGTCACCTGGTTGATCACCACGTCCAGGCGCTTGGACTCCAGAGCAGCGAGGATGCCATCCCATTTGGTCGGCTGGACCTTGGCCTTGACCCCCAGTTCCTTGGCCAGCAGCTCGGACAGCTCGACCTCGAAGCCAGCCAGCTTGCCGTGTTCGTCCTGGTAGCTGAACGGTGGGTAGGTGCCTTCCAGGCCGACGTTGATCACGCCTTTTTCCTGAATGGTCTTCAGTTGCTCGCCGGCAAAGGCCTGGCCGAGCAGGCCGGCGCCGAGCAGGAGCGCCAGGCTGGCGTTGAGAAGGGGTTTGGCGAATTTGGTCATGGCAGGCCCCGCGCTTGTTGTGGAAGTAGTGAGGTGGCGACTATAGAGGTGGGCTTTATAGGTCGGGAAATAATAAAAAATCAGGTTGTTATTCCCATTTTGCCATTCGCGATGGCTTATGCCCGACTTAGCTCAGGATGGAATAAAGCGTTGTTTTTTCCAAGAGGGAGATTTGACGTATCGTGGTTTACACCCTCCCCGTAGGCCGCCCCTACCGGGAACGTGTGCATACCGAGAAAGCCGCCTGGCAGGAGAAACACCGTGAGCGAACAACCATCAACAGGGCACTGGCAATTGCAGGGCATCGTCAGTGGCCTGCGCAGTGCCCGTGAACAGTGGCGCAGCCGCAATGGCCGCAGCAGCGGCGAGCAGGGCGGGCGTGAATTGCCATCGCGCGAAGCGATGCGACAGATTCTCGAGCAACTGTGCGGCGCGCTGTTCCCGATGCGCCTGGGCCCAGTGGACCTGCGTGAAGAAAGCGAGGATTTCTACGTCGGCCACACCCTCGACGCCGCGCTCACCGCCCTGCTGGCCCAGGCACGCCTGGAACTGCGCTACGCCGCGCGCCACGGCAAGACCGAGGTCACCGATGTCGACGGCCACGCCCTGCGCCTGATCCAGGACTTCGCCGCGGCCCTGCCGGCCCTGCGCGTGTTGCTCGACACTGACGTGCTGGCCGCCTACCACGGCGACCCAGCGGCGCGTAGCGTCGATGAGGTGCTGCTGTGCTATCCCGGCATCCTGGCGATCATCCACCACCGCCTGGCCCACCACCTGTACCAGGCCGGCCTGCCGCTGCTGGCGCGGATCAGCTCGGAACTGGCGCATTCGGCCACCGGTATCGACATCCACCCTGGCGCGCGCATTGGCCAGAGCTTCTTCATCGACCATGGCACCGGCGTGGTGATCGGCGAGACCGCGATCATCGGCGAGCGGGTGCGCATCTACCAGGCGGTGACCCTGGGCGCCAAGCGCTTCCCCAGCGACGAGTCGGGCACCCTGCACAAGGGCCTGGCGCGCCACCCGATCGTCGAGGACGACGTGGTGATCTATGCCGGCGCAACCATCCTCGGGCGGATCACCATCGGCAAGGGCTCGACCATCGGCGGCAACGTGTGGCTGACCCGTAGTGTGCCGGCTGACAGCAACATCACCCAGGCCAACCTGCAGCTGGATTGCCAGGGCAAGAATTGACCTCGTATTGCTGTTGGCTTTTCTGATTTGTTCGCCGGCAAGCCGGCTCCTACGTGTAGCGTAAACCCGTCTAGACCGTAGGGTCCGGATTGCCGGCGAAGGGTTTTAACGCAGCCCCGCAAGGCTCCCGCGCAGCGACATCGGGTCGCATTGAAGGGCGATCCATGTTTAACTTGAACGCTTGTTCAACGAAAAACGCTGGTCCATTGCCGGTGTTCAAAAGGAGGAATCGCCTTTGCTGAACCCGTTCAATCCGAACCTCACGTCCTTCGACGAGGTGCCCGTTCAATGAGTGCACCGACCCCCGAGCTTGCCAACGGCAAGATCCGCATGAACCCCCCCGTGTTCTACTTCGCGGCCAGTTTCATCCTTGTCTTCGGCCTGGTGGTCATCGCTCAGCCGCAAGCCGCTGGCGAGTGGTTGCTGGCGGCACAGAACTGGGCGGCCAACACCGTCGGCTGGTACTACATGCTGGCCATGACCCTGTACCTGGTCTTCGTGGTGGTCACCGCCTTGTCCGGCTACGGCAAGCTCAAGCTCGGTGCCGACCATGACGAACCCGAGTTCAGCTACCTGTCCTGGGCCGGCATGCTGTTTGCCGCCGGCATCAGCATCACCCTGTTCTTCTTCTGCGTCTCCGAGCCGCTGACCCACATGCTGCAGCCACCGCAGGGCGAAGCGGGCACGGCCGAGGCCGGGCGCCAGGCGATGCAGATCCTGTTCCTGCACTGGGGCCTGCACGGCTGGGGCGTGTTCGCCTTCGTCGGTATGGCGCTGGCCTACTTCGCCTACCGGCACAACCTGCCGCTGGCCCTGCGTTCGGCGCTGTACCCGCTGATCGGCAAGCGCATCAATGGCCCGATCGGCTATGCGGTGGACGGCTTCGGCATCATCGCCACGGTGTTCGGCCTGGGCGCCGACATGGGCTTTGGCGTGCTGCACCTGAATGCCGGCCTCGACTACTTGTTCGGCATCAGCCACAGCCAGTGGGTGCAGGTGTTGCTGATCGCCCTGATGATGGGCGCGGCGGTGGCCGTGGCGGTCGCAGGGGTGGAGAAGGGGGTGCGGGTGATGAGCGACATCAACCTGTTCCTGGCCTGCGCGCTGCTGTTGTTCGTGCTGTTCGCCGGCCCCACCCAGCACCTGTTCAACACCTTGATCCAGAACCTCGGCGACTACCTCGGTGCCTTGCCGCGCAAGAGCTTCGATGTATACGCCTATGGCGAGAACCGCGACTGGCTGGGTGGCTGGACGGTGTTCTACTGGGCCTGGTGGATTGCCTGGGCGCCGTTTGTGGGCCTGTTCATCGCGCGCATTTCGCGCGGGCGCACCATCCGCGAGTTCGTCTTCGGCGTACTGCTGATCCCGTTGGGCTTCACCCTGGCGTGGATGTCGATCTTCGGCAACAGCGCCATGACCCAGGTGCTCGACCACGGCTTGACCGCCCTCGGCCAGTCGGCCCTCGACAACCCGTCGATGAGCCTGTACCTGCTGCTGGAAACCTACCCCTGGAGCAAGACGGTGATCGCCGTGACGGTGTTCATCAGCTTCGTGTTCTTCGTCACCTCGGCCGACTCCGGCACCGTGGTGCTGTCGACGCTGTCGGCCAAGGGCGGCGGCGCCGACGAGGATGGCCCGAACTGGCTGCGGATCTTCTGGGGCGCGATGACCGCGCTGATCACCGGGGGGCTGCTGTTCGCCGGCAGCATCGATTCGTTGAAGTCGGCGGTGGTGCTGACCTCGCTGCCGTTCTCGCTGATCCTGCTGAGCATGATGTGGGGGCTGCACAAGGCCTTCTATCTCGAGAGCCAGCGGCAGATCGCGCAGATGCATTCGCTGGCGCCGTTCGCCCAGTCGCGGCGCGGGCGTGGTGGCTGGCGCCAGCGCCTGAGCCAGGCCGTGCACTTCCCGTCGCGGGACGAGGTGTACCGTTTCATGGACGACGTGGTGCGCCCGGCGATCGCCGAGGTACGCGAGGTGTTCGAGCAGAAGGGCCTGGTGCTGGTCACCCAGGATGACCCGAGCCACGACAACGTCAGCCTGAAAGTCGGCCATGGCGAGGAGCAGCCGTTCATCTACCAGGTGCAGATGCGTGGGTACTTCACGCCCTCGTTCGCGCTGGGTGGGTTGGGCACGCAGGAGTTGAAGAACCGCCGCTATTACCGGGCGGAGGTGCACCTGAGCGAAGGCAGCCAGAACTACGACCTGGTGGGCTACAGCAAGGAGCAGATCATCAACGACATCCTCGACCAGTACGAGCGGCACATGCAGTACCTGCATCTGGTGCGTTAGCACTGCTGTTCGCCGGCAAGCCGGCTCCTACGCATCCACCGTAGGGGCCGGCTTACCGGCGAACCCCCTTCAGAAAGGCGCATCCCCCAGGATGGTCGCCCGGTGCATTACCCGCCGGCTTGGCCGGTAATCATCCACCGCGAAATGCTGTGTCACGCGGTTGTCCCAGAACGCCACGTCGTTCTCCTGCCAACGCCAGCGAATGCTGAACTCCGGTCGCGTCGCATGGGCGAACAGCAGCTTGAGCAGCGCTTCGCTCTCCTGCTCGTTCAATTCGTTGATGCGCGTGGTGAACCCTTCATTGACGAACAACGCCTTGCGCCCGCTGACCGGATGGGTGCGCACCACCGGGTGCGCCAGCGGCGGGTTGTTGCGCCGGGTCGCCTCCCAGCGCGTCAGGTCGTCCGGCGTGGTGCCGAAGCGCTCGAGCGGGAACGACTTGGTGAAATCATGGGTGGCGGTCAGCCCGTCGAGCATCTCGCGCAGCGGCGCCGACAACGCTTCGAAGGCGGCGATGCCGCTGGCCCACAAGGTATCGCCACCGTAGGCGGGCAACTGCTTGGCACTCAGTACCGCGCCCAGCGCGGGCGTCGGCAGGAAGGTCACGTCGGTGTGCCACACGGCGTTGTCGCGCACGTCGGTGACCGCCGTGTCGAGGATCAGCACCTGCGGCGTTTCCGGCACGTTGGGGTAGATCGGGTGGATGTGCAGGTCACCGAAGCGCGCGGCGAAACGCGCCTGCTGCTCGGGAGTGATCGGCTGCTCGCGGAAGAACAGCACCTGGTGCTTGAGCAGCGCCTGCTCGATGGCGTCGCGCTGTTCGACGGTGATCTCGCGGCTGATGTCCACGCCGCTGATCTGCGCGCCGAGGGCCGGGCTGAGAGGGGTTACGGTCAGGCTCATGTCATTTCTCGTTCCAGGTGCCGGGTTGCCGGCGTGGTCATTCGGCTATCAATGGCTTTGGCCATGCCAGGGCACCAGCTTGCGCTGCAGGGCGCGCAGGCCCATTTCCAGGGCGAAGGCGATCAGGGCGATCAGCAGGATCCCCAGCACCACCACGTCGGTGACCAGGAACTGCGCCGCCGACTGCACCATGAAGCCCAGGCCGCTGGTGGCGGCGATCAGTTCGGCGGCGACCAGGGTCGACCAGCCCACGCCCAGGCCGATGCGGATACCGGTGAGGATGTCGGGCAGGGCGCTGGGCAGGATCACGTGGCGGATCAGCTGAGCCTGGGTGGCGCCCAGCGACTGGGCGGCGCGCAGTCTGGCCGGGTCGACGGTGCGCACGCCGGTGGCGGTGGCGATGGCAATCGGGGCGAAGATCGCCAGGTAGATAAGCAGCACTTTCGACAGCTCGCCGATGCCGCACCAGATCACGATCAGCGGTAGGTAGGCCAGTGGCGGGATCGGCCGGTAGAACTCGATCAGCGGGTCGAGGATGCCACGGGCCACGCGGTTGTAGCCGATGGCCAGGCCCACCGGGATGGCGGTTAGCGTCGCGGCGATCAACGCCAGGCCGATGCGGCCCAGGCTGGCGCCAAGGTGCTGCCACAGACTGGCGTCCATGTAGCCCTGGGTGAGCAGGGTCCAGCCTTTGGCCAGGATATCGCCGGGTGCAGGCAGGAACAGCGGCTCGATCCAGCCGGCAGCGGTCACCAGCCACCAGGCCAGCAGCAGGCTGGTGAGGGTCAGGGTGCTGATCCAGCGGGTCGGCAAGGGCTTGCGGGTTTTCACCACAGGTGGTGTCCGTTGTGCCTGCTTGGCGCCGGCCGGCAATTCGATGCTGCTCATGCGGACTCCTGGCGTTGCGAGAATACCCGCGCCAGCACGTGCTCGCGGGTTTCGATGAAACGGGGATCGGACTTGATCGCTCGGGCCGACTCGCCTGCGGCATAGCGCTGGCCGAAGTCCAGGTGCAGGCGCTCGACCACACGCCCGGGGTTGGGCGCCAACAGCACCAGTTCGGTAGCGAGGAACACCGCTTCCTCGATGTCGTGGGTGATCAGGAACACCGGTTTGGCGGTGCGCTGCCAGACCTGCAGCAGCAGCTCCTGCATCTGTTCGCGGGTGAAGGCGTCGAGGGCGCCGAAGGGCTCGTCCATCAGCAACACCCGCGGGTCGGCGGCCAGCGCACGGGCCAGGCCCACGCGTTGTTTCTGCCCGCCCGAGAGTTGCCAGATACGCCGTTCGGCAAAGCCCGCCAGGTCCACCAGCGCCAGCATTTCGCGGGCCTTGGTTTCGCGCTGTAGGCGGGGCACGTCGGCCAGCTCCAGGCCGAAGGCGACGTTGGCCAGCACGTCCTGCCAGGGCAGCAGGGCATCGTCCTGGAACACCACGCCACGCTCGGCACCGGGGCCTTGCACCGGCGCACCGTCGAGGGTGATGCGCCCGCCGCTGGGGGCGACGAACCCGGCGATCAGGTTGAGCAACGAGGTCTTGCCGCTGCCGGAAGGCCCGAGGGCCACCAGCAACTGGCGTGGCCCGAGGCTCAGGTTGATGTCGGCCAGCACCGGGGTAGTGGCGCCGGGGTACTGTGCGCTGATGCGCTCCAGTTCAAGCAAGGCCATGACGGGCTCCGGATCAGTTGGGCAGGTATTGGGCGCTGACGTAGGGCGAGTAGTCCGGTAGCACGGCTTCGACCTTGCCCTGCTGCTTGAGGAAGGTGGCGGTGTCGGTCAGCGCCTGGGTGGTCGGTGCGCCAAGGGCATCGGCCTGGTCGGCGGCCAGGGGGTAGACGTTGCCCTGCAGCAGCACCGGAATATCGGCGGGCTTGGCACCGGACAACTTGACCAGTTTGGCGACGTTGTCCTTGTCGGCCAGCCAGGCTTTCGGGTCCTTGCGGTAGTCGGCGTAGGCGTCGAGGGTGACCTTGGCGAACGACCTGACGATCTCCGGGTGCTTGGCGGCGAAGTCCTTGCGCACGATCCAGGCGTCGAACGTCGGCGCGCCTTTCTCGGCCAGCTCGCCGGAGGTGATCAGCACCTTGCCGTTCTCCTTGGCCACGCCCAGGGCCGGGTCCCAGACGTAGGTGGCGTCGATGTCGCCGCGCTTCCAGGCGGCGATGATCGCCGGTGGCGCCAAGTTGAGGATCTGCACCTTCGAGGGGTCGATGTTCCAGGCCTTCAGCGCGGCCAGCAGGCTGTAGTGGCCGGTGGAGACGAAAGGCACGGCGACTTTCTTGCCGACCAGGTCCTGCGGGGTCTTGATGCTGTCGCGGGCGACCAGCGCCTCGCCGGCGCCGATCTGGGTGGCGATCAGGAAGGTCTCGACCGGCAGCTTGCGGGTGGCGGCGGCGGCCAGGGGGCTGGAGCCGAGGTAGCCGATTTGCACGTCGCCCGAGGCCACGGCGGTGATCACGTCGGCGCCGTTGTCGAACTTGCGCCAGTCGATGCTGGCCTTGCTGTCCTTTTCATAGGTGCCATCGACCTGGGCCACCTTGGCCGGGTCGACGGTGGTCTGGTAGGCGACGGTCAGGTCGGCGGCCTGGGCCAACCAGCTGGCGCTGGCGAGGGTCAGGGCGGCGAACAGGCGCAGCGGAGCATGCGGGATCATGGTTGAACCTCTCGTCAGGCAAATGGGGTATGGATGGCGAGAAGACTAGATGATCTAAGAAACTAAAAATAAATAACTTTTTTGCATTAGCTTAAAAGCCAAATGCTCTGAGGCTGGCCGGCTCCCATGGAACAAAACTCAACCCATTGATCGGATTCAACTTCTGTAGGAGCGGCTTCAGCCGCGATCACCCGCGAAGCGGGTGCCGGATACTGCAGCGCCTGCATCGCGGCTAAAGCCGCTCCTACAGAGGGTGCTCGGTCGCCGACTGGCGGAATCCGGGTTCCCTGCTAGCCTCTCTCGGCCCTGTTGAGGCAAGCAACGGGCCGCTTGACGGCAAACGTTTGCACATAACCTAAAGGTATGATTGACAGCGTCGATACATCGAATGGCAGTAAAGGTTCCAATGTTATTCCGGAAAAATCTTACAGATTCATAAAACGGTCATTTTGGATTTATAGGATTGTCATTATCCT
Organism: Pseudomonas entomophila; assembly: GCF_023277925.1. Taxonomy (NCBI): domain Bacteria; kingdom Pseudomonadati; phylum Pseudomonadota; class Gammaproteobacteria; order Pseudomonadales; family Pseudomonadaceae; genus Pseudomonas; species Pseudomonas entomophila. The sequence goes on from NZ_CP063832.1 coordinate 4,607,898, forward strand.
GTAGCGCAGGTTGCGGGTTAGACCAAAGTCGCAAATCGGCCGTCAACGATTGACTTGGCGGTCACGCTTTGGTGCTAAATCGCCAATCCAGGCGAGTGGGACAGAAGATCCCGCCGCTTGAGACGCACAAAAATTAGAACGTAGAGGAGCAAAGCATGTACAAGTCCAGCCTGGCCCTGGCCGTGGCACTGGGGGTTCTCGCCCAACAAGCAGGCGCTGCAGGTTTCATCGAGGACAGCAAGCTGTCCCTGAGCTCGCGCACCATGTACTTCAACAACGACAACCGTGAGGCCCACGGCAGCGTCCGTCCGGACCAGCGTGAATCCGGCCAGGGCTTCAAGCTCGACTACATCTCGGGCTTCACCGAGGGTACCGTTGGTTTCGGCGTTGATGCCCAGGCCCTGTGGGGCATCCGTCTGGACGGCGGCAAGGGTTACCACAAAGGTGGTTTCTTCCCGGATGATGGCAAGGGTGCCGCGGACCAGTGGGCCCGCATCGGCGGCAACGCCAAGGCACGCTTCTCCAAGACCGAAGCGCACTTCGGTAGCGCCCTAGCCCCGAACCTGCCGATCCTGGTCTCCAACGACGGTCGTCTGCTGCCGCAGACCTTCGAGGGTGGCACCATCCAGTCGAAGGAAATCGACAACCTGACCATCAACGCCGGTCAGCTGACCCACGCCATGGGCCGTGCCTCGAGCAACCGCACTGGCCTGTCCGTTGCCGGCGCTACCGCCGAGAGCAACAAGTTCCGCTACGGTGGCCTGGACTACAAGCTCACTCCAGACCTGACCCTGCAGTACTACTACTCGAACCTGGAAGACTTCTACAAACAGCACTTCCTGGGCGCGACCCACGTCTTCAAGATCGCTGACAACCAGTCGTTCAAGACCGACCTGCGCTACTTCGACAGCAGCAGCGACGGCAAGAACGGCCACGACGCCACCTACAACTTCAGCAACAACGGCGGCTACGCCAAGAACACCGGCAAGATCGACAACAAGACCTGGTCGGCCATGTTCACCTACACCCTGGGTGGCCACGCGCTGATGCTCGGTCGCCAGCAAGTCGGCGACGACGGCGGCTTCGTCTGGATGGGCCAGGGCAACCTGGTCAACGACAGCGGCACCTCCGAAGGCGCTGGCGGTTCCAGCTTCTACCTGTTCACCGACAGCATGATCAACCAGTTCGCCCGTGCTGGCGAGAACACCAACTTCGGTCAGTACTCCTATGACTTCGCCGCCCTGGGCGTGCCGGGCCTGAAGGCTTCCGTCGCCTACCTGCGCGGTGACGACATTCGCTACAAGAGCGGCCACGGCACCTACAACGAGTGGGAGCGTGATGCTCGCGTCGACTACACCATCCAGCAAGGTACCTTCAAAGGCCTGGGCTTCAGCCTGCGCCAGGGCGTGTACCGTGGCAGCGGTGGCTCGAGCAACGAGTTCACCAAAGACCAGGACCAGACCCGCTTCATCGTCAACTACACTTACGCCTTCATGTAAGTCGTAGCTGCACAGAAAAAGCCTCGCCTAGTGCGAGGCTTTTTTATGCCTGTGGATTTGTATTCTTTCTGGTTATAAATAAATCGATAATTATTCTTTTTATTGTTAGTCGGAAGCAGGCACATTGAACCCACCCAGGCCAGACACAGCACAGGAGCCGCTTCCATGAGCCTCAAACTCGGCGACATCGCCCCCGATTTCGAACAGGATTCCAGCGCCGGCAAGATCCGCTTCCACGAATGGCTGGGCAACAGCTGGGGCGTGCTGTTCTCCCATCCGGCCGACTTCACCCCGGTGTGCACCACCGAGTTGGGCCTGACCGCCAAGCTCAAGGATGATTTCGCCAAGCGCGGCGTGAAAGCCATCGCGCTGTCGGTGGACCCGGTCGACTCGCACCACAAGTGGATCGATGACATCAACGAGACCCAGAATACCGTGGTCAACTTCCCGATCATCGCCGACGCCGACCGCAAGGTATCCGACCTCTACGACCTGATCCACCCCAATGCCAGCGACACCCTCACCGTGCGCTCGCTGTTCGTCATCGACCCGAACAAGAAAGTGCGCCTGACCATCACCTATCCGGCCAGTACCGGGCGCAACTTCAACGAAATCCTGCGGGTGATCGACTCGTTGCAGCTGACCGACAACTACAAGGTCGCCACCCCAGGCAACTGGCAGGACGGCGACGAGGTGGTGATCGTACCGTCGCTGAAGGATGAAGACGAAATCAAACAGCGCTTCCCGAAAGGGTATCGGGCGGTAAAACCCTATCTGCGGCTGACTCCGCAACCGAATCGTTAAGGAATTCCTCGTTGTATTGCGCTTAGCCAAGCAGGGATCTTCGGGCCGTTTCGACGGCCCTTTTTTATGCCTGCCGAACGCTATGCACGATCCCTGTATCCCTGTAGGAGCGGCTTTAGCCGCGATGCAAGCACCGCGGTTTCTGGCACCCGCTTCGCGGGTGATCGCGGCTGAAGCCGCTCCTACAGGGGGTGTTATTCAATATCTCAAAATAGAATAAATACATAAAAAATATGATTTATAGATATATGTGATGAGCTGTTAATGTCATTTCCATCCAGCGGGGCCAACCCCTCGCGGCCCTGAATTGATTCGAAGGAAGCGCTTTCAATGCTGGTTGTATCTGTCGGTGGTAGCCCCAGTCTTCGTTCACGCTCCGGCGTGCTGCTAGATCGCTCGCGCGACTGGCTGCAGGAGCGCGGCGTCGAGGTAGTGACCTTCCAGGTGCGGGAATTCCCCGCCGAGGACCTGCTCCACGCGCGTTTCGACAGCCCGCAAGTGCGCCACTTCAACGAACTGGTGGCCCAAGCTGACGGCCTGGTGGTCGCCACCCCGGTATACAAGGCATCGTTCGCCGGCGCGCTGAAGACCCTGCTCGACCTGCTGCCCGAGCGCGCCCTGGAACACAAAGTGGTACTGCCGATCGCTACCGGCGGCAGCATCGCCCACATGCTCGCCGTGGACTACGCGCTCAAACCCGTGCTGTCGGCCCTCAAGGCGCAGGAGACCCTGCAAGGGATCTTCGCCGACGACGGCCAGATCACCTACGGCGAAGGCAGCAAGCCCGCGCAACTGGCGCCCGCCCTCGAGCAGCGCCTGCTGGATTTGCTGGAAACGTTCCACAGCGCCCTGGCGCGCCGGCCTCGGCCAGTCGCCCCTGGCGTGCTCAACGAACGCCTGATCAATGCCCGCTGGAGCATCTGAACCCAGCCTCCACCGCTTCATCGCTGTTCCCACCTTACTCGCCCGCCAACGAGGCAAGCAGGTGCTACCCGAACCCCACTCGCACAGGAGAGCGCCATGCGCACAGTCTTCTTGCGTCGCGGTCTGGTCGCCCTGTTTGCGGCGGCTGTGTCCTTCGGCGCCATCACCCAAGCCCAGGCCGAGAGCCTGCGCATCGGTTACCAGAAATACGGCACCCTGGTGCTGCTCAAGGCCAAGGGCTCGCTGGAGAAGCGCCTGGCCGAGCAGGGCATCCAGGTGCAATGGACCGAGTTCCCCGGCGGCCCGCAGTTGCTCGAAGGGCTCAACGTCGGCTCCATCGATTTCGGCGTGACGGGCGAAACGCCGCCAGTGTTCGCCCAGGCCGCGGGCGCCGACCTGCTCTACGTCGCCTACGAGCCGCCTGCGCCACACAGCGAGGCGATTCTTGTGCCCAAGGGGTCGTCGATCCAGTCGGTGAAAGCGCTCAAGGGCAAGAAAGTCGCCCTCAACAAGGGCTCGAACGTCCATTACCTGCTGGTTCGCGCCCTTGAAGACGCCGGCCTCACCTATGCCGACATCCAGCCTGTCTACCTGCCGCCCGCCGACGCCCGCGCCGCCTTCGAGCGTGGCAGCGTGGATGCTTGGGTGATCTGGGACCCGTACCAGGCTGCCGCCGAGCAACAGCTGCAAGCCCGCGTTCTGCGCGACGGCAAGGGCCTGGTCGACAACCACCAGTTCTACCTCGCCACCCGTGGCTATGCCACTCAGCACCCGGCGGTGATCAACACCCTGGTCGAGGAAGTGCGCGCCGTGGGCCAGTGGTCCCAGGCCAACCCACAGCAGGTCACCGACCAGGTCGCGCCGCTGCTTGGCCTGCCCGCCGACATCACGCTCACCTCGGTGAAACGCCAGGGTTACGGCGCCACGCCGCTGACTCCGGAAGTCATCACCGCGCAGCAGAAGATCGCCGACACCTTCACGGCCCTGAAGCTGATCCCCAAGCCCTTGAGCATCAAGGACGTGATCTGGACACCCCCGGCCAAGGTCGCCAGCGCGCCTTGAACGATTCGCCGTGCCGGGGCGCCGCCCCGGCTTGAGCCACCCCTGAGGAGACAACTCCAATGAGCCTTAACATCTTCTGGTTCCTCCCCACCCACGGTGACGGCAAGTACCTGGGCACCACCGAAGGCGCCCGCGCCGTCGACCACGGTTACCTGAGCCAGATCGCCCAAGCCGCCGATCGTCTTGGGTTCGGCGGCGTGCTGATCCCCACCGGGCGCTCCTGCGAGGACTCCTGGCTGGTGGCGGCGTCGCTGATCCCGGTGACCGAGCGCCTGAAGTTCCTGGTCGCCCTGCGCCCGGGGATCATTTCGCCGACCGTGGCGGCGCGTCAGGCAGCCACCCTGGACCGGCTGTCCAATGGCCGCGCGCTGTTCAATCTGGTGACCGGTGGTGACCCGGACGAACTGGCCGGCGACGGCCTGCACCTCAACCACCAGGAGCGCTATGAGGCGTCGGTGGAGTTCACTCGCATCTGGCGCAAGGTGCTCGAAGGCGAAGTGGTTGACTACGATGGCAAGCACCTCCAGGTGAAGGGCGCCAAGCTGCTCTATCCACCGATCCAGCAACCGCGCCCGCCGCTGTATTTCGGCGGCTCGTCCGACGCCGCCCAGGACCTGGCCGCCGAGCAGGTCGAGCTGTACCTGACCTGGGGCGAGCCGCCGGCCGCCGTGGCCGAGAAGATCGCCCAGGTGCGCGAGAAAGCCGCAGCCCTTGGCCGTGAAGTGCGCTTTGGTATCCGCCTGCATGTCATCGTGCGGGAAACCAACGAAGAGGCTTGGGCCGCCGCCGACAAGCTCATTTCGCACCTGGACGACGACACCATCGCCCGCGCGCAGGCTTCGCTGGCGCGTTTCGACTCGGTCGGCCAGCAACGCATGGCCGCCCTGCACGGCGGCAAGCGCGACAAGCTGGAGGTGGCGCCGAACCTGTGGGCCGGCGTTGGCCTGGTGCGTGGCGGTGCCGGCACCGCGCTGGTGGGCGATGGCCCGACCGTCGCGGCGCGGGTCAACGAGTATGCGCAGCTGGGGATCGACACCTTCATCTTCTCCGGTTACCCCCACCTGGAAGAGTCGTACCGTGTCGCCGAGCTGCTGTTCCCGCACCTGGACGTGCAGCGCCCGGAACAGCCGAAAACCGGTGGCTATGTCAGCCCGTTCGGTGAAATGGTCGCCAACGACATCCTGCCCAAGTCCGTGTCGCAGAGCTGAGGACCGAGGCCATGAGTCGTGCATCTTCAAGCACCTGGCCCAAGCGCCTGGCGCCCTGGGCCCTGCCGATACTGCTGGTGGCGGTGTGGCAGCTGGCGGTCAGCGCTGGCTGGCTGTCGACCCGCATCCTGCCGGCCCCGAGCGCGGTGGTGAGCGCAGGCGTCGAACGGGTGCGCAGCGGCGAAATCTGGACCCACCTGGCCATCAGTGGCTGGCGTGCCGGCCTTGGTTTTCTCATCGGTGGCAGCCTGGGGCTGTTGCTGGGCTTCATCACCGGCTTGTCGACCTGGGGCGAGCGCCTGCTCGACAGCTCGGTGCAGATGATCCGCAACGTGCCGCACCTGGCGCTGATCCCGCTGGTGATCCTGTGGTTCGGTATCGACGAGTCGGCGAAGATCTTCCTGGTGGCGTTGGGGACGCTGTTCCCCATCTACCTGAACACCTACCACGGCATTCGCAACGTCGACCCGGCACTGGTGGAGATGGCGCGCAGCTACGGGTTGTCGGGCTTCGCGCTGTTCCGCCAGGTGATTCTGCCGGGTGCGCTGCCGTCGATCCTGGTCGGTGTGCGCTTCGCCCTCGGGTTCATGTGGCTGACGCTGATCGTCGCCGAGACCATCTCGGCCAACGCCGGCATCGGCTACCTGGCGATGAATGCCCGGGAGTTCCTGCAGACCGACGTGGTGGTGCTGGCCGTCGTCCTGTACGCGGTGCTTGGCAAGTGCGCCGACCTGGCCGCCCGTGGCCTGGAACGTGTGTGGCTGCGCTGGCACCCGGCGTACCAGGTGGCGAAGAGGCAGGGCGCATGATGACCGTGCTCAAGGAACAGCCGCCGCGCCTGCTGCGTGGCATCCCCCTGGCGGCCAACGACCTGCGCCGCACCTTCGGCCAGCGTGAAGTGCTGCGCGGTGTCGACCTGCACATCCCGGCCGGCCAGTTCGTCGCCATCGTCGGCCGCAGTGGCTGCGGCAAGAGCACCTTGCTGCGCCTGCTGGCCGGGCTCGACCAGCCCAGCGGCGGCGAGCTGCTGGCCGGCGCCGCGCCGCTGGCCGAGGCCCGCGAGGACACCCGGCTGATGTTCCAGGATGCGCGCCTGCTGCCCTGGAAGAAGGTGATCGACAACGTTGGGCTGGGGTTGTCCGGCAACTGGCGGCCCCGCGCCCTGGAGGCGTTGGAAGCGGTCGGCCTGGCCGAGCGCGCCCACGAATGGCCGGCGGCCTTGTCCGGTGGCCAGAAACAGCGGGTGGCCCTGGCCCGAGCGTTGATTCACCAGCCGCGCCTGCTGCTGCTGGACGAGCCGCTCGGCGCGCTGGACGCCCTGACCCGTATCGAGATGCAGCAACTGATCGAGCGCCTGTGGCGCCAGCATGGCTTCACCGTGCTGCTGGTCACCCACGACGTCAGCGAAGCCGTCGCCGTGGCTGATCGGGTGATCCTGATCGAAGACGGCGCCGTCGGCCTGGACCTGGTCGTCGACCTGCCACGGCCGCGGGTACGTGGTTCGCACCGCCTGGCGGCGCTGGAGAGCGAAGTGCTCAACCGTGTCCTGTCGGTCCCGGGCACCCCGCCCGAGCCGGAACCTGTAGCCCCTTTGCCCACGCACCTGCGTTGGGCCCACTGAACCCTGAAACCAGCCAAAGGAAGCACGCCATGACCATCAAAGCCATCAACGTTCGCAACCAGTTCAAAGGCACCGTGAAGGAAATCCTCGAAGGCCCGGTACTGTCGGAAATCGACGTGCAGACCGCCTCCGGCATCGTCACCTCGGTGATCACTACCCGTTCCGTGAAGGAGCTGGAGTTGCAGGTGGGCAGCGAAGTGATCGCCTTCGTCAAATCGACCGAGGTGTCCATCGCCAAGCTCTGATGCCGTGCACGGTGCTTGTAGAAGCGGCTTCAGCCGCGATCACCCGCAAAGCGGGTGCCTGACACCGCGGTGCTTGCATCGCGGCTGAAGCCGCTCCTACAGGTGTTGTGCCAGGTTCAGGCTGGGCGCTTGGCCAGATAAGGCGGCAAGTAAAGCCCCAGGTAAGCCTCGAACACCCGCATCCCTTCCTCCGCCATGCGCGGGGTGATCTGCTCGTGCAACTGCATCGAGCGGGCATACACCCGGTCGCTCAGCTCCATCGCCAACGCGAACACATCCACCTCCTTCGGCATCGCCGGCAACTGGAAATGCCGGTCGAACAGCCGGTGCATCAGCTCGCCCAGCTCCAGGTCGTGCTGGCGGTCGGCTTGCACCACTTCACTCAGCCCATGCTGGGCCAGGATCAGCTGGCGCGCCGCGGTGTCCTCGTTGTAGATGTCGAGCATACGCTGCTCGATCAGCCGCGACAGGCCGTGCCAGGTGCTGAACGCGGCGCTGTCGATCGGTGCGCTCAAGGCCTCGCGGAAAGCCCGGTGTACATCGGCGGTCAGGGCTTCGAGCAACGCCGGGACGCTGGCGAAGAAGTGATACACCGACGACGGCGGGATCTGCGCCCGTTCCGCGACGCTGTAGATCGACAGCGCCGCCACGCCTTGATTGGCCAGCAGTTCGCGTGCGGCAGCCAGGATCGCTTCGATCCTGGCCTGGCTGCTGGCGCGTGGCTTGCGCGGGGTGGTGGTGCGGTTCATCAGTTGCTGATTGCCAGGATGCTGGCCTGGTAGGCGCCGACGAACAGGTCGAAGTCGCCGACTTCCTGCTGTTCCAGGCGCGACTGCTCGGCCAGGGATTCGCGGGCGAGGGTCTCGAAGGCTTGCTGGCGTTCGGCGGGCAGCGGCTGCTCGCGGAAGGTCGCGGCATGCAGGCGGCTCTGGCGCAGGGAGAACTGGACGAAGGTCTCCTTATGCTCGGTCATGCGCGCCAGCACCAGGGCCGATGGCGTCAGCTCTGGGTCGTTGACCTTGGCCTGCTGCATTTCCAGGGCCTTGGCGTGGGCATTGCCGCCGTGGGCGCTGTCGAGCAGGTCGGCCAACTGGCCGATACGTTCGATCAGCTCGCTGGCCCAGGCCTTCAGCGCTATCGGCTGGCCGTCACGGCGCAGCTCCAGGCCAGGGCGGCGGCCTTCCTTGACCACGGTGAGGAAGTTGTCGGTGCACTGGCCGCACTCGCCGTTGTCCAGCTGCGGGCTTTCTTCCAGCGCGCAGAACAGCAGGAAGGCGTCGAGGAAGCGCGCCTCGGGCAGGTCGATGCCCACCGGCAGGAACGGGTTGATGTCCAGGCAGCGCACTTCCACGTATTGCACGCCACGGGACATCAGGGCCTGAATCGGCCGCTCGCCGGTGTAGGTTACGCGCTTGGGGCGGATGTTCGAGTAGTACTCGTTCTCGATTTGCAGGATGTTGGTGTTCAGCTGTACCCACTCGCCATCCTTGTGCGTGCCCACTTCGACGTACGGCGGGTAGGGCGTGCCCACCGCCTTGCGCAGGCTGTCGGTGTAGCTGGCCAGGTTGTTGTAGCAGGGCGTCAGGCCCGCCTGGGCGTTGCTCTGGTAGCCCAGGTCACTCATGCGCAGGCTGGTGGCATAGGGCAGGTAGAGCGTCTGTTCATCCAGCTCTTCGAGCTGGTGCGGGCGGCCGCGCAGGAAGCCTTTGTCCAGGGTTGGAGAAGCACCGAACAGGTACATCAGCAGCCAGCTGTAGCGGCGGAAGTTGCGGATCAGCGCGATGTAGGCCGAGGACTGGTAGTCGCGGTCGCTCTGCTCGCCGCCTTCGGCGTCGCGCAGCAGCGGCCACAGCGCCTCGGGCAGGGAGAAGTTGTAGTGGATGCCGGCGATGCACTGCATGGTGCGGCCGTAACGCAGGGCCAGGCCCTTGCGGTAGACGTGCTTGAGCTTGCCGATGTTCGAGGTGCCGTACTCGGCGATCGGGATGTCGTCTTCAGCCGGCAGCGCGCAGGGCATCGACGGGCTCCACAGGTATTCGCCACCCAGCTTGGTGTAGACGAACCGGTGGATCTCCTCGAGGCTGTCGAGCACCTTGGCAGGGTCCGCCAGGGCCGGGGTGATGAACTCCAGCAGCGACTCGGAGTAGTCGGTGGTGATCTGCTCGTTGGTCAGCGCCGAACCCAGGGCTTCGGGGTGCGGGGTCTGGGCCAGGCGACCATCGTCGGTCACGCGCAGGCATTCGCGCTCAATGCCGTGCAGGCACTGCTTGAGCAGGTCGAGGTTCGCGCCGAGCAGGCTCAGGCGGCGGTTGAGGAGGTCGCTCAAGATGGATTCCTTCACGCGTCAGTCGGCCCAATATGGGGGTAGAGGTGACGGTCTACAAGGGTAGTGGGGAAAGGAACTGGCGTTGTCGCCTGGTTTTCGCGGTTCCGGCTAGGCTCAGCGTCGGTTCTGCGCCCTTTCGCCGGCAAGGCCGGCTCCCACCAGGATGGTTTAGGGGCCGGCCTTGCCGGCGAAAGGGAACATAGGCTGACGAAAATACCGCAGATATAGCTACATCAGCTAGAGAACCGCGAAGGTTCCCTGTGCCTTGGCCACCAGTTTGTCGCCCTGAAGCACGTCGGCGTCGACCACCAGCGTGCGTCGCCCGGCGTGCAGCACACGGGCGGTACACACGACCTCGCCTTCACTGACGGCGCGCAGGTAGTTGATCTTGCACTCAATGGTCACGCTCTGTTGGTCGAAGCCATGGCTGGCCGAGCAGGCCAGGCCCATGGTGATGTCCACCAGGCTGAAGATCGCCCCGCCGTGCAGCTTCTGCCCGCGGTTGCGCAGGTGCGGCTCCAGTGCCAGGGCCACCTCGGCCACGCCCGTGTCCAGGCGTTGCAGGCGGCAGCCCAGGAGCTGACTGAAGGCGCTTTCGACATATTGCGGCGCGATGTCCATCACTTCTTCTTCAATTGCTTGGCGTTGGCGAACAGTGCCGCCATGGCGTTGTTGGCCGGTGCCGCAGCGGTGGTTTCGCGTGGGCGTGGCGCCTGTTGCTGGCGGTTGCCGCCATTGCCACCCCGGTTACCGCCACGGTTGCCCTCGACCTTCTCGCCTGGGGTGTCGCTCATGCGCATGGACAGGCCGACGCGCTTGCGCGGGATGTCCACTTCCATGACCTTGACCTTGACCACGTCGCCGGCCTTGACCGCTTCACGCGGATCTTTGACGAACTTCTCCGACAGCGCCGAGATGTGCACCAGGCCATCCTGGTGCACACCGATGTCGACGAAGGCGCCGAAGTTGGTGACGTTGGTCACCACGCCTTCGAGGATCATGCCCGGCTCCAGGTCCTTGAGGTCCTCGACGCCGTCCTGGAAGGTGGCGGTCTTGAACTCGGGGCGCGGGTCGCGGCCAGGCTTGTCCAGCTCCTGGAGGATGTCGGTGACGGTTGGCAGGCCGAAGCTTTCGTCGGTGAACTTCTTCGGGTCCAGGCGCTTGAGGAAGCTGCTGTCGCCGATCAGCGAACGGATGTCGCGGTCGGTGTCGGCGGCGATGCGCTGTACCAGCGGGTAGGCCTCCGGGTGCACCGCCGAGGCGTCCAGCGGGTTGTCGCCATTCATCACGCGCAGGAAGCCGGCGGCCTGTTCGAAGGTCTTCTCGCCCAGGCGGCTGACCTTCTTCAGCGCCGCGCGGGTGGTGAACGGGCCGTTGGCGTCGCGGTGGGCGACGATGTTCTGCGCCAGCGTGGCGTTGAGGCCGGAGATGCGCGTCAGCAGCGCCACCGAGGCGGTGTTGACGTCCACGCCCACGGCGTTCACGCAGTCCTCGACCACAGCGTCCAGGCCACGGGCCAGCTTCACCTGCGACACATCGTGCTGGTACTGGCCGACACCGATGGATTTCGGGTCGATCTTCACCAGTTCCGCCAGTGGGTCCTGCAGGCGGCGGGCGATGGACACCGCGCCACGGATCGACACATCCAGGTCAGGGAACTCGCGGGCAGCCAGCTCCGACGCCGAGTACACCGAGGCGCCGGCCTCGGAGACCATGATCTTGGTGATCTTCAGGGCTGGGTATTTCTTGACCAACTCGGCCACCAGCTTGTCGCTTTCGCGGCTGGCGGTGCCGTTGCCGATGGCGATCAGCTCGACCGAGTGCTTGGCGCACAGCGCGGCCATGATGGAAATCGTGCGGTCCCAGTCGTTCTTCGGCGCGTGTGGGTAGACCGTGGTGTGGTCCAGCAGCTTGCCGGTGGCGTCGACCACGGCGATCTTGCAGCCAGTGCGCAGGCCCGGGTCGAAGCCAAGCGTTGCGCGCGGGCCGGCCGGGGCTGCCAGCAGCAGGTCGTGCAGGTTATGGGCGAAGACGTTGATGGCCTCGCCTTCGGCGTTGTCGCGCAGCTCGCCAAACAAGTCGGTTTCCAGGTGGGTATACAGCTTGACCTTCCAGGTCCAGCGCACCACCTCGCCCAGCCACTTGTCGGCCGGGCGGTTGCGGTTCTCGATGCCGACATGGTTGCCGATCATCAGCTCGCACGGGTGCAGGGTGCCCGGCAGCTCCTCGCCGACCTTGAGCGAGGCGCTCAGCACGCCTTCGTTACGCCCGCGGAAGATTGCCAGGGCACGGTGCGATGGCGCGGTGCGCAGCAGTTCATCATGGGCGAAGTAGTCGCGGAACTTGGCGCCTTCCTCTTCCTTGCCGGCCACAACGCGGGCGGTCAGCACCGCTTCCTGCTTGAGGAAGTTGCGCAGCTTGTCGAGCAGGGCGGCGTCTTCGGCGAAGCGCTCCATGAGGATGTACTTGGCGCCTTCCAGGGCGGCCTTGACGTCGGCCACGCCTTTCTCGGCGTCGACGAAGCGCGCGGCTTCGCTTTCCGGGTTCAGTTGCGGGTCGTTGAACAGACCGTCGGCCAGATCGCCCAGGCCGGCTTCCAGGGCGATCTGGCCCTTGGTGCGGCGCTTCTGCTTGTACGGCAGGTACAGGTCTTCGAGGCGGGTCTTGGTGTCGGCCAGCTTGATCTCGCGGGCCAGCTCCGGGGTCAGCTTGCCTTGCTCCTCGATGCTGGCCAGGATGCTGGCGCGGCGCTCGTCGAGTTCACGCAGGTAGCGCAGGCGCTCTTCCAGGTGGCGCAGTTGGGTGTCGTCCAGGCTGCCGGTCACTTCCTTGCGGTAACGGGCGATGAAGGGCACGGTCGAGCCTTCGTCCAACAGGCCCACGGCCGCTTCGACCTGTTGCGGGCGCACGCCCAGTTCCTCGGCGATACGGCTGTTGATGCTGTCCATGAAAACCACCTGACAAATAGTGAATGCTAGGCCGCGGGGTGGGCGCTCAGGCCCGGCGGCGCTGGGTGAAAGCCGCGCATTATACCCATCGCGCCGAGCTTGCGGTGATGGCGCGGCGCCAGCCGACAATGGGTCGACAGTGGCATGCCGGGAAAAATCTGCTAACAATGCACACGGCACGCGCTGCAATGGCTACGCCATAATGCGCGGCGATATCAGAGGAGACATTCATGACCAGCACCGCAAACGCCGTAGAAGGCGACAAGATTCTCATCGTCGACGACGACCCGGGCCTGAGCAGCCTGCTGGACCGTTTCTTCACCAGCAAGGGCTTCCGTGTCCGCACCGTACCGAACGTCGAACAGATGGACCGCCTGCTGGCTCGTGAAGTGTTCAACCTGGTAGTGCTCGACCTGATGCTGCCGGGCGAGGACGGCCTGTCCGCCTGCAAGCGCCTGCGCGCGTCGAACAACCAGATCCCGATCATCATGCTCACCGCCAAGGGCGATGAGCTCAGCCGTATCAAGGGCCTGGAGCTGGGCGCCGACGACTATCTGGCCAAACCGTTCAACCCCGACGAACTGGTGGCCCGGGTCAAGGCCGTGCTGCGCCGCCAGGCCCCGAGCGTGCCGGGTGCCCCTGGCAGCGAGGAAGAGACCGTCACCTTCGGCGACTACGAGCTGTCGCTGGCCACCCGCGAACTCAAGCGCGGCGAAGAGACGCACATGCTCACCACAGGTGAGTTCGCCGTGCTCAAGGCCCTGGTGATGCATGCCCGCGAGCCGCTGACCCGCGACAAGCTGATGAACCTGGCCCGTGGTCGCGAGTGGGACGCCCTGGAGCGCTCCATCGACGTGCAGATCTCGCGGCTGCGCCGGATGATCGAGCCTGACCCGTCCAAGCCCCGCTACATCCAGACCGTATGGGGTGTGGGCTACGTCTTCGTGCCGGACGGAAACGCCGGCAAATGAGCCTGCCGGCTCGTCCGGGTGCAGCAGGGCGACTCATGCGAGTCGCCCTGTTTTCGTCTGTGGCGCCCGGCCTTTTCAGCACAGTAGTTGATCGATGAAAACCCCTCTCTGGTTCCCGCAAAGCTTCTTCGCCCGCACCTTGTGGCTGGTGCTGATCGTCGTGCTGTTTTCCAAGGCACTGACGCTGGTGTACCTGCTGATGAACGAGGACGTGCTGGTCGACCGCCAGTACAGCCACGGCGTAGCACTGACGTTACGCGCCTATTGGGCGGCGGATGAAGAGAACCGCGACAAGATCGCCGAGGCCGCAGGCCTGATCCGGGTCACCGGTTCCGGTGTGCCGGAGGGCGAGCAGCACTGGCCCTACAGCGAGATCTACCAGCGCCAGATGCAGGCGGAACTGGGCGAGGACACCGAAGTGCGCCTGCGCATCCACGCGCCGCCCGCGCTTTGGGTGAATGCCCCGAGCCTGGGCCCCGGCTGGCTCAAGGTGCCGCTGTACCCACACCCGCTGCGCGGGCAGAAGATCTGGAACGTGCTCGGCTGGTTCCTGGCCATCGGCCTGTTGTCCACGGCCTCGGCCTGGATCTTCGTGCGCCAGCTCAACCAGCCGCTCAAACGCCTGGTGTTCGCCGCCCGCCAACTGGGCCAGGGGCGCAGCGTGCGCCTGCCCATCAGCGATACTCCCAGCGAGATGACCGAGGTGTACCGCGCCTTCAACCAGATGGCCGAGGACGTCGAACAGGCCGGGCGTGAACGTGAACTGATGCTTGCCGGGGTCTCCCATGACCTGCGCACACCGCTTACAAGGTTGCGCTTGTCGCTGTCGCTGATGGGCAACGAAAGCGACCTCAGCGACGATATGGTCCGCGATATCGAGGACATGGACGCGATTCTCGACCAGTTCCTGGCCTTCATTCGTGACGGGCGCGACGAGCCGGTGGAGGAGGTCGACCTGAACGACCTGATCTACGAGGTGGTGGCGCCCTACAACCAGCACAAGGAGCAGGTGCGCCTGTGCCTGGAGCCGATCCCGCCCTTCCCGCTGCGGCGGGTGTCGCTCAAGCGCATGCTCGGCAACCTGATCGGCAATGCCTTGCACCACGCCGGCAAGGGCGTCGAGGTGGCGGCCTATGTATCGGGCGATCAAAGCGCCCCTTATGTGGTGCTCAGCGTGCTGGACCGTGGCACGGGGATCGACGAATCGGAGCTGGAGACCATCTTCAACCCGTTCATTCGGGGTGATCGGGCGCGAGGCGGCAAGGGCACCGGGCTGGGGTTGGCGATCGTCAAACGGATTGCCGCTCAGCATGGCGGCAATGTTGAGTTGCGCAACCGCTCCGGTGGCGGGATCGAGGCGCGGGTGAGGTTGCCGCTGGGGCTGTTGCTGCCGCGTAACGCCGTGTAATGACAAGCCCAAGCTCTTGTAGGAGCCAGCCTTGCTGGCGAAAGGGCCCGCAACGGCAGCACTGGACGGTTACCTTGTGCTGCCTGTACTGGCCCCTTCGCCGGCAAGCCGGCTCCTACAGGGGGGCGTATCTTGCTTATCCTTTGCCCTTGGTCCGCGTCTGATTCGGCCCGCTGTTCTTCTCCAGGTGCTCGATGATCATCCCGGCCACGTCCTTGCCGGTGGTCACCTCGATCCCCTCCAGCCCCGGTGATGAGTTCACCTCCATCACCAGCGGCCCATGGTTCGAGCGCAGGATATCCACCCCTGCCACGCTCAGGCCCATCACCTTGGCCGCGCGAATGGCGGTCATGCGCTCTTCGGGCGTGATCTTGATCAGGCTGGCCACGCCACCGCGGTGCAGGTTGGAGCGGAACTCGCCGGGCTTGGCCTGGCGCTTCATCGAGGCGATCACCTTGTCGCCCACCACGAAGCAGCGGATGTCGGCGCCGCCGGCCTCCTTGATGTACTCCTGGACCATGATGTTCTGCTTCAGGCCCATGAACGCCTCGATCACCGATTCGGCGGCTTTAGTGGTCTCGCACAGCACCACGCCAATGCCCTGGGTGCCTTCGAGCACTTTGATCACCAAGGGCGCGCCGTTGACCATCTGGATCAGGTCGGGGATGTCGTCCGGGGAATGGGCGAAACCGGTGATGGGCAGGCCGATGCCGCGGCGCGACAGCAGTTGCAGGGAGCGCAGCTTGTCCCGCGAGCGGGCGATGGCCACCGACTCGTTGAGCGGGTAGACCCCCATCATCTCGAACTGGCGCAGCACCGCGCAGCCGTAGAAGGTGACCGAGGCACCGATGCGCGGGATCACCGCGTCGAAACCTTCCAGCGGTTTGCCGCGGTAGTGGATCTGCGGCTTGTGGCTGGCGATGTTCATATAGGCCCGGAGCGTGTCGATCACCACCACTTCGTGGCCCCGCTGGGTACCGGCCTCGACCAGGCGGCGGGTGGAATACAGACGCGGATTGCGCGACAGCACAGCGATCTTCATGCAGCACCTGTGACAGGGGAAAGGGTGGCCGGGAAGGCCGGTTTGTCCTGGACGTACTTGAGGCCGGGGTTGACCACCAGCTGGCCGTGGATGAGCGCCTTGGAGCCCAGCAACAGCCGGTAACGCATGTTCTTGCGGCAGGCCAGGGTGAACTCGACCTCCCAGACCCGGTCGCCCAACGCCAGGCTGGTGCGGATCACGTAGCGGGCCTGGGCGTGGCCGTTGGAGCTCTTGATGGTCTTCATGGTCACCAGCGGCGCCTCGCAGCGGCGATGGCGCAGTTGCACCACCGAACCGAGGTGCGCGGTGAAACGCACCCACTGCCGGCCGTCGCGTTCGAAGGGCTCGACGTCGGTGGCGTGCAGGCTGGAGGTGCTGGCGCCGGTGTCGATCTTGGCGCGCAGGCCAGCGACACCGAGGTCGGGCAGGGCGACCCACTCGCGCAGGCCGATCACAGTCAGGTGGTCAAATGTCTTCACGAAGCGTGCCCTGCGGATGAGGTGGTGAACTGTAATGACGGCACGGATTTTTTGCATCCGTCAGTCACGGTAGTACAGTTCCGTGAAAGACAGAATTCGAGGAAAAACCATGGCACAAAAGCCTGAAGACGACGACAAGGTGCGCCTGGACAAATGGCTGTGGGCGGCGCGCTTCTACAAGACCCGCGCCCTGGCCAAGGCGGCCATCGAGAGCGGCAAGGTGCATTGCCGGGGCGAGCGTTGCAAGCCGGGCAAGGAGCCGCGGGTGGGTGACGAGTTCGTGCTGCGCACCGGCTTCGACGAGCGCACCGTGGTGGTTAAGGCATTGTCGGTGGTGCGGCGTGGGGCGCCGGAGGCGCAGACGCTGTATGAGGAAACGGCCGAGAGTATGAAGCGTCGCGAGCAGGCCGCTGAAATGCGTAAGGCGGGGGCGATGGGTGTGACCACCGACGGGCGGCCGACCAAGAAGCAGCGGCGGCAGATTCACCAGCTGCATGGCAGTTTCGAATGACCAGCGACCTGGCCTGAGTGCCTAGGAGCCAGCCTTGCTGGCGAACCTGCGTATTGGCGTCGTTCGCCAGCAAGGCTGGCTCCTAAAGGGCCTGTGATCAGGCCGCGCGGATGACGCTCATCCGCCTGACCAACGGTAGCTTGCCGAGCCAATCGAACAACGGCGCCGTCCAGCGCACCAGTGCTGCGCTGGCCTTGGCTGCCAGCGGCGTGTGGCAGCTCCAGCCCAAGGCCAGCACGGCCATCAGCAACCCGCCGATGTAGTCGTCCTGCCCCCAGTGCGCACCCGCCACCAGGCGCGGCAGCATGAACAGGCAGGCCAGCGCCCAGATCGCCAGGTGCTGTACCAGGCGCCGGCTGAACAGGCTCATGAACAGTGCCCAGATCAGCAGCACCGAGGCGTGGTCACCGGGGAAACTCTGGCTGGAACGGTCCTTGAGCTCCCACTTCTTTTCCAGGTTCGGGTAGTAGTCGCTCAGGTGCACGGCGTTGTCGAACACCATCGATGGGCTATTGTGTTGCCAGCCCATTGCGCTGACCCACTTGGAAAACAGCGCGCGAATCACCACTAAGAGGAGCAGGGTCACCAGGAAGGCGAAAAACGCCTGGCGAACATGGATGGCCTTGAACACCCAATCGCCGCGAACCAGCAGCGACAGCATGATCAACCCGACCAGGATGTCGAACGGCCGCAGGCTGCCGAGCGCCCAGATGGAGCGCCAGACCACGTTGTCGGCCAGCGGGGCGTTGAGGCTGTGGAACAGCCACTCGTCGAAAGTCAGGCAAAGGATCTGGCCAACGGGCCATAACCAGAAACACAGTAGGGCGATGGGCAGCAGCGTGCAGGCTGCCAAGGGGCCCCAGGACCACCTTGCTTGGAACAGTGGTCGATTATCCATAAAATACCTCGATCTCCAGCGGCAAATGAGCGCTTTGCGAGCGCTCTACGACAGACCTTTCAGTCTCCTGTAATTATTTTGTAATCATTTTCAGAAAGCCAGACAACCATGAGCGACTTGCCAGATACCGATTTCACCCAACGCTTCCTGTTCGACGACCGCGATGTGCGCGGCGAGATGGTCGCATTGGAACGCAGCTATGCCGAGGTGCTGGCCAAGCACGTGTACCCGCAGCCAGTCCAACAACTGCTGGGCGAACTGATGGCTGCCGCCGCGCTGCTGGTCGGCACCTTGAAGTTCGATGGTCTGCTGATTCTTCAGGCGCAGTCCCAGGGCCCGGTTCCGCTGCTGGCCATCGAATACACCAGCGAGCACGACATTCGCGGTCTGGCGCGCTATGAGGCCGACCAGATCAAGCCTGACGCCGGCCTCGCCGACCTGATGCCAGGCGGCCACCTGGTGCTGACCATCATCCCGGTCAACGGCCAGCGCTACCAGGGCACCGTTGAACTTGACGGTAAGGACCTGTCGGAGTGCTTCACCAACTACTTCGTCATGTCTCAGCAGGTGAACACCTGCATCTCCTTGACTGCCGATGGCATGCGCGCCCGCGGCCTGCTGGTGCAGCAACTGCCGGCCGAAATCCACAAGGATATCGAGGAGCGCGAGGAAAGCTGGGCCCACGTCAAGGCCCTCGCCAACACCGTCAAGGCCGAGGAGCTGCTCGGCCTGGACAACGAAACCATGCTGCACCGCCTCTACCACGAGGACGCGGTTCGTCTGTTCGACATCCAACCGCTACGCTTCCGTTGCAGTTGCTCGCGCGAGCGCTCCAGCAATGCCCTGGTCAGCCTCGGCGAGCAGGATGCCAAGGCGTTGGTCGAGGAATGCGGCGGCCAAGTCGAGATCGATTGCCAGTTCTGCAATGAGCGCTATCTCTTCGATGCGAGCGATGTTGCGCAATTGTTCGCTGGTGGTGGTACTGACGTACCGTCAGAAACTCAGCACTGAAACGCTTCACTACAGGACATTCTCCTGTCTAACCGCGCAAAAGCGCAGTTCTGACAGGAGGGGCCTACTTTTTTTGGGCGTTTCTGGCATAATCCGGCCACTTTTTTCGCTGTAGTAGTTTGAAATAGGCCACTACAAAACGTTTGGAGCACTCGGCCTCGGGCCGGATGGGGTATCTCATGACGCAAGCCAACAACACCGTGTACACCGACCTGAGCGTCGATGACCTGGTAAAAGAAGCGCTGCAACGCGGTGAAGGTGTGCTGGCCGATACGGGCGCACTGGTCGTCGAGACAGGCCACCGTACTGGCCGTTCGCCGGCTGACCGTTTCATCGTTGACGAACCGAGCACCTCTGCCGCCATCGCCTGGGGCCCGATCAACCGCAAGTTCCCGGCCGACAAGTTCGATGCCCTGTGGGACCGCGTCGAGGCGTTCAACAACGCCCAGGACCACTTCGTCTCCTACGTTCACGTAGGTGCGGCCGAAGAACACTACCTGCCGGTCAAGATGACCACCCAGACCGCCTGGCAGAACCTGTTCGGCCGTTGCCTGTTCATCAACCCGGCCCAGTACAACCCGGCCGGCCGTGATGAGTGGCAAGTGCTCAACGTCGCCAACTTCGAGTGCGTGCCTGAGCGTGACGGCACCAACTCCGACGGCTGCGTGATCATCAACTTCGCCCAGAAGAAGGTGCTGATCGCAGGCATGCGCTATGCCGGCGAAATGAAGAAAGCCATGTTCTCGGTGCAGAACTTCCTGCTGCCGGCCGCCGACGTGTTGCCGATGCACTGCGCCGCCAACATCGGCGAGAAAGGCGATGTGACCCTGTTCTTCGGCCTGTCCGGCACCGGCAAGACTACCCTGTCGGCCGATGAAAGCCGCTACCTGATCGGTGACGACGAGCACGGTTGGGGCGAAGGCGTAGTCTTCAACATCGAAGGCGGTTGCTATGCCAAGTGCATCGACCTGTCCGAGAAGAACGAGCCGGTCATCTGGAAAGCCATCAAGCACGGCGCGGTACTGGAAAACGTCGTCCTCGACGCCAACCAGCATGCTGACTACGCCGATGTCAGCCTGACCCAGAACAGCCGTGCCGCCTACCCGCTGGAGCACGTGGCCAAGCGTTCCGAGAAGAACCTGGGTGGCGAGCCGAATGCGGTCATCTTCCTGACCTGCGACCTGACCGGCGTGCTGCCACCCGTGTCGATCCTGAACAACGAGCAGGCGGCCTACCACTTCCTGTCCGGCTACACCGCGCTGGTGGGCTCCACCGAAATGGGTTCGGGCGGCGGCATCAAGTCGACCTTCTCCACCTGCTTCGGCGCACCGTTCTTCCCGCGCCCAGCTGGCGAGTACGCCGAGCTGCTGATCAAGCGCATCAAGGGCTTCGACTCCAAGGTCTACCTGGTCAACACCGGCTGGACCGGTGGTGGCTACGGCGTTGGCAAGCGTTTCAGCATCCCCACCACCCGTGGCGTGATCGCTGCCATTCAGAGCGGCGCGCTGATTGGTGCCGAAACCGAGCACCTGGACATCATCAACCTGGACGTACCGAAGTCTGTTCCAGGCGTCGAGACCGAGCTGCTCAACCCGCGCAACACCTGGGCTGACAAGGCTGCCTACGACGAAGCCGCCAAGGGCCTGGCTGGCCTGTTCATCGAGAACTTCAAGAAGTTCGACGTGTCCGACGCCATCAAGGCCGCGGGTCCGCAGCTGTAAGCCTGCGATCGGCATGAAAACGCCGCCCCTCGGGGCGGCTTTTTTGTGCCTGGATCACCGCGAACCTGTAGGAGCCAGCCTTGCTGGCGAACCAAGCGCCGCGGTGCATGGCACCGGCCATGCCGGTGTTCGCCTGCAGGCCGGCGCCTACGAGGATGTAGGCGTTCCTGGCACTGTGTGGGATGCTTCACCAACACGCCAAAGACAGCTCAGGGTGCCGCCATGACCGAATCCCCTCAACGCACCGCCTTCTCCCATTTCCACCCCATCCTCACCCGCCCCCAGGACAACGACCACAACGGCCACCTCGCCGGCTCCACGGTACACGCCTTCTTCGAAACCGCCATCCAGGCCTTTCTCGTCGAGCAGGCGGAACTGGACCTGCGCGACGGCGAGCTGGCTGGCTTTGTGGTGAGCTCGAGCGCGGATTTCTTCGCCCTGCCGGGTTTCCCGGACGTACTCGAAGTGGGCCTGGGCGTGACCCGCCTGGCCGGCAGCACGGTGGAATTCCGCCTGGCACTGTTCCGCCCGGGCGAAGCCGAGGCCTGTGCGGCCGGCTCGCTGGTGGAAGTGTTCGTCGAGCGTGCGTCCGGGCGGCCAGTGGCGCTGCCGGAGACGCTGCAACTGATCCTTGCGGGGCTGTCGCTCAATCGTTGACGCGGATGATCCCCTCGCGCACGGCGAACAACACCAGCCCGGGCACGTCGTGGATCTGCAGGCGGTGCATGATCTGCGAGCGGTGCGCCTCGACGGTCTTGATGCTCAGGCCCAGGCCGTCGGCGATGGAGCGAGTGGTCTCGCCGCGGGCGATCAGGCGCAGGATCTCCAGCTGGCGCTTGGTCAGGGGCGCCTGGGGCGGTGCCGAGGTGCGCTTGCGGCTGTGCCTGAGGGCCTGGCCGATGACCATAGGCAGCACCGCCGACGAGAGAAACTGACCGCCACCGCGCAGCGTCAGCAAGGCCTGCTCCAGCTCCGCCACCGTGGCGTTCTTGAGCAGGAAACCGTGGGCGCCGAGTTGCAGGCAATTGAGCACATGTTCCAGCTGCGAGCGTGCCGAGAACATCAGTACACGGCTGGCCGGGGCGCGGATGAACAGCTCCTGCAGGGCCTGCTGGTTGTCCAGCTCACCGCTCATGTCGAGCACCACGATGTCTGGCTTGAGCTTTTCCGCCAGGCTCACGGCGGCCATGGCATCGCCCGTGTCGCCCACCACGGCGAAGTCTTTCTTCTGCTCCAGCAGGGCGCGCAGACCGGCGCGGAAGAGGGGCGAGTCGTCGGCAAGCAGGATTCGGCAAGGCATGGATAAGGGCCTGTTTCGCAAGGGAAGGGGGCGGCAGGCCTGCTCGATCCGAAAGCGCACTGCCGCGCGAAAGCGCGATCAGTCCTTTGCTGCCGATGGGCGCGGCAGTGCCTCCCATCATAGGCGCTCGAACACCGACGGCAGTAGCGGACGCAGGGGCAGGTCCAGTTCGTGGATGCTTTCGCTGTGGCCGATCATCAACAGGCCGCCGGGGCGCAGGTGCGCCAGCAACTGCCGGAGCATGCCACCTCTGTGGCGTGGCGCCAGGCTCGACAGCAGGTTGCGCAGAAGAATGACGTCGAAGCGCTCCAGATGTTCGGGCAGCGGCCGGATCAGGTTGATCGCTTCGAAGCGCACCTGCTCGCGCAAGGCGGGCGCGACGCGCAGGCGGCCGGCCATCTCGCCGATGCCGCACAGGCAGTGGCGGGTCAACCAGCCTTCGGGAAAGTAGCGGGCCTGGGCGATGTCGTAGATGCCGGCACTGGCATGTTCCAGGCGTTGCGTGTCGAAGTCGCTGGCCAGCACTTGCCAGCCGGGCAGTTGGGCGTGCTCGGCGGCAACCATGGCCAGGCTCCAGGCTTCCTCGCCGGTGGCGCAGGCGGCGCTCCAGAGGCGTGCGGGGTGGCCAAGAGCGGGCAGCCAGCGGGCCAGCCACTCGAAATGGCGATGCTCACGGAAGAAGTAGCTGTCGCGAGCGACCAGCAGGCGCAGCAACTGATCGTGCTCCTGCGTGCCCTGCTGCTGGTCGAGCAGTGTGAGGTATTGATCGAAGGTGCTCAGGCGATGAGCTTTCAGGCGCTTGTGCAGGCGCGCAGCGACTACGGCGCGGCGGTCGTTGGCCAGGTACACGCCGGTAGCTTGCTCGACCCGCTGGCGAATGCGCGCAAAGTTGTCTTCGCTGAGCAGTGGCGGGCGCGGCATCCTTCAGGCTCCTTTGGCCTTGGCTGAACAGTTGGGGCCTGTGGTGATCGCGCGCATTCCCTGCGTCCTGTCTGGAGTTGGTGGAGGGGATGATAGCTAGTGGCTACTTGCCTCCATATCGGGGGCGCCCTTAATCCTCAGGTGTGCGCGCAAATGAAAAAGCCCTGCCGGTGAGGGCAGGGCCTTAGGTGACAAGCTTAAGCCTGGGGATCAGTCGCGCCAGTGACGCTTGTGCTTGCGGTGGCCGTAGTGGTGGCCGCGGTCATAGTAGCGGCGATCGTCGTAGTCGCGACGGTAGCGGCGTGATTCGTGGCGCTCGTCTTCGTCGGCCTTGTTGCCCATGTAGTTGCCCAGTGCGCCACCGGCGCCACCACCGGCTGCCGCGCCGATATAACTGCCGGTGGTGCCGCCCATGGAGCGACCCACCACGTTGCCGCCGGCCGCGCCCAGTGCGCCGCCGATGGCCGCTTCGCCACGCTGGCGCTTGTCGGCACCCAGGGCGCCGCCGGCCGCGCCGCCCAAGCCGGCACCAATGGCGCCGCCGGTGCTACCACCGATGGAGTTGCCCACCACGGAGCCCAGTACCCCACCCAATGCGCCGCCAATGCCGGCCTCGGTGGTGCCGCCTGCCATGGCAACGCCGCTGAGCAAGCTGAAAGACAACAACAGAATCGAGGAGTACTTCTTCATCAAGAGAGCCTCAGAGGGATGACGAGGCGGAATTTGAGGCTCGGCGAGGCGCCTGGCAATTGAAATCCGACGAGTAGCACGAGTTGTACACAATTCTCTAAGTTATTGAATTATGTATGAAACTTTCGCGTTTTTCGGCTGTCTGAGCTACTTATGACGAAGCCCTGATCCATTGCGGAACAGGGCTTTTTTTGTGGAGATTGCCCGGCTCTGTAGAAGCGGCTTCAGCCGCGATGCGGGCAATACGGTGTCTGCCACCCGCTTCGCCGGTGATCGCGGCTAAAGCCTCCTACAAACACCTTCGCGAGCGAATCAGATGATTCGCCCGTTGTCCTCCGCGCGTTCCAGCTTGATGGCGATGAACTTCGACGTCGGCGTGTGGCTGCCATCGCCGATGCTCTCCAGCGGTACCAGTGGGTTCACCTCCGGATAGTACGCCGCCGCCTGGCCTGCGGGAATGTCGAACGCCAGCAGGGTGAAGCCCTGCACCCGGCGCACATGCTCATCCCCCCACAGCGATACGATGTCGACCTTCTGCCCCGGCTGGAAGCCCAGGCGGACGATGTCCGCTTCGTTGACGAACAGCACGTCGCGCTGGCCGCGCACGCCGCGGTAGCGGTCGTCCATGCCATAGATGGTGGTGTTGTACTGATCGTGCGAGCGCATCGACTGCATGATCAGGTCCGGCACCTGGCCGCTGGCACGCACACGCGCGTCGAGCAGGCTGTCGGGCAGCAGATTGGCCTTGAAATTGGCGCGGCCGCTGGCCGTTTTCCATTGCCGGCTGCCGGCACTGTTACCCAGGTAGAAGCCGCCAGGCAGTTGCAGGCGTTCGTTGAAATCGGCGAAGCCCGGGATGGTATCGGCGATCAGGTCGCGGATGCGGTCGTAGTCGGCCACCAGCCAGTGCCAGTCCACCGGCAGCTTGCCCAGGGTGGCGGCGGCGATGCCGGCGACCACCGCTGGCTCCGAGCGCATCTGCCTGGACAGCGGTTTGAGCTGGCCGTTGGAGGCGTGGACCATGCTGAACGAGTCTTCCACCGTGACCGCCTGGGGGCCTTCACCCTGCAGGTCGATGTCGGTGCGGCCCAGGCACGGCAGGATCAGCGCCTGCTTGCCGTGGACCAGGTGGCTGCGGTTGAGCTTGGTGCTGATGTGCACGGTCAGCTCGCAGTTGCGCAGAGCCTGCGCGGTGCGCTCGGTATCCGGCGTGGCCTGGGCGAAATTGCCGCCCAGCCCGATGAATACCTTGGCCCGGCCGTCGAGCATGGCGTGGATCGCCTCGACGGTGTTATGCCCGTTGTGGCGTGGCACCGGGAAGCCGAAGCGCTTTTCGAGGGCGTCGAGCAGGAACACCGGCGGGCGTTCGTTGATGCCCATGGTGCGGTCGCCCTGCACGTTGCTGTGGCCGCGCACCGGGCACAGGCCGGCGCCTGGCACGCCCAGGTTGCCGCGCAGCAGCATCAGGTTGACGATTTCCTGGATGGTCGGCACCGAGTGGCGGTGCTGGGTGATGCCCATGGCCCAGCACATGATCACCCGCTTGCCCTTGCAGTACATGCGTGCCGACAGCTCGATGTCGGCCAGGGTCAGGCCCGATTGCGCCTGGATCTGCTCCCACGGGGTGGCATCGACCACCGCCAGGTACTCATCCACGCCATGGCCGTGCTCGGCGATGAAGGCGTGGTCGAAGATCGGCGGTTCGCCTTTGGCGTGCGCCTCGCGCTCCCATTGCAGCAGGAACTTGGCCATGCCGCGCAGCAGCGCCATGTCGCCGCCCAAGGCTGGGCGGAAGAATGCGGTGTTGGTCGGGCGGTCGGTGTTGGTCAGCATCTCCAGCGGGTTCTGCGGGTGCTGGAAACGCTCCAGGCCGCGCTCCTTGAGCGGGTTGACGCAGACCACCTGGGCGCCGCGCTTCACCGCGTCACGCAACGGGTCGAGCATGCGCGGGTGGTTGGTGCCGGGGTTCTGGCCCCAGACGAAGATCGCGTCGGCGTGCTCGAAGTCGTCGTAGGTGACCGTGCCCTTGCCCACCCCCACGCTCTGGCCCAGGGCCACGCCGCTGGCCTCGTGGCACATGTTCGAGCAGTCGGGGAAGTTGTTGGTGCCGTAGGCGCGCACGAACAGCTGGTACAGGTAGGCTGCTTCGTTGCTGGCCCGGCCGGAGGTGTAGAACTCGGCCTGGTCAGGGCTGGCCAGGTTGTTCAGGTGGCGGGCGATCAGGGCGAAGGCGGCGTCCCAGTCGATCGGCTGGTAGCGGTCGGTGGTCGGGTCGTAGACCATCGGTTCGGTCAGGCGGCCCTGGTATTCGAGCCAGTAGTCGCTCTGCTCGCGCAGCGCGCTGACGCTGTAGCGGGCGAAGAACGCCGCGTCGACGCGGCGCTTGGTGGCTTCCCAGTTCACCGCCTTGGCGCCGTTCTCGCAGAACTTGACCATGCCGCTCTCGGGCGAGTCGCCCCAGGCGCAGCCGGGGCAGTCGAAGCCGCCGTTCTGGTTGGTCTTGAGCAGGGCGCGGATGTTCTTCAGGGCGTTGTCGCTGCCCACCCAGGCCTTGGCCACGCTGCGCAGCGCGCCCCAACCACCGGCGGGGCCGGGGTAGGGTTTGTAGCGGGGGGAAGAGGCGGGGGCGTTGTCTGGCAGTTTTTCGTAGGAGGTCACGGCTGTTGCTACTCCGCCGCTGGGCTGAACACCCGCGGTGCGCTGTGTTTGGGCAGATGGATGAGGTTGAGGTTGTGCTTGCGCGCCCATTGCAGGGCAAGGCCTGTGGGTGCGGAGAGGCTGACCAGGGTCTGGATGCCGGCGCGCAGGACTTTCTGGATCAGTTCCAGGCTGCAGCGGCTGGTGACGATGGCCAGGCCGCCGCTGGTGTCGATGCGCTGGCGCAGCAGGGCGCCGATCAGCTTGTCCAGGGCGTTGTGCCGGCCGATGTCCTCGCGGCCCAGCAGCAGCTGGCCGTCGTGGTCCATGAACAGCGCCGCGTGCACCGCGCCGCAATGCTGGCCCAACGGCTGGAAGGCATCGATGCGCTGGCGCAGGTCCTTGAGCCAGTGCGCGGGCGGCAGGGGCGCGCCGGGCAGCACGTCGAGCTCGGGCAGCGCCTGCTCCAGGGCCTCGACGCCGCATAGGCCGCAACCGCTGGTACCGGCCAGTTGGCGGCGCTGGTTCTTCAGGTTCCAGAAGGCGCGGCTGGAAATTTCCAGGTCGGCATACAGCGCCGAGCCGCTGCCGGACAGCTTCACGTCATAGATTTCATCGGTACCGGTGACGATGCCGCTGCCCACGCTGAAACCCACGGCGAAGTCTTCCAGGTCGGTGGGGCTGACCAGCATCACTGCCTGGTTGAGGCCGTTGTAGACGATGGCTAGCGCCACTTCCTCGGCCAGCGGCGTGGTGTCATGCGCGGCATCGGAGAGCTGGACATAGTCATAGGTGTTGCTGGCGGCGGGAAGGGCCAAAGGCATGGACGCCGCGCAGACCGGGGGCTTGCTGTTCATCGGAGCGAATACCGGCGGCAGTTTGACCTCACAAGCCTAGGCCGGTGGGCAGGTGCCGTCTAATCGCTAGCGTCTATGCCGTGATAGAGCGTGTCGATCAGTTGCAGGGGGGCGAGGTCGCCGATCCTGGCCTAGACTGCTGCTTCCACGGATTCACCATCAAAGGAGCGCCACATGAGCCTGTTCAGTTTCGTGAAGGAAGCCGGCGAGAAGTTGATCGACCTGCTGACGCCGGGCAATGCCAATGCCGAAGAACAGTTGAAGAAACACGTCCAGGACGTGGGGTTGGGCAACCCGAACATTTCGGCCACTGTAGAGGGCGACAAGGTCATCCTCAAGGGCGAGGTGAGCAGCCAGGAGGAGAAAGAGAAGATCATCCTGGCCGCCGGCAACATCGCCGGCGTGGCCTCGGTGGACGACCAGATCACCATCACCGGGCCCATCGCCCAGGCGGCGCGGTTCGTCACGGTGGAGAAGGGTGACACCCTTAGTGCCATCTCCAAGAAGGTGTATGGCGACGCCAACAAGTACAACAAGATCTTCGAGGCGAACAAGCCGATGCTCAAGCATCCGGACAAGATCTATCCGGGGCAGGTGCTGCGTATTCCGGACTGAGGGGTTCGCCTGTAGGGGCGGCTTCAGCCGCGATGCCTGGCACCCGCTTCGCGGGTGATCGCGGCTGAAGCCGTGCCTACGGGGTGAATGGGCCGTTACAACCCTTCCAGCAATGCCCGGTAATCCTCGACCGCCGCGAACTCCTGGGTGTCCCGCGGTTCGGCCCGGCTATCCGGCTGGCGCACCGCCAGCAGGTGCCCCACCCCGAAGCGCCGGGCGCTGCGCAGGATCGCCAGGGTGTCATCGATGAACAGGCTGCGCGCCGGCTCGAAGCCGATGTCCGCTTGCAATGCGTCCCAGAACTGCGGGCTTTCTTTCGGATACCCGTAATCATGCGAACTGATCAGCCGTTCGAAATAAGGCGCCAGTTCCACCCGCTCCAACTTCAGCGACAGCGAATCCCGGTGCGCATTGGTGATCATCACCACTCGCTTGTTCGCCTGGCGCACGGCTGCGAGGAAGGTGTCGGCATCCGGTTTCAGGGCGATCAGGTCGGCGATCTCCTGTTTCAGTTCGCGGATCGGCAGGCGCAGCTCGCGGCTCCAGAAATCCAGGCAGTACCAGTTGAGGGTGCCGGCGTGCTGCTCGAACAAGGGGCGCAGCTCCAGCTCGGCCATGGCCCGGCTCACGCCATGCAGCTCGGCATAGCGCTGGGGCAGGTGCTCCAGCCAGAAGCGGTTGTCGTAGTGCAGGTCGAGCAGGGTGCCGTCCATGTCCAGCAGGACGGTATCGATGGCGGACCAGGGAAGAACGGGCATGGGAAACTCTCGATCGGTCGGCAAGCCACGGTATAGTAACCCGTTCACGCCAAGGAGCCGCACCATGCGCCAGAAACCCACTGTCCTCAGCCGCGAAATCGTCGCCAGCAGCCGCCTGTTCAGGGTCGAAGCCGTGCAGTTGCGTTTCTCCAATGGCACCGAGCGCACCTACGAGCGCCTGGTTGGGCGTGGTAACGGCTACGGCGCAGTGATGGTCGTGGCCATGCTCGACGCTGAGCATGCAGTGTTGGTCGAGGAGTACTGCGGCGGCACCGACGAATATGAACTCTCGCTGCCCAAGGGGCTGATTGAACCGGGTGAGGATGTGCTGGCCGCCGCCGACCGGGAGCTCAAGGAAGAGGCCGGGTTCGGCGCACGCCAGCTAGAGCACCTGACCGAGCTGTCGCTGTCGCCCGGCTACATGAGCCAGAAGATCCAGGTGGTGTTGGCCACGGACTTGTACGAAGAGCGTCTGGAGGGCGACGAGCCGGAGCCGATGCGTGTCGACAAGGTCAACCTGCGTGAGCTCTCGGCCCTGGCCATGCACCCGCAGTTCACCGAAGGCCGCGCGCTGGCAGCGTTGTACCTGGCCCGTGACCTGCTGATCCAGCGCGGGGTATTGAGCGTATGAACGATCGGCAGTTGATGCAGGATGTGGTGACGCTCGCCTTGGCAGCGGGGGATGCGATCCTGCCGTTCTGGCGTGCGGATGTCACCGTGACCAACAAGGCCGACGATTCGCCGGTCACGGCAGCCGACCTGGCGGCCCATCGGGTTATCGCCGAAGGGTTGCAGGCGTTGGCACCACAGATTCCGGTGTTGTCCGAGGAGGACTGCGATATTGCGCTGGAGCGCCGTGCCGCCTGGCAGCGCTGGTGGTTGGTCGACCCGCTGGACGGCACCAAGGAGTTCATTGCCGGCAGCGAGGAGTTCACCGTCAACATTGCGTTGATCGAACGCGGCGAGGTGGTGTTCGGGGTGGTGGCGATGCCGACCAATGGGCGCTGTTATTTCGGCGGGCGCGAGCTTGGGGCCTGGCGTGCCGAGCGTGATGGCGCCGCGCAGTCGATCCAGGTGCGCGATGTGCCGCCACCCGGGACGAACTTCACGGTCGTCGCCAGCCGCCGTCATTCCAGCCCGCAGCAGGAGGCACTGCTGGCTGGCTTGAGCGGGGCGGTGGGTGAACTGGAGCTGGCCAATATCGGCAGTTCGTTGAAGTTCTGCCTGCTGGCGGAAGGAAGTGCCGACTGCTATCCGCGGCTGGCACCGACTTCGCAGTGGGACACGGCGGCTGCGCAAGGTGTGCTGGAGGGGGCCGGGGGCGTGGTGATCGGGTTGGATGGGTTGCCGTTTCAGTATCCGGCGCGGGAATCGTTGCTCAATCCATTTTTCCTGGCCTTGCCTCGGGCCGCGAAGTGGCGGCAGGCGCTGGTTGAGCTGGCAGGCGCGATCAGGGTTTGAGGTCGCCGGGGGCTGCTTTGCAGCCCATCACGGCTGAAGTCGCCCCTACAGAGGGACGCATTCCCTTGTACCGGCCTTAGCGATGCAGGACGTACTGCCCGCAGAATTTCACCGCAGGCTCGTCACTTCCTTCGTTGCTCACCACCGTTTCCAGCATCAGCCGCGCCCGCCCTCGGCGCTGGTACATCGCCAGGAACCGTTCCCAGGTCTTTTCGTCCGGCGCCGGGCAGCGCGCTATCGCCGTGCCAGTGACCGGCAGCGGGTAGCTGATCTGCCCTTCCTGGATGACGATATGCCCGTCATCGATCCCCAACTCACGCAAGCGCAGATGCAGCCAGCCCCAGCCCGCAAGCACCGCGCCGCAGTACAGGCTGCCGCCGAACATGGTGCTCTTGTGGTTGACGTTGGGGGCCAGCGGCAGCTTCAGATGCAGGCAGTGGTCCCGCCAGGCGATGACCTCCATCCCCATCTCGCGGGTGAGCGGGATGTCGCCGTGCAACACGGCTTGCAGGTACTGGCTATCGGTACTCATGAACGGTTGTCCTCCTGGTCGTCGTGCGCACCGTTACTGCCGTCGAAGCTCAGGCCGTGCTTGCGCAGCTTGTCGTGCAGGGTCTTGCGCGGGATGCCGAGGGCTTCGGCGAGGCTGCGCATCGAACCGTGTGGTTGGGTGAGTTCGGCGGCGATCAGCGAGCGTTCGAAATGCTCGACTTGCTCGCTGAGGGTGCCGGTCGGCGCGGGGCCTTGAACATCGTGGGGGCTGGCGGGCGCCTGGCCGTCGAGGGCCAGTTCCAGGCCCAGGGCGAAGCGTTCGGCGGCGTTTTGCAGCTCGCGCACGTTGCCCGGCCAGTCGTGGCGCAGCAGTAGGGCGCGCTGGGCCGGTTGCAGGGTGTTTGGCGGCAGGCCATGACGCTCGCTGGCGGCATCGGCGAAATGCTGGAACAGGACGAGGATGTCGTCGCCCCGTTCGCGCAGGGCTGGAATCCGCAGCGGCGCGACATTCAGGCGGTAGTAAAGGTCGGCGCGGAATCGCCCCTGGTCGGCGGCCTGGCGCAGGTCTTCCTTGGTTGCGGCAATGATGCGGATATCCAGCGGGATCAGCTGGTTGCCACCCAGGCGTTCGACCACGCGCTCCTGCAGCAGGCGTAGCAGCTTGACCTGCACGTCCAGGCTCATGCTCTCGATCTCATCGAGGAACAGGGTGCCGCCGTTGGCAAATTCGAACTTGCCGATGCGGCGTTTCTGCGCACCGGTGAAGGCACCGGGCTCATGGCCGAACAACTCGCTCTCGACCACCGACTCAGCCAGGGCGCCAGCGTTGATCGCCACGAACGGCCCGTCACGACGGCTCGAAAGATCATGCAAAGCGCGAGCTACCACCTCTTTACCGGCGCCGGTCTCGCCGAGGATCAGTACATCGGCCCGGGTCCCGGCGAGGGCGCCGATCTGCTCGCGCAGGCGTTGCATGCCCGGCGACTGGCCCACCAGGCGCGTGGCCAGTTGCTGGCGGTCGCTCAGGGCCAGGCGCAGGCTGCGGTTGTCCAGCACCAGGCGGCGCAGGGCCAGGGCGCGGCGCACGCTGTCGAGCAGGGCGTCGGTGGCGAAGGGTTTCTCGAGAAAGTCATAGGCGCCGGCGCGCATGGCCTGCACGGCCAGGGGCACGTCGCCGTGGCCGGTGATCAGCAGCACCGGCAGCTCGCTGTCGCGAGCGTGCAGTTGTTCCAGCAATTGCAGGCCATCGATGCCAGGCATGCGGATATCGCTGACCACCACGCCCGGCCAGTCGGCCTCGATGCGCGCGGCCAGGCCCTGGGCATCGGCCAATGGCACGACCTTGAGCCCGGCCAGGTCGAGGGTCTGGCTCAGGGCCTGGCGCAGGTGTGGGTCGTCATCGACCAGGATCACCTGGGCACGGCTGTCGATCAGTGTCTCGGTGGTCATGCCGAGGTGTCCTCCGAAGATTGCAGGTTGGCGCCGGGCTGGGCCATGCGCAGTTGCAGGGTCAGCAGGGCGCCGCCTTCCGGGTGGTTGGCCAGCAGCAGTTCGCCGCCCAGGGCGCGCATCAGGCTTTCGCAGATGGCCAGGCCCAGGCCCAGGCCCTGGGTGCGGGTCTTGGTGGTGAAGAACGGCTCCTTGGCGTGCTCCAGCGCCTGGCGGCTGAAACCGGGGCCGTTGTCGCGGATGTACAGGTAGACGCAGTCGTCCTGCCGTTCGGCACTCAGCCAGAGCTTGCGTGGGTTGGCTTTCTCGGTCAGGGCGTCGAGGGCGTTGGCCAGCAGGTTGCCCAGTACCTGGCGCAGGCGTGTTTCGCCCGCCTGCACCCACAGGGTGGCTTCTGGCAGGTCACGCACCAGCTCCACGGCCATGGCCCGGCGGCGCTTGGCCAGCAGCGCCAGGGCGTCGTCCAGCGCCGGTTGCAGGGCCACGCTTTCCGGGGCGTGGCGGTCGCGGCGGGCAAAGGCGCGCAGGTGGGCGATGATCGAGGCCATGCGCCCGGTCAGTTCACCGATCAGCTTGAGGTTGCCGCGCACGTCCTCGGTGCGCTGGTGGTCGAGCAGGATCTCGGCGTTCTCGGCGTAGCTGCGGATCGCCGCCAACGGCTGGTTGAGTTCGTGGCTGATGCTCGCCGACATGGTGCCTAGCACCGACAGTTTGCCGGCCTGAACCAGCTCGTCCTGGGCGCGCACCAGCTCCTGCTGGGTGTTCTCGCGCTCCAGCACCGCGCTTTTCAGCCGGGTGTTGAGGCCTTCGAGGTCGGCGGTGCGTTCTATCACGCGCTTTTCCAGCTCCTGGCGGGCACGGGCCTCGAAGTCGATGCGGTCGATGTAGTGACGGCGGCGTTGCATCACCAGGCCGGCCAGGAGCATGGCCACCAGCAGCGCGGCGCCGCCGATGGCCATGACGGTCTGCACCGAGCGGTCGACCAGCGTACGCGGCGCGAGGATGCTGACCTGCCAGCCGGTTTCCTTGATGTCGCGGGTCTGGATCAGCCAGGCAGCCTGGTCGAGGGTCAATGGCTGCGGGGCCTGGGTCGGGTAGGGCTGGATGGCGATGATCGCCTGGCGCTCGGTTTCGGTCAGCTCGCGGGTGGCGCGGAAGCGCCAGTCCGGGCGCGAGGTGAGCACCACCACGCCGTTCTGGTCGGTCAGCAGCAACTGCTCGGGGGTGCGGCCCCAGAGGGTTTCGGTATGGTCGAGGTCGACCTTGACCACCAGCACGCCAATCACCCGCTCGCGGTCGCGCACCGCCGCGGCGAAAAAGTAGCCGCGCTTGGCCGAGGTGGTGCCCTGGCCGAAGAAGCGCCCCAGGTGGCCTTCCATTGCCTCGATGAAGTAGGGGCGGAAGGAGAAGTTGCGGCCGAGGAAGCTGTCTGGCTTGTCCCAGTTGGAGGCGGCCAGGGTGTTGCCGCTGACGTCCATCAGGTACATCACTTCGGCACCGGTCTGGTGGGTGATGTCCTTGAGCAGGCGGTTGGCGTTGGTCACCGCCTCGAGCTTGAACGGGTCGGCCAGCACACCACGCAGGGCCGGCAGGTCGCCGAGGATCTGTGGCAGGGTCTCGTAGCGGTGCAGGGTGCCGAGCAGGTTGGCCACGTAAAGGTCGAGGGTCTGGCGGTTCTGCGAGGCCAGTTCGTCCTGGTAGTAGCGTTCGGCGAGGTGGTGCAGCGGCCACAGCAGTGGCGCCAGGCACAGGGCCAGCAGCGCCAGGCTGCGCCAGCGGGGGCGGCGTGGAGGCGTGGGTCTTGGAATCATCGCGATCATTGCGCCAGAAAAGTCTGGCGCAATTATGCGCTACTTCAGGCAGTCGATCAGCGCTTCATGCCAATGTGGTTGGCTGACCTGCCATTCCCGGGCGAGGCGCGAGCAGTCCAGGCGTGAATTGAGCGGGCGCCGGGCCGGCGTCGGGTACTCGCTGGACGGGATCGGCAGCAGCTCGGCGCAGGGCAGGCCCCGTGCCTTGAGCTGCTCGCCGATCGCCTGGGCGAAGCCGAACCAGGAGGTCTCGCCTTGGGCGGTCAGGTGGTAGGTGCCCCAGGCACCGGCCTGGTCTTGCTGCCAACGCTCGACCAGCGCGCGGGTGCTGGCGGCGATGGTGGCGGCCCAGGTGGGCGCGCCGATCTGGTCGTCCACCACCTTCAGCTGTGGCCGCTCCTGCAACAGCTTCTGCATGGTCAGCAGGAAGTTGCGCCCATGCCGCGAATACACCCAGCTGGTGCGCAGGATCAGGTGCTGTCCGCCGACCGCGGCGATCACCTGCTCCCCTGCCAGCTTGCTGCTGCCATAGACACCCAGGGGGTTGGTCGCGTCATCTTCGGTGTAAGGCGTGGCCTTGCCGCCGTCAAACACATAGTCGGTGGAATAGTGGATCAGCGGCACGCCAAGACGCGCGGCTTCTTCAGCGAGCACGCGCGGGGCTTGGGCGTTGATGGCGAAGGCCAGCTCCGGTTCGCTTTCGGCCTGGTCGACCGCCGTGTGGGCGGCGGCGTTGATGATCAGGTCGGGTTTCAGCTGGCGCAGCGGTTCGCGCAAGGCTTCCGGCCGGGCGAGGTCGAGCCGGTCGCGGCCAAGCGCCAGCACCTCGCCCAGGCCGTCCAGCGCGCCTTGCAGGGCTTGGGCGACCTGGCCATTTTGGCCACAGACGAGCATCTTCATGGGAACAGCTCGGCATCGCGCAACAATGCGCCGGCCTGGTCCTTGGTCGACAGGATCGGCGCGGCCTCGAGCCCCCATTCGATGGCAAGCTCAGGGTCGTCCCAGCGGATGCAGCGCTCGGCCTTGGGGTTGTAGTAGTCGGTCGTCTTGTAGAGGAAGTCGGCCGTTTCACTCAGCACCAGGAAACCATGGGCAAACCCCGGCGGGATCCAGAACTGCGTATGATCCTTGGCGCTGAGGCGCGTGGCGACCCACTTGCCGAAGGTCTTCGAGCTGCGCCGGATGTCCACGGCCACGTCGAGCACTTCGCCCTGGACAACCCGCACCAGTTTCCCCTGCGGGTTGTCGATCTGGTAGTGCAGGCCTCGCAGCACGCCGCGTTGCGAGCGGGAGTGGTTGTCCTGCACGAAGGCTGCCTCGAAGCCGGCTTTTTCAGCGAACTCGCGGGCGTTGAAGCTTTCGAAGAAGAAGCCGCGGTCATCACCGAACACTTTCGGCTCGATGATCAGGACTTCGGGTATGGCGGTCTTGACGATATTCATGGGGTCTCTTCAGCCAACTTTTGCAAGTACTGGCCATATCCTGTCTTTTTCAACTCCGCGGCCTTGGCCAGAAGGCTGTCGCGGCCGATCCATCCTTTCTGGAAGGCGATCTCCTCAAGGCAGGCCACTTTCAGGCCTTGGCGATTCTCGATGGTCTGCACGTACTGCGCCGCTTCCAGCAGGCTTTCGTGGGTCCCGGTGTCGAGCCAGGCGAAGCCGCGGCCGAAGCGCTCGACACGCAGGTCGCCACGCTTGAGGTAGGCATTGTTGACGTCGGTGATCTCCAGCTCGCCACGGGCGGAGGGACGAATATCCTTGGCGATCTTCACCACATCGTTGTCGTAGAAATACAGGCCGGTCACGGCGTAGCTGGATTTCGGCTGCGCGGGCTTCTCCTCGATCGACAACGCGCGGCCCTGCGCGTCGTACTCGACCACGCCGAAACGCTCCGGGTCCTTGACCCAGTAGCCGAACACGGTGGCGCCCGAGGGGTGCTTGACCGCTCGCTGCAGTTGTTCGCCGAAACCTTGGCCATGGAAGATGTTGTCGCCGAGGATCAGGCACACCGAATCGTCGCCGATGAACTGCTCGCCGATCAGGAACGCCTGAGCCAGGCCATCAGGTGAGGGCTGCTCGGCGTAGCTGATATTGATGCCGAACTGGCTGCCGTCGCCGAACAGCTGGCGGTACTGCGGCAGGTCACGGGGCGTCGAGATCAGCAGGATGTCGCGGATCCCGGCCAGCATCAGCACCGAGATCGGGTAGTAGATCATCGGTTTGTCGTAGATCGGCAGCAGTTGCTTCGATACACCGAGGGTGATCGGGTGCAGGCGGGTGCCGGATCCACCGGCCAGGACAATACCTTTAGTCATGCGATCAGGTCCTTGAAGTCGGAGTTGCCCAGACGCTCGCCCTGGTAGCTGCCATCCTGAACATGTTTGCACCAGTCTAGGTTAGCGAGGTACCACTGGACGGTCTTGCGCAGCCCTGTGAAGAAAGTTTCATCCGGTTTCCAGCCTAGCTCGTGTTCGATCTTGCTGGCATCGATGGCGTAGCGCTGGTCGTGGCCGGGGCGGTCCTGGACGAAGGTGATCAGGTCGACGTAGCGGGCCACGCCGGCCGGGCGGCGGTCGGGGGCGAGCTCTTCGAGCAAGTCGCAGAGGGTGTGCACCACGTCGAGGTTCTTCTGCTCGTTGTGGCCGCCGATGTTGTAGGTTTCGCCGACCTTGCCGGTGGTCACCACTGTCAGCAGGGCGCGGGCGTGGTCCTCGACGTACAGCCAGTCGCGTACCTGCTGGCCGTTGCCGTAGACAGGCAGCGGTTTGCCGGCCAGGGCGTTGAGGATCATCAGCGGGATCAGCTTCTCGGGGAAGTGATACGGGCCGTAGTTGTTCGAGCAGTTGGTGATCAGCACCGGCAGGCCGTAGGTGCGATGCCAGGCGCGGACCAGATGGTCCGAGGCCGCCTTGCTGGCCGAGTAGGGTGAGCTCGGTGCGTAGGGGGTGGTCTCGGTGAACAGGTCGTCGACGCCGTGCAGGTCGCCGTAGACCTCGTCGGTGGAGATGTGGTGGAAGCGGAACGCCGCGCGAGCGTCGGTGGGCAGGCCGTTCCACCAGGCACGGGTGGCCTCCAGCAGGGCATAGGTGCCGACGATGTTGGTGTGGATGAACGCGGCCGGGCCGTCGATGGAGCGGTCGACGTGGGACTCGGCGGCCAGGTGCATGATGGCCTGTGGCTGGAAGCGTTCGAGCAGGGCGCTGACCGTGGGCTGGTCGGCGATGTCGGCCTGGACGAACTCATAGCGGCTGTTGCTGGCGATGCCTTGCAGCGACTCCAGGTTGCCCGCGTAGGTCAGCTTGTCGAGGTTGAGGACTTCGTGCTCGGTGTTGTCGATCAGGTGGCGGACCAGTGCCGACCCGATGAAGCCGGCGCCGCCAGTGACGAGAATGCGCATGTGTTGTGTCCCTGCAGCTAGTCGATTTAAGAGGTGTGGCGTGGTGCTGCCGTCGGCCAGGCTCAACGGCGCGTCAGCGCCCGGCCAAGGGTGTCGACCACGCGGTCCTGCTGGGCAGGCTTGAGCCCGCACCACAAGGGCAGGCGCACCAGGCGCTCGGACAGGCTGTCGGTCTGCTGCATCGAACCATGCACACGGCCGTAGCGCTCGCCTGCTGGCGACGAGTGTAGCGGCACGTAGTGGAACACGGCGTAGATCTCTTCGGCGCGCAGGGCCTTGATCACCGCCTGGCGGTCCACGCCTGGCGCCAGCAGCACATGGTACATGTGCGCGTTGTGCTGGCAGTCGGCGGGCACGATCGGGCGTCGCAGCAGGCCTTGGGCCTCGAGCTCGGCCAGGGTGTCGTGATAGTGGTCCCAGCTGGCCAGGCGCTGGTCGGTGATGGTACGGGCTTCCTGCAACTGGGCCCAGAGGAAGGCGGCGATCAGTTCGCCCGGCAGGAACGACGAGCCCACTTCCTGCCAGGTGTACTTGTCCACCTGGCCTCGGAAGAAGCGGCTGCGGTCGGTACCTTTCTCACGGATGATCTCGGCGCGCAGCACCAGCTCCGGGTCGTTGACCAGCAACGCGCCACCTTCGCCGGAGATCACATTCTTGGTTTCATGGAAGCTGAACGCCCCCAGGTCGCCGATGCTGCCCAGGGCACGGCCCTTGTAGCTCGACATCACGCCTTGGGCGGCGTCTTCGACGACCCGCAGGCCATGTTTGCGGGCGATGGCCATGATGGTGTCCATCTCGCAAGCAACGCCGGCGTAGTGGACCACCGCGATGGCCTTGGTGCGCGGGGTGATCGCCGCCTCGATGAGTGTTTCGTCGAGGTTGAGGGTGTCCTCGCGGATATCGACGAACACCGGTATCGCGCCGCGCAGGACAAAGGCGTTGGCGGTGGAGACGAAGGTGTAGGACGGCATGATCACTTCATCGCCCGGCTGCAGGTCGAGCAGCAGCGCGGACATCTCCAGCGCGGCGGTGCAGGAGTGGGTCAGCAGGGCCTTGCCGCAACCGGTGCGCTCTTCCAGCCAGGCATGGCAGCGCTTGGTGAAGGGGCCGTCACCGGCGAGCATGTGGCCGAAGTTGGCCTCGGCGATGTAGTGGAACTCCTTGCCGGTCATGTGCGGGCGATTGAAGGGGATCTGGTCGTGGCTCATGGGCGGTTACCTGCGGGAGCGAGGGGCGCCTGGTCGCTGCGGATCGCACTGATGCGGCCGCCGATCTGGGTGCCCTTGGCAAGGTTGTCGTAGAAGTAGTCGGTGAAGCCGGCCTGGGCCATGGCGCGCTGGGCGGCTGCAATGTCGTAGGCGATGCGATGCAGGGTGAAGGCCTGGCCGTCCCAGGTGGCGAACGCCGCGCGCGGGTCGCCGTCGCGCGGTTGGCCCACGGAGCCGGGGTTGCACCAGGTCTTGCCGTTGCCGTGCCAGAGGTACTGCACATGGCTGTGGCCAGAGGCGAAGAAGCGCCCCGGGCGTTCGGCGAAATAAGCGTCGGAGGGCTCCAGGTATTCATCGAGCGGGTCGTTCCAGCCGCCGTGGATCAACGCCAGGCCATGCAGGTTGGCGCGCTCGGGCAGGCTTTCGAGCCAGGCGCGGTTCGCCGCGCTGATCACCTTGTGCTGGTAGTCGAGGCAGGCGTTGGCGCTGTTCGAGCGGGGGCAGGGCTCGCGGCGGGCGATGTAGGCATCGTGGTTGCCCAGCAGCGAGAAGATGCCACGCGCGCGCAGGGCGTCGCAGCAGGCGTTGATCTCGCTGTAGTAGCCGGCGGTGTCACCCAGGCAGACGATCTCGTCCACGCCCAGCCGGTCGAGCTCGGCGAGCACGGCGGACAGCGCGGCATAGTTGCCGTGGATATCAGAAATGATCCCGATCATGAACCACGTAGTCCTCGATGTAGCGCACGGCGAAGCCCGGGCGGATAGCCGGCTGCGTTGGCGTCTCGCCCTTCAGGTACCAGGCCAGGCACATGGCCGCCTCGTTGTAGCCGAACGCAGTGCGGATGGAACTGGTGGAGGAAATACGTGGGTTGATCTCCAACAGCTTCCAGGTACCGTCCGCCGCGCGCCGGAACTGCAGGTTGGTCGGGCCGACCGGCTTGAAGTGGCGGCACAGACGGGCGACCACGGCGTCCAGGGTCGGCTCGTGGCGCACCCAGGCCTTGGCGGTGGAACCGTCCGAGGCCAGGCTGCGCTGGAAAGTGATCGAGGCACAGGCCGCGCCACGGCCATCGCCGAACACCGCTACGGTGTATTCCTGG
This sequence comes from Pseudomonas entomophila, assembly GCF_023277925.1. Lineage (NCBI taxonomy): Bacteria > Pseudomonadati > Pseudomonadota > Gammaproteobacteria > Pseudomonadales > Pseudomonadaceae > Pseudomonas > Pseudomonas entomophila. The sequence goes on from NZ_CP063832.1 coordinate 4,647,270, forward strand.
TTGGCGCTGCCGATGATCGGCTGGGCCATCAGCACCTCGCCCAGCAGTGGCGCCCAGGGGGTGAAATCAGCTTCCTCGCGCACCCAGACCAGGCCTTTGGAGGCGTAGCTGCGGCGAGGCTTGAGCAGGAACGGCAGGCCGAGCTCGGCGCTCAGCGAGGCAAAGTCACCGGCCAGGTGGCTGGGGATGCGACTGTCGTCCTTGACGGCCAGCAAGGCCTGGTCCATGGCGTACTTGTCGCGGGTCAGCGCGATCAGACGAGTGTCGTTGAGCACGACGCGGCAGCGGCTGCCAGCGAGCAGGTCGCGGTGTGCGTCGAGCCAGTGCACATCCTGTTCGATGCCGGGAATCAGCAGGTCGACCTGAAAACGTTCGATCACATCCAGCAGCCAGGTTGCATATTCCGGTGCGGCGGTCAGTGGGGCTTGCAGGAAGTGATCGCTCCAGGCCTGGCCGACCGCGTCGGCGTAGATGTCGGTGCCCACCAATGTCGCGCCGGGGGCGACGGCGCGCAGCGACTTGAGCAGCCCGTAGCCCATGATCGCGCCGACGCCGGTGACCAGAATGGTGCTCATTGGTGGTTCTCCTGGTGCTGCTTGAGCCGGGTCAGGCCCGTGTGCAGGTCGATGGCCGGCCAGTAGCCGATACGTTGGTAGAGGGCCTCGCAGCCACTGGCCATGGGCAGGTCCGGCAGGTCCGGCTTGCTGGCGTCGAAGCTGATTCGCTCTGGCGTGGCGAACACCTCGAACGCCGTCCGGGCGATCTGCGACAGGCGAAGGTCCTCGGGGTGGGCGCAGGTGAAGGTGCCGGTGACGCGCTGGGCGGCGATGCGGGTGCAGATTTCACCCAGGTCGTCGAGGTGCAGGTAGTTGCGCCGGGCGTCGAGCGTGCCGTGGAACGGCTGGGGCCGGCCCGCGCGGGCGTTGTCGGCAATGGCGTACAGCAGCGGTTGGTGGCGTCGGCAACGGGCCTGGCTGTCATACACCTGCGACAAGCGCAGCACGGTCAGTTCCAGGCCTTGCTGGGCACAGAACAGCGCCGCGACTTCCTCGGCGTGGCGTTTGGACAGGCTGTAGGCGCCGTAGTAGCGGTCGCCGGGTTGGTACAGCACCGACAACGACGACAGCAGGATCACCTGGCGTGCGCCACAGTGCTGGGCCAGGCGGCAGGCGGCGAGGGTGCCGACGCTGTTGACCCGTTCAGCGCGCACCAGGTCGTCCGCGCTCGGGCCACCGAAATCGGCGGCGGCCAGCACGACCAGGTCGAAGCGTTCGTCGACTTGCACAGGCGTTTGCCAATCGCTCAGGTCGAACGCAATGTCCGCCTCGCGGCGCCCGGCGAAGCGCACCTCGCCCAGCTGCGCCAAGGCCTGGCCCAGGGCTCGGCCAAGGGTCGAGGTGCTGCCGATCACCAGGCTGCGCATCAGTTGGCCGTCGCTTCGAGCATTAGCGCGCAGCTGAGCTCGGGGTAGTCGATGCCGACGGTGCACATGGCGCCGGTGATCTGCTCGCTGAGTTCGAGCTTGAGCAGTTGCGAGGTCATGAATGGCTTGAGGAACACGCCCTCCTTGCGGGTGACCTGGTAGCCGGCGTCGGTCAGCTCGCGGGTCAGGCTGTCCAGCGAATACACACGCTGGTGGCCCAGCTCCAGGTCGCCCTGGCCGAGGTTCATCATGTTCCCTAGCAGGCCGGCGGCGTGGCCGAAGCGGCGGTGCAGCGACTCGCCGTTGGGCACCAGCACGAACAGGCGCCCACCGGGCGCGAGGAAGCGGCGGAAGCGCTGCAGCACGGTCTGCGGGTCGTCCACGTGCTCGAGGACGAAGCCCATGACGATCAGGTCGAAGGTGCGCGGGCTGTCGAAGTTTTCGAAATAGCCCTCGACGATGTCCACGGGGCTTTCGGGGAACTGCTCGCGAAACTGCGCGATGACCGAGGCCGAGCCGTCGATGACGGTATGCGAGGCGAAGAACTGCGAGAAGCGATTGGTGGAGAAGCCATGGCCGACGCCCAGTTCGAGGATCGAGTCCTGCGGCTGGCACAGCTGCATGATCCGCTGGGGGTACCAGTTAAGGATGATGTCGTTGTCGAAGGCGTAGCCGAAGCGATCGCTGTAGGCGCCGATGTAGCTATCAAGCGTGTTGGTCATGGTGGGCTCGCAGGTCGGTTTCGGCGCGCTCTGGCGCGGTGGATGCAGAGGCGGACGGGAGCACGTGCTTCATGAAGCGCGGGGCTTCACGGCCGCAGTTGAACAGCAGGTCGAGGATGCTCACACCATGGGCGAATGCGCCCCACAGCTGTGGATACTCGGGGTAGCCGCGGTAGTCGAACCAGGTGACGGCGATGCCTTCGGCGTCGAACTGGCGTTCATCGAGGTAGTCACGCGCGGCAGGGCCCGACAGGTATTCGCTGGCGCCGGCCTGCCGGCACAGGTCGACCAGGCGCTCGGTCTTGCCTTCGCCGAGCTGGTAGTCCCAGGAGCGGCTGATGCGGGTGGTGATGCCAAGATAGTCGCAGACCGCTTGCAGCAAGGCATGGTTGAGCGCGCTGAGGTTGCCATGCGCCTGCTCCAGGTACAGGGGCTTGAGCCAGCGGGCGATTTCGGCGAAGCAGGGGGCCTTGGCGTAGTTGGCTTCCAGGGACTTCCAGTGCTTGACCTGCCAGCGGCTGTCGCGCAGCTCGACATCGCGGATACGCCGGTCGATGTCCTGGCCGGCGGGCACCGTCAGCCACTCGACACCCTTGGGCGTCTTGATCTGGTTGCGGTTGCGCCAGTCGTTCTTGGTGTACTGCATGTCGTCGTAGAGGATGAACTCGTCCACGGCGGCGATCAGGTCGAAATAGCCCTTCCAGGGGATGTAGTTCGACTGCAGGATGGCGACCCGCTTCATGGGCGCACTCCCATGCTGGCGCGACGTAGTTCTGACGCGAGCGGCAGCTTTGGCCTGGAATCGGCGTCAAGGCGCCGGGGAATAGCCAGCTGATCGTCGGGCATGTCGGGTTGGTTCCTGTTGGCCTGGGGGCGATGCGGAGCGCTCTGCGCCGTGGTTTTGCTGGGCGATACCGGTGTCTGGTCGCCTGGCGGGCCGGATCGTCCCTCTTGCTTCCGGGCAGCGGTAATGGCGATATAAGCAAAAAAGAGGCCGAGGTTCACACCATGCCGTTGCACACCCTGCTCCACCGCTCCAGCCAGTCCCGTCCCGTGGTTTCCGAAGCGCAGGCCCAGCAGGCTGTGCAGGCCTATTACGGCCTGCATGGCGCGTTGGTGCCCCTCGGTAGCCAGCAGGACGTGAACTTCTGGCTGGACAGTGATCAGGGCCGCTTCGTGTTCAAGGCCTGCCATGGTAGCTATGCCGAGTCGGAGTTGCAGGCGCAGCACGCGGCGCTGGCTTTCCTGCATCGACAGGGCATCGCCGTGCCGGCTGTGCGTCCGGCGGTTTCCGGCGAAACGCTGCTGGCGCTGGAGATCGAGGGCCAACCCTTGCGCGCCCGGATGCTCGACTACATCGAAGGTGAACCGTTGACTCGCCTCACGCACCTGCCGGCACGGCTGGTGGCCGAACTGGGCAGGCTCTGTGCCCAGGTTGACCAGGCCCTGGCCGGTTTCGACCATCCGGGCCTGGAGCGCACCTTGCAGTGGGACCCTCAGCATGCCCAGGCCCTGATCGAACACCTGTTGCCGACCCTTGAAGCAGGTGCGCGGCGCCAGCAAGTCGAGCGGGTCACCCGTCAGGCTGCCGAGCGCCTACAGCCGCTGGTCGACCTGTTGCCTGTTCAGGCCGTGCACCTGGACATCACCGATGACAACACGGTCTGGCGTCGCGACGACGCGCGGCAATGGCAATTGCAGGGGGTCATCGATTTCGGCGACCTCTGCCGCACCTGGCGCATCGCCGACCTGTCGGTCACCTGCGCGGCCCTGCTGCACCACGCCGAAGGCGACCCGTTGCGGATCCTTCCGGCGATTTCCGCCTACCAGGCGCTGAACCCGCTTGAGGAGGCCGAGCTGCGTGCACTGTGGCCCCTGGTGCTCAATCGCGCAGCGGTGCTGGTGCTCAGCAGCGAGCAGCAACTAGCCGTCGACCCCGGCAACCAGTACGTGCTCGACAACATCGGCCATGAGTGGGAAATCTTCGATACCGCTTGCTCTGTACCGGTGGCGCTGATGGAGGCTGCGATCCTGCAAGCAGCGGGCAGGGTGCCCGAGGCACCTGATTTCAGTGGCAGCCTGGCGCTGTTGCCCGCATTGGTGGGGCAGGTGATCGGCCGTGTCGATCTCGGGGTCCTCAGCCCGCACTGCGAGTTCGGCAACTGGGAGCAGCCGGGGTTCGACCAGCGCCTGCTGGTCGCGCAGCCGGCGCCTTCCAGCAGCCTGCACGGTCAGTACCGACTCTCGCAGACCCATATTGATCGACCCGATGAGCCTGCCACTTGTGCATTGGGGGTGGAACTCAACCTGTTCCCCGGCACCGTGCTGCAGGCCCCCGAGGCGGGCGTCTGGCAGCGCGGCGGCGATAACCGCGGCTGCTTGCGAACCGCGCAGTGGCAACTGTGGCTCAACGGCCTGGAGGAGGCGCCGGCGGATGGCCAGGTGCTGGAGAAGGGCCAGGTGCTAGGTGCCACCTGCGGTTTCCTCAGTGTGCAGTTGTGCCTGGAGGGGGAGGCGCAGCCGCCGTTCTTTGCCAAACCCTCCCACGCCGAGGCCTGGCTGGCCCTGTGCCCCTCGCCACGCGCGCTGCTGGGCTTCGACTGCGACGCCGAGCCACTGGCCGACCCGCTGGCGCTGCTGGCCCGGCGTGACGCCAGCTTCGCTCGTTCGCAGAAGCACTACTACGCCCAGCCGCCGCATATCGAGCGTGGCTGGCGCAACTACCTGATCGACATGCAGGGCCGCTCGTACCTGGACATGCTCAACAACGTCGCCGTGCTGGGCCATGGTCATCCGCGCATGGTCGCCGAGTCGGCGCGCCAGTGGTCGCTGGTCAATACCAACTCGCGCTTCCACTACGCCGCCATCGCCGAGTTTTCCGAGCGCTTGCTGGAAGTAGCGCCGGAAGGCTTCGACCGGGTGTTCCTGGTCAACAGCGGCACCGAGGCCAACGACCTGGCGATCCGCCTGGCCTGGGCCTACAGCGGCGGGCGCGACCTGCTCAGTGTGCTGGAGGCCTATCACGGCTGGTCGGTGGCCACCGACGCCATCTCCACCTCTATCGCCGACAACCCCCAGGCCCTGGAAACCCGGCCGGACTGGGTACACCCGGTGGAAGCGCCGAATACCTTCCGTGGTCGCTTCCGCGGGGCCGACAGCGCCGCCGACTACCTGCGCGATGTCGATGCGAAGCTGGCCGACCTGGATGCCCGTGGTCGCCAGCTGGCGGGCATGATCTGCGAGCCAGTGTATGGCAACGCCGGGGGCATTTCGCTGCCGGCGGGCTACCTGCGCGAGGCCTACGCCAAGGTGCGTCAGCGCGGCGGGGTGTGCATCGCCGACGAGGTTCAGGTTGGCTATGGGCGCCTGGGCGAGTACTTCTGGGGCTTCGAGGAGCAGGGCGTGGTGCCGGACATCATCACCATGGCCAAGGGCATGGGCAACGGCCAGCCGCTGGGGGCGGTGATTACCCGTCGGGAGATCGCCGAGGCGCTGGAGGCCGAGGGCTACTTTTTCTCGTCTGCGGGGGGCAGCCCGGTCAGTTGCCGTATCGGCATGGCGGTGCTGGATGTGATGCGTGACGAAGGGCTGTGGGACAACGCCCGTGACGTGGGGCGCCATTTCAAGGCGCGCCTGGAGGCCTTGGTCGACAAGTATCCGCTTGCCGGCGCCGCCCATGGCTCGGGCTTCTACCTGGGGCTGGAGCTGGTGCGCGATCGCCAGACCCTGGAACCGGCCACCGAAGAGACCATGATCCTGTGCGACCGCCTGCGCGAGCTGGGGATCTTCATGCAGCCGACCGGCGACTACCTGAACATTCTCAAGATCAAGCCGCCGATGTGCACCACGCGGGCGAGCGTGGACTACTTTGTCGACAGTGTGGAGCGAATCCTCGCCGAAGGGCTCTGAGGCGCTGCTTGCGAGCCGGGCAAGTCGATTGTTATCGGTTTGCCTGGCTTTTTTATGCCTAAATAATTTGTATTTTTCTATTTAAAGTCGATATTTATCGGTTGTAATATCGACGCATTGCCATGCTGCCTATACTGGCGAGCCTGCACCTTTTTTGATCACCGACCTGGCGCCCCTGGCACCGGGCCTTCGCAGAGGTTACCCATGAAGACCCTCAACTCGACCCCACGCGCCGACGGCTTCCACATGCCCGCCGAATGGGCCCCGCAGACCCAGGTATGGATGGTCTGGCCAGAGCGCCCGGACAACTGGCGCCTGGGTGGCAAGCCGGCGCAGGCGGCGCACGTGACCTTGGCCAAGGCCATCGCCCGCTTCGAGCCGGTGACCGTGGCGGTGTCTGCCGCTCAGTACGAGAACGCCCGCCGCCAGCTCGACCTGCCCAATATCCGTGTGGTCGAGATCAGCAACGATGATGCCTGGGTGCGCGACACCGGCCCGACCTTCGTCATTAACGATCATGGCGAGGTGCGGGGCGTGGACTGGGGCTTCAACGCCTGGGGCGGCTTCGACGGCGGCCTGTACGCGCCGTGGAACCGTGACGAGGAACTGGCCGCCAAGGTCATGGAGATGGAGCGCGTGCAGCGCTACCACACCGAAGGCTTCGTGCTCGAGGGCGGTTCGATCCACGTCGACGGCGAAGGCACCCTGATCACCACCGAAGAATGCCTGCTCAACCGCAATCGCAACCCGCACCTGAACCGTGAGCAGATCGAGGACATCCTGCGCGAGCACCTGGCGGTGGATACCATCGTCTGGCTGCCGGACGGTCTGTACAACGACGAGACCGACGGCCACGTCGACAACTTCTGCTGTTACGTCAGCCCAGGTGAAGTGTTACTGGCCTGGACCGATGATTCCAATGACCCCAACTACGCACGCTGCCACGCCGCCTACGAGGTGCTGAAAAACACCCGTGACGCCAAAGGGCGCGAGTTCGTGGTGCACAAGATGCCGATTCCGGGGCCGCTTTACGCCACCCAGGCAGAGTGCGACGGTGTCGATCACGTGGTCGGCAGCCAGGAGCGCGACCCTTCGGTGCGCCTGGCCGGTTCCTACGTGAACTTCCTGATCGTCAACGGCGGCATCATCGCCCCGAGCTTCGACGACCCGGCCGATGCGCAGGCCAGAGCGATCCTGGCCAAGGTCTTCCCGGACCACGAAGTGGTGATGATTCCAGGCCGTGAGCTGCTGCTCGGGGGCGGCAACATCCACTGCCTGACCCAGCAACAGCCGGCGCCGGCCAAGCGCTGACTGCCAGGTCAATGAAAGAGCCCGTCGCATGACGGGCTTTTTTGTGGGCGGCGACGGTCGGGGCGCGCAGATGGCACACCTCTTGTATTGTTTTTCCATTGTGTTTCAGACAGATAGGGCTACGCCGTTCTGTAACAAACCTTACGTAAGTTAGTCGCTCACGGGCCCAGGAGTGCGTGTGGAAATGAATGCAGCAAGTGAGTCGGCTTTGCCCCCATCGGCCGTGAATCACGAATCGCTCAAGCTATTGGCGCAGTGGTTGAAACACCATGGAAGCAACCGGGTCAGGAAGACCGACCCACGACGTCTGCTGGACGGGCGATACCCTCAGGGACTGATCAGCGATGCGGAGCTCGACGCTCTGATGGCGGTCTGGCACTGACCGGGAAGGATCCCGTTGCAATGAAAAAACGCCACCGCATTGCGGTGGCGTTTTCGTTTTGACCGTGGTTTGTGTAGCGGCTTTAGCCGCGATGCAGACGACGCTGTGCCTGGTACCCGCTTTGCGGGTAATCGCGGCTGAAGCCGCCTCTACAGGGGGGCGCAAGGCTCGGGGTCAGAAGCTGTAGCTGCCGGTCACCACCAGGCTGCGCGGGTCGCCGACCTGGATCTGTGCGGCGCTGGTCGCCGAGCTGTAGTAGGTCTTGTCGGTAATGTTGCTCAGCGCCGCGCGTACGTCCCAGTCATGGGTGCGGTAGCCGGCCAGCGCGTCCCAGCGGCCGTAGCCTGGCAGCACCACGGTGTTCTGGTTGTCGGCGTAGCGGTCACCGACCAGGGTCAGGCCGGTCTCGGCGTACCAGCCCAACTCCGGTTTCCAGGTCACGAACAGGCTGGCGTTGCGCTTGGCTACGTCGTTGATGCGGTTGCCTTCCTGGCCATTGTTGTCCTTGGCGATGGTCGCGTCCTGCAGGCCGATGCCGCCGCGCACATACCAGTTGCCAACGACGTTGCCGGTGGCGGTCAGCTCGATGCCGCGCGAACGCTGCAGGCCGGTCATCAGGGTGATGTTCGGGTCGAGCGGGTCGCGGGTGCGGCGGTTGTACAGTTCGAGCTCGTAGACCGCCAGGGTGGTGCTCAGGCGTTCGTCGAACCACTCGCTCTTGACCCCGATCTCCTTCTGCCGGGTCAGCTCCGGTTCGGTTTCGTTGGTGTTGCCCGCCGCGCCGGGGGTGATGCCGATCAGGCCGCCGCCGACCGGCGAGTAGGTTTTGCTCCAGGAGGCATAGAACGAATGGTCGCGCCACGGCGTGTAGACCACGCCCAGGCGTGGGCTGAAGCTGTTGTCCTTCTGCTTCTCGGCGATATTGCGCAGCTTGTTGGTGGTTTCCACCTCGAACTGGTCGAAGCGCACGCCGGCGAGGATCTGCCACTGGTCGTTGAGACGGATCTGGTCCTGCAGGTAGACGCCACGGCTGTCGACCACGGTGTGGTTGTTGCTCGACACCACCATCGGGCCGTTGTGCTGCAGCGCGCGGTTGGGATTGTTCAGGTCCAGGGACGGCACCGCCGTGCCGCCGGCGCTGACTGCCTTGGCGGTATACAGTAGCGGGTCGCGTCGCTGGTTGCCGAATTCCAGGCCCACCAGCACCTTGTGCTCCAGGCCCCAGGTGCTGACATCGCCCTCGGCCTCGAGGTTGTTGAACAGGTTGCGGGTGCTCAGGTCCTGCTGCCAACGCTGGCGGCTGACCAGGTTGGTGCGCGGGTCGTAGCCGGTCTGGTAGGTGTTGTCGAAGTCGCTGTCGAGCTTGAACAGGCCCAGAGTGTGGCGCAGCTGCCAGTTGTCGCTGAGCTGGTAGTTCAGGCGCGAGCGCAGCGACTGGGCCTTGTCGTCGATGTAGTCGCGCTGGGTGTCGCCGTAGGTGGTGCTGCGGCTGACGTCCGCCGGGCGGCCGTTGGCACCGGGGATGCCACGGTCCGGGGTGCGGTTGTAGCGGCTGTATTCGTACTGCACCAGCCAGTTGAGGTCGGGGGTCAGCTGCCAGCTCATCGACGGCGCGAACAGCTGGCGGTTGCCATCGATGCCTTTGCGGAAGCTGTTGCTGTCCTCGTTGCCCAGGTTCAGGCGCAGGCTGATGTTCTCGCTCGGGTCGGCGCTGAGGTCGGCGTACAGGCTGCGCAGGTCCTGGCTGCCGCCCTGGGCTTCGAGGGTCGAGCGGCGGCCGTGCTCCGGCGCTTTGCTCACCCGGTTGACGATGCCGCCCTGGCTGCCACGGCCGTACAGCACCGCCGCCGGGCCCTTGAGCACTTCGACCCGCTCGATGTTGTGCAGGTCGCGGGTGTACTGGCTGTCGTCGCGGATGCCGTCCAGGTAGAAGTCGTTACTGGCGTCGAAGCCGCGGATGCGCAGGCTGTCGAAGCGGGTGTCGCCGCCGGCGCTGACGTTGGGGATGCCCTCCAGCGCCTTGCCCAGGTTGCTGCTGCCGTAGTCCAGCACGTTGCTGGCCTTCACCGAATCGATGGCTTGAGGAACGTAGCGCGCCGGTGTCGAGGTCCGGGTCGCGGTGGTCACGTCCCGGACCCGCGGGTTGTCCTCTTCGCGCTCGTTGTCGGCGGTGATCGAGGTTTCCGGCAGGGTGGTGGTGGCGGCATTGACCAGCCCTGCGCTGAACAACAGCGACAGGCCCAGGGTCAGGGGCGAAAGGCGGCAGGGAGCAAGCATCGCGGGCGTCCGTAGGGGTAGGTGAGAAACTGGGCGCGAATGGTAATGCTTGCTATTTGCTGTTGCATGCCTATTTGTAAAGGCTTGTCTTTACATATGTATCAAATTGTTACTATCCCTTTGGGTGTATATTGGTATTGCATATGCGCGTATGGGTGATAAATGACAATTGTGCGGTTGTCACCGCGTTTGCATAAAAGAGACAAATTTGCGCTGACACACGGCAGATATGCATGGAAATGCACCGCCGCTGACCTTGTTTTTGGTTATATCAACCTGCATTTCACGTTTTTTTGACATGTATGAACAGGCAAGGCTAGGATTCGGCCTCTACGCCTGCTGGCCATGACATGGCCATGGGGCTGTAAGGGCCGTTGCAGACTCTCTGCAGGCCTTTCGGCCGGGATCCGCATAGCGTCGAACCTACGAAGGGGCGTTGGTTCTGGGCGTTCTAATGCAGCGCGTTTTTGAATACGAAATAAGGAAAATAAGATGTTGAAAACCAGGATCAGCCTGGTCGCTCTGGCGATGATCGCCGCGACCCAGGCACAGGCCAACGACCAGGCCGACAGCAAGGGCTTCATCGAGGACAGCCACGCCAACGTCCTTCTGCGCAACGCCTTCATCAACCGTGACAAGAAGCACGACGTCAACGACCAGTCCCAATGGGGCCAAGGCGTCATCGCCAACTTCTCCTCCGGCTTCACCCAGGGCACCGTCGGTGTAGGTGTCGACGCCTTCGGCCTGTACGCCTTGCGCCTGGACGGCGGCAAAGGCCGCAACGGCGGTGGTGGCATCGACTTCTTCAAGCGTGAGAACACCCTCAACGAGCGTGAGCGTAGCGACGCTGCGAACGACCTGGCCCGCGCCGGTGGCGCGATCAAGTTCCGCATCTCCAACACTGTGCTCAAGTACGGTGACCAGATGCCAGCCTTGCCGGTACTCCAGTACGACGACTCGCGCCTGCTGCCGGAAAGCTTCAGCGGCACCCTGATCACTTCCAAGGAGATCAAGGGCCTGGAACTGAATGCCGGTCGCTTCACCAGCGAAGTGCGCAAGAGCGCCCAGGGCCATGACAGTGGCGGCCTGAAGTCGATCAATGTCTTCGGTGGCAGCTATAAGTTCACCGACAACTTCACCGCGTCGCTGTACACCGCAGACAACGAAGACGTGATGAAGAAGCATTACCTGGGCCTGAACTACGTCCACCCGATCGCGGCCGACCAGTCTCTGACCCTGGACTTCAACGGCTACAAGTCGGACATCGACAAGAAGTTCGCCGAAGGCCGTCTGACCGGTGATTCCAACACCATCTGGAGCCTGGCAGCCACCTACGCCTACGGTCCGCACTCGTTCACCCTGGCGTACCAGCGCAGCACGGGTGACACCGGTTACAACTACGGTGGCTACCAGAATGATGGTGGTTTCAGTGACGGTGGCTCGACCATCTACCTGGCCAACTCCTACTGGTCCGACTTCAACGCCGAAGACGAGCGTTCCTGGCAGCTGGGCTATGGCCTGGACTTCGGTGCCTTCGGCGTGCCGGGCCTGACCTACAAGCTGGCCTACGTCGTGGGTGACAACATCAACACCCGTACCCTTGGCAAGCCGGAAGGCTACGGTGAAGGTAAAGAGCGCGAGATCTTCAGCCAGATCCGCTACGTTGTTCAGGAAGGTCCGGCCAAAGACCTGTCGGTCAAGCTGCGTGGTTCGTTCCTGCGTACCAACAATGCTGTCCAGCAGAACGGCAACTACACCGACGATGGCAACGAAGTCCGTGTATTCGTCGAGTACCCGATCAGCATCTTCTGATCCCGGTCCCGCGTCGCCAACAGCCCCGGCCTATGCCGGGGTTGTTGCTTTCCGGGGCTTGGCAATCACTGCCGGCGCCACTTCGATCTCGCCCGTCTCCGGCGCAAAGCTGTCACTGCGCGCCATTCGCCACATCCGTGCGTAGAACTCACTGTCGATCGCGCCGCTGAGCAGTTCCCCCGGTTTGAGGAAAGTGTGCAACTGCGAGAACAGGCTGATCTCGCTGGCGCTGATGCGCCGCGCCAGGTGCTTGGGCTTGAGTTCGGACGGGTGGGCAAGGCCGGCGGCGGCGAGCATCTCGGCCAGGGCGTGCAGGGTGTTGCGGTGGAAACTGGCCACCCGCTCGGCCTTCTCCGGCACCACTAGCGCCCGCTGGCGTAGCGGGTCTTGGGTGGCCACGCCGGTCGGGCACTTGTTGGTGTGGCAGCTTTGCGACTGGATGCAGCCGATGGCGAACATGAAGCCGCGTGCCGAGTTGACCCAGTCGGCACCGATGGCCAGCACGCTGGCGATGTCGAAGGCACTGACCAACTTGCCTGCCGCGCCGATACGGATGCGTTCGCGCAGGTTCAAACCCACCAGGGTGTTGTGCACGAACATCAGCCCGTCGCGCAGCGGCACGCCCATGTTGTCGGAGAACTCCCGGGGCGCTGCGCCGGTGCCGCCTTCCTTGCCGTCGACGACGATGAAGTCCGGGGTGATGCCGGTGGCCAGCATGGCCTTGGCGATGCCCATGAATTCCCACGGGTGGCCCAGGCAGAACTTGAAGCCCACCGGCTTGCCGCCGGACAGCTCGCGCAGCCGGGCGACGAAGCGCAGCAGTTCCACGGGGGTACGGAAGGCGCTGTGGGCGGCTGGTGAGATGCAGTCCTCGCCTTCACGCACGCCCCGCGTGGCGGCGATTTCTGCACTGACCTTGTGCCCTGGCAGGATGCCGCCATGGCCAGGCTTGGCGCCCTGGCTGAGCTTGATCTCGATCATCTTCACCTGGCCGTCGCGGGCCTGCACGGCGAAGCGTTCGGGGTCGAAGTGGCCATGCTCGGTGCGGCAGCCGAAGTAGCCGCTGCCGATTTCCCAGATCAGGTCCCCGCCGTGCTCGCGGTGATAGGGGCTGATGCTGCCCTCGCCGGTGTCATGGGCGAAACGGCCCAGGCGCGCACCTTTGTTCAGCGCGGCGATAGCGTTGGCGCTGAGGGCGCCGAAGCTCATCGCCGAGATGTTGAAGATCGAAGCCGAATACGGCTGGGTGCACTGCGGCCCGCCGATACGGATGCGGAACGAGGCCGGGTTGGCCATCGGTACCGGCAGCATCGAATGGCTGATGAATTCGAAACCCGGCTTGTAGGCATCGTTGAGCGTGCCGAAGGCCTTCTCGGCGCTTTCGTTCTTGGCCCGGGCATACACCAGCGAGCGCTGGGCGCGAGAGAACGGCAGCTTGTCGTCGTCGCCTTCGATCAGGTACTGGCGGATTTCCGGGCGGATGGTCTCGATCAGGTAGCGGATATTGCCCAGGATCGGGTAGTTGCGCCGCACCGCGTGGTGGCTTTGGCGCAGGTCGTTGAGGCCGACCAGGCTGAGCAGGGCGCTGACCAGGGTGAATGGCCAGAGCCAGGTGTGCACGGGCAGGAAGGGCGCGCTGGCGGCGGTGAAGATGAGGCATGCGGCCAGGCAGGCGTAGCGGCTGGGGAGCGAGTCTTTCATGGGTCCATCGCAGGCGAAATGACCTGCGTAGGATAGGTAAAGCCATGGCCTGGAAAACCTGGGGAATCGGTAAAAGACTATTACGGGTTAGGCGGGAGAGGCGCAGCGCCTGTGAGACCGAGCGTCCATCGCGGATGAATCTGCTCCTACGTTCGTTGCACCGGATAGGCCACGGTTGTCCGCCGGGTTTGCACGACGCGATTTTTCGGCTGCCTGTAGGAGCGGATTCATCCGCGATGCGCCGCACGGCGGCGCTCAATGGCATGAGCGCCACTACAAAATCTGCCTATACCACTATCACCCGCTTTTGCCTCAGCGCCACAGAACCTTCGCATACCCTTCCTAGCATGGTCCCATCGCTTCGATGAGGACCTGCCATGAACAACGCCACCCCGGGCGCGCAGATGAAAGTGCGCGGCATCCACAAGCGCTTCGGTGCCTTCACCGCGCTCAACGACGTGTCCCTGGACATCGCCGCCGGCGAGTTGGTGTGCCTGCTCGGCCCGTCGGGCTGCGGCAAGACCACCCTGCTGCGCTGCATCGCCGGCCTCGAGCGCCAGGACCACGGCACCCTGTACATCGGCGAGCGCGACATCTCCGAACTGCCACCCCAGGCCCGTGACTACGGCATCCTGTTCCAGTCCTACGCGCTATTCCCCAACCTCACCGTCGAAGCCAACATTGCCTACGGCCTGACCGGCGCCAGCCGCGAGGCGTCGCGCCAGCGGGTCGGCGAGATGCTCGAACTGGTAGGCCTTTCGGGCAGCGAGAAGAAATACCCCGGCCAACTCTCCGGCGGCCAGCAACAGCGTGTGGCCCTGGCCCGCGCCCTGGCGCCGTCGCCTTCGCTGCTGTTGCTGGATGAACCGATGTCGGCGCTCGATGCGCGGGTCCGCGAGCACCTGTGCACCGAGCTGCGCCAGTTGCAACGCCAGCTGGGCATCACCACGCTGATGGTCACCCACAACCAGGACGAGGCCATGCTGATGGCCGACCGCATCGCCGTGATGAACAACGGCCAGGTCGAGCAGTACGCCACGCCTCAGGAAATCTACGACCAGCCGGCCACGCCGTTCGTCGCCGAGTTCGTCGGCCAGGGCAACTGGTTGCCGTTCCAGCGCCGCGGCGACAGCCTCGCCCAGGTCGGTGGCATGAACATGCGCCTGGCGCCAAACGCCGGCAATGCCAGCAGTGGCCGGCTGTTCTGCCGCCCCGAGGCGATCACCGTCAACCCGATGGTGCATGAAGAAAACCTGTTCCCGGCCAAGGTTCGCGAAATCACCTTCCTTGGTAACCGCTGCCGCATGAGTTTCGAGTTCAAGGCGTTGCCGGGCCACGCGCTGCTCGCCGAGCTGGCGCCGGAAGCCATGCCGCGCCTGGGCTCACAGGACATCTGGGTGGCCCTGCCGCCGCAGAGCCTTCAGGTGTTCGCCTGAGATGGCCGCGCCCATGACCCTGCCGCTGGCCCACACCAAGGCCGCGCCGCAACGGGGTGTCGCCCTGGGTGACCGTGTGTTCGTCGTCGGTGGCAAGAGCCTGCTGCTGATCCTGTTGATGCTGGCAGTACTGATGCCGTTGCTGGCGATCTTCTGGCGTGGCCTGAGCGGCGATGCCGGGCAGGGCGGTGGCCTGGAGGCTGCCCGTGAGCTGTTCGCCAGCGCCAACTTCCACTGGTTGCTGGGCAACAGCCTGTCGGTGGCGTTCACCGTCGCCGCCATCGTGGTGCCGCTGGCCTACCTGTTCGCCTACGCCTTGCAGCGCACGCTGATCCCGGCCAAGGGCCTGTGGCGGGGGATCTCGCTGCTGCCGCTGCTGGCGCCGTCGATGTTGCCGGCCATCGCGCTGGTGTACCTGTTCGGCAACCAGGGCCTGCTGCGCGGGCTGCTCAGCGACAATATCTACGGCTTCTGGGGCATCGTGCTCGGCGAGGTCATCTACACCTTTCCCCATGCATTGATGATCCTGCTCTCGGCGTTGTCGCTGGCCGACGCACGGCTGTTCGACGCGGCGTCGAGCATGGGCGCCGGCCCCGCCCGGGCTTTCTGCAGCATCACCTGGCCGGCCACGCGCCAGGCAGTATTCGCTGCGTTCTGCCTGGTGTTCACCCTGACCATCACCGACTTCGGCGTGCCCGTGGTGGTGGGTGGCGATTACCAGGTACTGGCGCTGGAAGCCTACAAGGCGGTGGTCGGCCAGCAGCAGTTTGGCCGTGGCGCGCTGATCGGCATGGTGCTGCTGGTGCCGGCGCTGCTGAGCTTCGCCGTCGACGCCTGGCTGCGCCGCCGCCAGGGCGAGGCCATGAGCGGCCGCGCCCAGGTGTTCGAACCCAAGCCTTCGCGTCTGCGCGACGGATGCTACCTGATGATCGTCCTGCTGGTGTGCGCGGCCCTGCTGGGGGTGATTGGCATGGCGGTGTACTCGTCGCTGGTTACCTTCTGGCCGTACAACTTGTCGCTGTCGTTGAAGCACTACCTGTTCGACGACACCGCCGGTGGCGGCTGGCTGGCCTACCGCAACAGCGTGAGCATGGCCGTCGGTACCGCGCTGATCGGCAGCGTGGTGATCTTCAGCGGCGCCTACCTGATGGAGAAGACCCAGGGCCACCGCCTGCTCAACCAGCTGCTGCGCCTGCTCAGCTTCATTCCCATGGCAGTCCCCGGCCTGGTGCTGGGCTTGGGCTACGTGTTCTTCTTCAACCTCAACGGCAACCCGCTGCACGTGTTCTACGGCAGCATGACGCTGCTGGTGGTGTGCACTATCGCCCACTACCTGACCACCGCGCAGATGACCGCCACCACCGCGCTGCGCCAGCTCGACGGCGAGTTCGAGGCCGCCGCGCTGTCGCTCAAGGCGCCGCTGTACAAGCATTTCATGCGGGTCACCGTGCCGATCTGCCTGCCGGCGCTGCTGGACATCATCCGCTACCTGTTCGTCTCGGCGATGACCACCGTGTCGGCGGCGATCTTCCTGTACAGCCCCGACACCATCCTCGCCGCCGTCGCCGTACTGAACATGGACGATGCCGGCAATGTCGGCGGCGCCGCTGCCATGTCCACCCTGATCCTGCTGACCAGCGCCGCCGCCTCGTTGCTGCTGGCCGGTGCTTCACGCGGCCTGCTGCGCCGCTCCCAGGCCTGGCGCCAGCGCGCTCCCGGCCATTGACCGACTGCCCACACAGATAGGAACCGCATCATGTTCAAGCCCCTCGCACTGGCCGCTGCCGTCTCCGCCGTCTTCAGCCTGCAGGCCTCGGCCGCGACCCAGCTGACTGTCTACACCGCTCTTGAGGCCGAGCAGCTCAAGCGCTACAAGCAGGCCTTCGAACAGGCCAACCCCGACATCGAGATCAAGTGGGTGCGCGACTCCACCGGCATCATCACCGCCAAGCTGCTAGCCGAGAAAGACCGTCCCCAGGCCGATGCGGTATGGGGCCTGGCGGCCTCCAGCCTGGCCATCCTCGACCAGAACGGCATGCTGGAAGCCTATGCGCCGAAGGACTTGGGCAAGATTTCCGCCAACTACCGCGACGCCGCCAACCCGCCAGCCTGGGTGGGCATGGACGTGTGGGCCGCGACCCTCTGCTTCAACACCGTCGAGGCCGAAAAGCAGGGCCTGAGCAAGCCGCTGAGCTGGCAGGACCTGACCAAGCCCGAGTACAAGGGCAAGATCGTCATGCCCAACCCGGCGTCGTCCGGCACCGGCTTCCTCGACGTCAGCGCCTGGCTGCAGACCTTTGGTGAGCCCCAGGGCTGGGCCTACATGGATGCCCTGCACCAGAACATCGGGCAGTACGTCCATTCCGGTTCCAAACCCTGCAAGCTGGCGGCGGCCGGTGAGTTCCCGATCGGTATCTCGTTCGAATACCCGGCCGTGCAGCTAAAGCGCCAGGGCGCGCCGTTGGACATCGTGCTGCCGAAGGAGGGGCTAGGCTGGGAGATCGAGGCCACCGCCGTGATCAAGGGTTCGCCGAAGGCCGATGCGGCCAAGCGCCTGGCCGATTTTTCCGCCAGCCCGGCGGCCATGGAGCTGTACAAGGAGAACTTCGCCGTGCTGGCTGCGCCGGGGATCGCCAAGCCGCAGACCGAATTGCCGGCTGACTACGAGCAGCGCCTGATCAAGAACGACTTTGCCTGGGCCTCGAAGAACCGCGACGCGATCCTCAGCGAGTGGCGCAAGCGCTATGACGGCAAGTCGGAGAAGGTTGCGCAGCAGTAAGACCGGCGAGGCAATTGTAGGAGCGGCGTTAGCCGCGATGCGGCTGGCACCCGCTTCGCGGGTGATCGCGGCTGAAGCCGCTCCTACAGGCGAACATCCCGTGCACATCAGGAGCATGCCAGTGGCTACAACCGAGCAGATCATCCAGACCACCTTCGCCCTCTACGAGCGCCACGGCAGCGCCGACTACATCGGCGAGGCCATCACCCAGCTCGAGCACATGTCCCAGGCCGCGCAACTGGCAATGGCCGAGGGCTACGACGATGAAGTGGTCCTCGCCGCCTTCTTCCACGACATCGGCCACCTCTGCGAAGGCGAGGACATGGGCGGCTATGGCGTGGTCAGCCACGAACGCATCGGCGCCGAGTACCTGCGTCGCTGTGGCTTTGGCGAGCGCGTGGCGCGGCTGGTGCAGTACCACGTCGAAGCCAAGCGCTACCTGACCTTGCGTCAGCCGGGGTACTTCGAGCGGTTGAGCGAAGCGAGCCGGCGTACGTTGGCGTACCAGGGCGGGGTGATGAGCGACGCCGAGGCCGATGCGTTTGAAGGGGATCCGTTATTTACCGTCAGCCTGCGCATGCGTGAGTGGGACGAGATGGCCAAGGAAACAGGGGTGCCGGTGATGGACCTGAACATGCTCAAGATCAAGGCCCGCGCACTCCTGTAGGAGCCAGCCTTGCTGGCGAACAGCGTATTCGGAGTTGCCCGCAGGATTCGCCAGCAAAGCTGGCTCCTACAGCTCAGCTACCAGCGTCTCCAGTTGTTCCTGTCGTTCGGTTTGGTTCACTCGCGCTCCGGGATTGAGCGTCGACCACTGCGGATGCGCCCGTGCCTTGCCCAGCGCCTCCGGCAGCTTGCCTTCCCGCCAAGCTTTCTCATCCGGCGCTGCCAGGCGAATGCTGTCTTGCGCCGCATGCCCTCGATTTTCCAGTGCCGTCATCAACTGCTGCTGACGCAGTGCCAGCAGGCGCAGCACCGTGTCGTCCACCGTCAACTCACGCTGCCCCTTGAGCTTGCCCATCAAGCGCGAGCCATAGTTGCGCGCGGTTTGCAGCGCACCCCCGGCGATAGCGCCGGCCAAGGCCGCGGCACCCAGCGTCAGGCCGCCAACCAGCAGGTCCACCCCGGCGCCAGCCGCCGCCCCGGCCGCTACACCACTGCCCAGGCGCACCCCCAGCAGCTTCAACGTTTCCGGGTTGAACAGGTCATCGCCCCAGCGCCCATCCAGCAGCGGCAGGTCACCGGCCTGGGCGTCCTCCCGGCGGAAGGCATAGAGCTTGAGCAGCGCCTCGACGCAGCGCTGCTCGCGTTGGCGTACATCTTGGCGCAGGGCCTCGATGGCGCGCGCCTCGGCGGCAGGCTCGGCTTCGACGCTGCGCCGGCAGGCGGCGCAGTCCAGCAACAGCTCGGCGACCAGGCGCTTGCCGCTGTGCTGGCGGGCCAGGCGCTGGGCCTGCTGGTCGTCGATCAGCCGTTGCAGGGCCGGGCGGGCATCTTCCAGCAGCAGGGCGAGGCTTTCGTACAGGCGGCGCTCACCGTCTTCGGGTGGGGCCACGCTGTCGAAGCGCACCAGCGCGTGCAGGCCCAGGCGCGCCAGGGCCTCGCGCCACTCCGGCTCGCGGTGCTGGCTGCTGGCGACGAAGTTGAGCACCGGCAACAGGGGCTTGCCGCAGCCGGCCAGCACTTCCAGTTCGTCGCGGTACTTGGCCAGCACCGGTTCGCGGGCGTCGATCACATATAACCCGGCATTGCTTGCCAGCAACTGGCGCAGCACCTTGGCTTCCTGTTCGAAGCGTTGGCGCGCCTCGCTACCCTGGAGGAAGCGCTCCAGGCGGGCCGGGCCGTCCAGGCGTTCACCGGGGCGCTCCAGACGCTCCAGGTAGTCGAGCAGGGCGATGGCGTCTTCCAGGCCAGGGGTGTCGTACAGCTCCAGCAACGGCTCGCCATCGACCGAAAGCCGAGCACCCTCGACATGGCGGGTGGTGCTGGGGCGGTGGGAGACTTCGCCGAAGCCCACATCGCGGGTCAGGGTGCGCAGCAGCGAGGTCTTGCCGACATTGGTGTGGCCGACCACGGCCAGTTTCAGCGGCTCAGTCATGGCCATGCTCCAGCCAGGTCAGCGGTGAGGTGTCGGCATGGGGCAGGCCGAGGCGGTCGAGGGCTTCGTGCCAGTCGCCCAGCCGTGCGGCGTCCAGCGCCTGGCCGGGTTGCGCCTGGAGCAGCCAGATGCGCGTGGCGCCGGCATTGCGCGCCAGTTCGGCGAGCAGCGCCAGGCTGCCACGGTCCGGCGAGCGGCGTGGGTCGCAGGCGATGGCCAGGCGGGCGGGGGGGAAGCGGCTGAGCTGTTCGAGCAGCTTGTTGCGTGATTCGCGGCTGTCGAGCACGCCGGCATCGGTCACCGCCTTGGGTAGTGTCGGTGGCCAGGGGCGCTGATCGTCCAGCTCCAGGCCAACCAGCAAGGCGCCGCTGCTGCCGCTTTCCAGCTGGCCGGCCTCGAAGCGCGGCAACGCATCGGGTGCGGCATCCTGCACGCCGATGCGCTCGCTGCGGGGCATCAGGGCGTCGCGCAGTTGGGCGTAACCGGGCAGGTTGAGGTCCAGTGACAGGCGCCCGCGGCCCTGGCGCCAGCGCCACAGGCATAGCGCAGCCAAAGTCAGGCGTGGCAGCAGGCCGTAGACCAGCACCACGCCAAGCAGCCAGCTGGCCCAGGCTTGGCGAGCCAGGTCCAGGCTCGGCAGGGGGGCGCCGCTGGCGCGAATCATCGCTTCATCCGGCACGGCGAAGCCGAACAGCGAAGGCAGGGCACCCAAGGCCTGGGTGAGGGTGATGAAGGGCTCGGCGGCGAGCAGCGTGGTTTCCCAGACGAAGCCGTAGCGCCGGGTCGCCAGCAAGGCCAGCAACATCCCCAACGCCGCGACCATCGCCAGCAGCCACAAGCCATGCACCAGCAGGCCGAGCAGCCAGCGGTTCAGGCGTTGGCGCTGCAACAGCACCAACAGTGCCGGGGCCAGTTGCGCGGCCTTGGCGTCGCGGGCCAAGCGTTCACTGAGCCACAGCCACAACCGCCCCAAGGCGGCACCGTGTTCGCCACCGAAGAAGAATCCCAGGGCCCAGCCGAGCAGCAGCAAAAGGTTGAGCCCGAGCAGGCTGCCCAAGGCCCAGAACACGTTCACCGGGCGCTGGCCATCGCCCAGGGCCGCCAGGCCCAGCCCAGCGCCGCTCAACACGGCCAGCAGCATCAACGCCAGCAGGGCCAGGCGCGCGCCCTGTTTCCAGTGCCGCAGTGCGCTGGCCATGCCGTCGCGGTCGGCCAGGCACAGGGCGCGGGTCTCGATGCGTGCCGCCAGGTCGCCGCCCTGCTGGCGGGCGCGGCGGTTGGCTTCCTGGTCCTCCAGGGGGCCGGCGTGCTCTTCGCGCAGGCGCACCGCTTCGGTGAGCCAGCGTTTGTCGAGGGGAGTCGGTGCAGTCACGAGGTCTTCCATTGCACAGGTCAGGGCAGAAGCATAACCCACGTGCCCGGTGCTATCCTCGCCGGCATGAATACATCACTCCCCCTCAGCCTGATCGCGGCGCTCGCCGAGAACCGTGTGATCGGCATCGACAACTCCATGCCCTGGCACCTGCCGGGGGACTTCAAGTACTTCAAGGCCACCACCCTGGGCAAGCCGATCATCATGGGGCGCAAGACCTGGGACTCGCTGGGGCGGCCGCTGCCAGGGCGGTTGAACATCGTCGTCAGCCGCCAGCCTGGCCTGGAACTGGCCGGCGCCGAGGTGTTCGCTTCGCTGGAAGCGGCGCTGGTGCGCGCCGAGCAGTGGGCGCGGGAGCAGGGTGTGGGTGAGCTGATGCTGATCGGTGGGGCGCAGCTGTATGGGCAGGCGTTGGAGAAAGAGCTGGTGAGCCGGATGTACCTGACCCGGGTCGAGCTGTCGCCGCCGGGGGATGCGTGGTTCCCCGCGTTCGACAAGGGCCAGTGGCAATTGGCGTCGAGCGAACCTCAGGCTGAAGAGGGCAAGCCGGTCTATCACTTCGAGGTCTGGGACAAGGTCTGAGGTGGCCGGGCTGCTTTGCAGCCCTTTCGCCGGCAAGGCCGGCTCCTACTGTAGGAGCCGGCCTTGCCGGCGAATACGGCTTCAGGAATGACTCAGTTCGGCATGCTCATCCCCACCCAGCACCTGCTGGTCGGTCTGCTTGAGCAGCTGGCTGGTGACCACGCCCGCGGTCATCGAGCCGTTCACGTTCAACGCCGTGCGGCCCATGTCGATCAGTGGCTCCACCGAGATCAGCAAGGCCACCAGCTCGACCGGCAGGCCCATGGCCGGCAACACGATCAGTGCGGCGAAGGTCGCGCCGCCGCCCACCCCGGCCACACCGGCCGAGCTCAGGGTGACGATGGCCACCAGCGTGGCAATCCACAGTGGGTCGAAGGTATCGATGCCCACCGCCGGGGCCACCATCACCGCAAGCATGGCCGGGTACAGGCCGGCGCAGCCGTTCTGGCCGATGGTGGCGCCGAACGAGGCGCTGAAGCTGGCGATCGACTGCGGCACGCCCAGGCGCAGGGTCTGCGCCTCGATGTTCAACGGGATGCTGGCAGCGCTGGAGCGGCTGGTGAAGGCGAAGGTCAGCACCGGCCACACCTTGCGGAAGAAGCGCAGCGGGCTGACGCCGGTCAGCGCCAGGATCACCCCGTGGACCACGAACATCAGACCCAGGCCGATGTATGACACCACCACGAAGCTACCCAGCTTGAGGATGTCCTCGAGGTTGGAACTGGCGACCACCTTGGTCATCAATGCCAGCACGCCATAGGGGGTGAGCTTCATCACCAGGCGCACCAGGCGCATCACCCAGGCTTGTAGCACGTCGATGGCCGATAGCGCGCGCTCGCCCTTGTCCTTGTCGTCCTTGATCAGTTGCAGCGCCGCCAGGCCCAGGAACACGGCGAAGATCACCACGCTGATGATCGAGGTCGGCTTGGCCCGGGCCAGGTCGCCCACCGGGTTGGTCGGGATGAACGACAGCAGCAACTGCGGGATGTTGAGGTCGGCGACCTTGCCCGCGTAGTCGCTGTTGATGGCGTGCAGGCGGGCGCTTTCCTGGGCGCCGGCCACCAGCCCCTCGGCGCTCAGGCCGAACAGGTTGGTCAGGGCGATACCGATCAGCGCAGCGATGGCGGTGGTCAGCAGCAGGATGCCGATGCTCAGCACGCTGATGCGGCCCAGCGAGGAGGCGTTGTGCAGGCGGGCCACGGCGCTGAGGATCGAAGCGAAGATCAGCGGCATGACGATCATCTGCAGCAGGCCGACATAACCGTTGCCGACCAGGTCGAGCCAGGCCAGGGTGGCTTTCAGTACCGGATGGCCGGCGCCGTAGACCGTGTGCAGGGCCAGGCCGAAAACCACGCCCAGCACCAGGCCCAACAGCACTTTCTTGGCCAGGCTCCAGTCGGTGCGACGGGTTTGCGCCAGGCCCAGCAGCAGGGCCAGGAACGCCAGCAGGTTGAGTGACAGCGGCAGGTTCATTGAAGCTCCAGGAAAAGGCGGAAGAGGCATCGCCTCTGTGAGCGATTACGAACGGAAATGCTAACAGCCTGAAAACAAACGAATTTATACCTAAAAGTAATTTGCATAGTCGCTTATGGAATAACGCCTTGTCGCAATTGGCAATGAACGTGGCGTTTGCGGTTGCCTCAACGTCGGTCGCGAGTGCCTGCCTGTCACAAATCAGGCATAGGGTTGAGCGGCCACGTCTTTGGGAGAACCGCACATGATGTCTGCTCCGAGAATCCTTGCCGGCGGCCTGGCCCTGTTGCTGAGTGCCAGCAGCTGGGCGGCCACCGAGCTCAAGCACTGGCCGGCCGAAGCCGCGCAGAAGCTCGACGCGATGATTGCCGCCAACGCCAACAAGGGTAACTACGCAGTGTTCGACATGGACAACACCAGCTACCGCTTCGACCTCGAGGAAGCGCTGCTGCCGTTCATGGAGAACAAGGGCCTGTTGACCCGCGACAAGCTCGACCCCTCGCTCAAGCTGATCCCGTTCAAGGATACCGCCGAGCACAAGGAGAGCCTGTTCAGCTACTACTACCGCCTGTGCGAGATCGACGACATGGTCTGCTACCCCTGGGTGGCCCAGGTGTTCTCGGGGTTCACCCTCAAGGAGCTCAAGCAGCAGGTCGACGAACTGATGGCCTCGGGCAAGCCGATCCCCAGCACCTATTTCGAGGGCGACCAGGTCAAGCCCATCGAAGTGCAGCCACCCAAGGTGTTCACCGGCCAGGCCGAGCTGTACAACAAGCTGATGGAGAACGGCATCGAGGTGTACGTGATTTCCGCCGCTTCGGAAGAACTGGTGCGCATGGTCGCCGCCGATCCGAAGTACGGCTACAACGTCAAACCCGAGAATGTGATCGGCGTGAGCCTGTTGCTCAAGGACCGCGCCAATGGCCAGCTGACCACCGCGCGCAAGCAGATCACCGCCGGGCACTACGACCCCAAGGCCAACGAAGGCCTGGAACTGACCCCTTACCTGTGGACACCGGCAACCTGGATGGCCGGCAAGCAGGCGGCGATCCTGACCTATATCGATGAGTGGAAGAAGCCGGTACTGGTGGGTGGCGACACCCCGACCAGCGATGGCTATATGCAGTTCCACAGCGTCGATGTGGGCAAGGGCGGCATCCACCTGTGGATAAACCGCAAGGCCAAGTATATGGACCAGCTGAATGGCATGATCGCCAAGCATGCGGCGGCCCAGGCCAAGGAAGGGTTGCCGGTGACGGCGGACAAGAACTGGGTGATCGTGACGCCGGAGCAGATTCAGTAATCGGTGTTGCTCCCTTCGCCGGCAAGCCGGCTCCAACAGGTAATGTGCCGCCCCTGTAGGCGCCGGCTTGCCGGCGAAGAGGCCGGTACAGGCAATAAAAAAACCGGCGCACCAGGCGCCGGTTTTTTATTGCCCTCAGAGCCTCACAGCCCGTCGAGCATCGCCTTGTTGCGCACCGCGCCCTTGTCGGCGCTGGTGGCCAGCAGGGCATAGGCTTTCAGCGCGGTGGTCACCTTGCGTGGGCGCACTTCAGCCGGCTTCCAGCCCTTTTTGTCCTGCTCGACGCGACGCGCGGCCAGCTCGTCATCGCTGACCAGCAGGTTGATCGAGCGGTTGGGGATGTCGATCAGCACCTTGTCGCCATCACGCACCAGGCCGATCGCGCCGCCTGCCGCTGCTTCCGGCGAAGCGTGGCCGATCGACAAGCCCGAGGTGCCGCCGGAGAAGCGGCCGTCGGTGAGCAGGGCGCAAGCCTTGCCCAGGCCTTTCGACTTCAGGTACGAGGTCGGGTACAGCATCTCCTGCATGCCCGGGCCGCCTTTCGGGCCTTCGTAGCGGATGATGACGATGTCACCGGCTTTCACTTCATCGGCGAGGATGCCGCGCACGGCGCTGTCCTGGCTTTCGAAGATCTTCGCGTTGCCTTCGAACACCAGGATGGAGTCATCCACGCCGGCGGTCTTCACCACGCAGCCGTCCTGGGCGATGTTGCCGTACAGCACGGCCAGGCCGCCTTCTTGCGAGTAGGCGTGCTCGACGCTGCGGATGCAGCCTTCGGCGCGGTCGTCGTCCAGCGTCTCCCAACGGGTCGACTGGCTGAACGCGGTCTGCGTCGGGATGCCGGCCGGACCTGCCTTGAAGAAGGTGTGCACGGCTTCGTCATCGGTCTGGGTGATGTCCCACTTGGCGATGGCTTCTTCCATGCTGCGGCTGTGCACGGTGGGGAGGTCGGTGTGCAGCAGGCCGCCACGGGCCAGCGAGCCGAGGATGCTGAAGATGCCGCCGGCGCGGTGCACGTCTTCCATGTGGTACTTCTGGATGTTCGGCGCCACCTTGCACAGCTGCGGCACCTTGCGCGACAGGCGATCGATGTCGCGCAGGTCGAAGTCCACTTCCGCCTCCTGGGCCGCGGCCAGCAGGTGCAGGATGGTGTTGGTCGAGCCGCCCATGGCGATGTCGAGCATCATGGCGTTCTCGAACGCCTTGAAGTTGGCGATGCTGCGCGGCAGTACCGACTCATCGTTCTCGCCGTAGTAGCGCTTGCACAGCTCGACGATGGTGCGCCCGGCAGTGAGGAACAGTTGTTCGCGGTCGGAGTGGGTGGCGAGCGTGGAGCCGTTGCCCGGCAACGCCAGGCCCAGGGCTTCGGTCAGGCAGTTCATCGAGTTGGCGGTGAACATGCCTGAGCACGAACCGCAGGTTGGGCAGGCGCTGCGCTCGTACTCGGCGACCTTCTCATCGGAGGCGCTGGAGTCGGCGGCGATGACCATGGCGTCGACCAGGTCAAGGCCGTGGCTGGCCAGCTTGGTCTTGCCGGCTTCCATCGGGCCGCCGGAGACGAAGATCACCGGGATGTTCAGGCGCAGCGCGGCCATCAACATGCCGGGGGTGATCTTGTCGCAGTTGGAGATGCAGACGATGGCGTCGGCGCAGTGGGCGTTGACCATGTACTCGACGGCGTCGGCGATGATCTCGCGGCTGGGCAGCGAGTACAGCATGCCGTCGTGGCCCATGGCGATACCGTCGTCCACGGCGATGGTGTTGAACTCTTTCGCCACGCCACCGGCGCGTTCGATTTCGCGGGCGACCAGCTGGCCCAGGTCCTTCAAGTGCACGTGGCCCGGGACGAACTGGGTGAACGAGTTGGCGATGGCGATGATCGGTTTCTTGAAGTCTTCGTCCTTCATCCCGGTGGCGCGCCACAGGGCACGGGCGCCGGCCATGTTGCGGCCTTGGGTGGAAGTCTTGGAACGATAATCAGGCATATAGCGCTCCTGGCGGCTTAATCAGGTCACTGGGTTTGCGCGAAAAGTGCCTGCGCGACGATCATGCTGCGTTGAAAACAGGCTCGGAATGCTCATTTGCAACCAGCAAAGTCGAACGCGACTCCGACCGTTCCTCGCCTGTTTCGCCTTGCCTGATCGCCGCTCGGCGACTTTTCGCGCAAACCCAAATAAGGGAGTGAGCTTCTCTTGTCCTGAACGCCTGGGCCGGTTGCCGCTGGCACGGATGGGGGTCGAAAGACCGCGCGGGATCGCCGCAGGCTCGACCAGAGCTCATAAACCCGCCGGGGATGTCTGGCGATGAATGGCTCGATTCTACACCGCCGCGCCCGCGAGGGAATGGCGTTGTGATAATTGGCTGACGCCAGCCCGCAAGGTAAAGGCCTTGGCGTGGTTAGAGCCGGTTTCGGTAGACTTGCGCGCCTCCTACCTCACTGGCCAAAAGGATTTGCAATGCCAGCGCCAAGTCGCTCTTTACTGTTCTACGTCATCATCGGTCTGATCCAGGGCTTGGTGGTACTCACCACCGTGAAAGGAGAGGGTGAACTGCTGGGGTTCAGCCTGTCGGTGGCCCTGTGTGTCGCGGTGGCGGTGGCCGGCCTGAACCTGCAATTGCTGGGCAGCGCGGTGCTGCAACGTGGCACAGGCTGGCTGGTACTGGGCCTGACCGTGCTGATCAGCGGTATCAGTGGCTGGCTCTCCCGTTTCGAGCACCTGGGGTGGCTGCAGCAGACCTGGTGCCTGGCCGCCATCGTGCTGGGTTATATCGGCACTGCGTTCATTCTTGCCTGGCCCACCCGCGAAGGGTTGCGGCCACGCTATGAGGACCTGTTCAGGCACGCCTGGAACAACGTGTTCATCCTGTTCCTGGCGCAGTTGCTGATGGGCCTGTTCTGGCAGCTGCTTTGGCTGTGCGCACTGTTGTTCGCCATGCTGGGCATCCCGCAGGTCAAGCATGTGGTGGAGGCCCCCGAGTTCCTCTGTCTGCTGCTGCCGGTGGTGTTCTCCCTGGGGATGCGCATGGGCCGGGAAAACGAAAAGGTCATCGGGCTGCTGCGCGGTATCCTGCTGACACTGTGCCGTTTCCTGTTGCCATTGAGTGCGGTGATTGCCGTGGTGTTCACCCTGGCACTGCCTTTCAGCGGCCTGCAACCGGTGTGGGACACGGGTTATTCGACCGCGCTGCTGTTGGTGCTGGCAGGCATCAACCTGTTCCTGACCAATGGTGTGTTCCAGGACGGTCATCAAGGCAACGCCTATCCCGCGCCGCTCAAGCGCCTGGTCGAGGCCAGCCTGTTGTGCCTGCCGGTGCTGGTGGGCCTGGCGGCCTATGCCAGTTGGTTGCGCATCGACCAGTACGGCCTGACCCCGTCGCGCATCATGGCCATGCTGTTGGTGGGCGTGATGGTGGCGCACAGCCTGGCGGCGGTGTGGGCAGTGGTGAGTTCACGGCAGGCCTGGCTGAACAGCCTGAGGCTGAGCAACCCGTGGATCGCCTTGCTCAGCGCGGTGCTGGTGGTGCTGTTCTATACACCGCTGCTGGACCCGCTGGCGCTGAGCGCGAAGAACCAGGTCGAACGCCTGGTCAGCGGGCGCACGCCTATCGATGAGTTCGATGCCAGCCACTTGTACTACCGCCTGGGCGACCCAGGGCGTGCGGCATTCAATGAGTTGCAGGCGCAGTTGCAAGGCCCGGCGTTGTTCGACCAGGCCGACCGCGAACGGCTTCTGCTCAACATGGCCAAGGTGCATGAGCCGCTGGTCGAAGAGCCCCGTGGCCCGCAGCTCGAGTGGCTGGGCGCTGCGGTACGCAACAGCCAGGCATTCGATACGTTGGTCATGACCGAGAGCCAGTGCGGCGGCAAAGGCTGTTTCCTGTGGGCGGTGGACATGGACGGCGATGGGCGCGACGAAGTGTTGATGATCCCGCGTCATGTCTATGCGTCCAACGTGTTCGTCTTCGCCAGTGAAGGGGGGTGGCACCAGATTGGCACCCTGTACGGTGATTTCGAGAACACCGAAGAGTTGGTCAGGCAGATACGCCAAGGGGCGATGACACCGGTCACGCCGAAGTACAAGACCCTGAGCCTCAATGGCGAGGAACTGTCCCTGCGGTTGGAAAAGTAGCCTTTCACAGGCATGAAAAATCCCGGCGCCCGGCCGGGATTTTCTTGTAGCGGGTGCCTTAGCTGTTGGGCAGCAAGCGGCAGGTGATGCTCTTGATGTAGCGGGTCTCGGCGATCGCCGGGTGCACCGGGTGGTCCGGGCCCTGGCCGCCGCGCTCAAGCAGCTGCAGGTTGCGGTCCAGGTGGCGGGCGCTGGTCAGCAGGATGTTGTGCAGGTCATCTTCCGGCAGGTGCATCGAGCACGAGGCGCTGACCAGGATGCCGTCTTTGCTGAGCATGCGCATGGCCTGTTCGTTGAGACGGCGGTAGGCGGCCTCGCCGTTCTTCAGGTCCTTCTTGCGTTTGATGAAGGCGGGCGGGTCGGCGATGATCACGTCGAAGCGCTCTTCGGCGGCTTTCAGTTCACGCAGCGCCTCGAACACATCACCTTCGATGCAGGTCAGCTTCTCGCTGATGCCGTTCAGCGCGGCGTTGCGCTCCACGCCATCGAGGGCGAAGCCAGAGGCGTCCACGCAGAACACTTCGCTGGCGCCGAACGCGCCGGCCTGCACGCCCCAGCCACCGATGTAGCTGAACAGGTCGAGCACGCGCTTGCCCTTGACGTAGGGCGCCAGGCGCGCGCGGTTCATGCGGTGGTCGTAGAACCAACCGGTCTTCTGCCCTTCACGCACCGGGGCTTCGAACTTCACGCCGTTCTCTTCCAGCGCCACCCAGTCCGGCACTTCGCCGTAGACGGTGTCGACATAACGCTCGAGGCCTTCGGCGTCGCGGGCGGCGGAGTCGTTCTTGAACAGGATGCCGCTGGGTTTGAGCACCTGCACCAGGGCGGCGATCACGTCGTCCTTGTGGGCTTCCATGGTGGCCGAGGCCAGTTGCACCACCAGAATGTCGAAGAAGCGGTCGACCACCAGGCCTGGGAGCAGGTCGGAGTCACCGTAGACCAGGCGGTAGCAAGGCTTGTCGAACAGGCGCTCGCGCAGCGACAAGGCCACGTTCAGGCGGTGCACCAGCAGCGACTTGTCCAGCGGCAGCTTGGCGTCGCGCGACAGCAGGCGGGCGCAGATCAGGTTGCTCGGGCTCATGGCCACCACACCCAGGGGCTTGCCGTTGGCGGCTTCGAGGATGGCCTGCTGGCCGGCCTTCAGGCCCTGCAGTGGGGTCGCGGCGACGTCGACTTCATTGCTGTAGACCCACAGGTGGCCGGCGCGCAGGCGGCGGTCGGCATTGGCTTTGAGGCGAAGGCTGGGCAGGGACATGACGTCGCTCCGGGAAAAAGAGCGGGAGTATACCGTGTTGGCCCCGGATTCGCTGTGGGGCGCGACCAAGCGTGGGCATATCGCTTCATCCTGTAGGAGCCCGCCTTGCTGGCGAACACCGGCGAAGCCGGTGCCATGCATCGCGGCGTGTGGTTCGCCAGCAAGGCTGGCTCCTACAGCGCTAAAGAAATTCCTGGATCCAACGATCCACTGATAGGTTGCCCTGCCGGCGTACAGGGTTAGAATCCCCCGTCCCCCGCGAGTGTGCACTTATGTCCCAGGAACTTACCGCCGAACAGATCCAGCAAGCCTTGCAAGGCATCACCATCCCGCCGCAGCCGCAGATCATGGTCGACCTGCAGTTCGAGCAGTACATGCCCGACCCTGATCTTGAGACCATCGCCAAGCTGATCAGCCAGGACCCGGGCCTGTCCGGCGCCCTGCTCAAGCTGGTCAACTCGGCGCAGTTCGGCCTGGCGAACAAGATCGGCTCGATCCAGCGCGCGGTGAACCTGCTGGGCAGCCGCTCGATCATCAACCTGATCAACGCCCAGTCGATCAAGGGCGAGATGAGCGACGAGACCATCGTCACCCTCAACCCGTTCTGGGACACCGCCCAGGACGTGGCCATGACCTGCCTGACCCTGGCCAAGCGCACCGGCATCCAGGCAGTCGACGAGGCCTACACGCTAGGGTTGTTCCACGACTGCGGCGTGCCGCTGATGCACAAGCGTTTCCCCAACTATATGGAAGTGCTGGAAGAGTCCTACGCCAAGGCCAATGACGAAATCCGCGTGGTGGACACCGAGAACCGTGTGTTCAACACCAACCACTCGGTGGTCGGCTACTTCACCGCCAAGTCCTGGCGCCTGCCGGAGCACATCAGCGCCGCCATCGCCAACCACCACAACGCCCTGGCGGTGTTCCGCGATGAGTCCTCGCGCAACACCCAGACCCAGCTGAAGAACCTGCTGGCGGTGCTGAAGATGTCCGAGCACATCTGCGCGTCCTACCGCGTGCTGGGCAACCAGACCGTTGATCACGAGTGGGAGATGGTCGGGCCGCTGGTGCTGGACTACATCGGCCTGACCGAATACGACTTCGAGCAGCTCAAGCAGAACATCCGCGAAATGGGTGGGCACTGAACAATGCCGGAATTGCCAGAGGTCGAGACGACGCGGCGGGGTATTGCCCCGCATCTGGTGGGCCAGCGGGTCAGCCGCGTGGTGGTGCGTGACCGGCGCCTGCGCTGGCCGATCCCGGAAGACCTCGATGTACGCCTGTCGGGGCAGTGCATCGTCAGCGTCGAGCGCCGCGCCAAGTACCTGCTGATCAACGCCGAGGTTGGCACCTTGATCAGCCACCTGGGCATGTCCGGCAACCTGCGCCTGGTCGAGCTGGGGTTGCCGGCGGCCAAGCACGAGCATGTGGACATCGAGCTGGAGTCGGGGTTGATGCTGCGCTACACCGACCCACGGCGTTTCGGGGCCATGCTGTGGAGCCTCGACCCGCTCAACCACGAATTGCTGATCCGCCTGGGGCCGGAGCCGTTGACCGACCTGTTCGATGGCGAGCGCCTGTTCCAGCTGTCCCGTGGCCGCTCGATGGCGGTCAAGCCGTTCATCATGGACAACGCCGTGGTGGTGGGCGTGGGCAACATCTACGCCACCGAGGCATTGTTCGCCGCAGGCATCGACCCGCGCCGCGAGGCGGGGGGAATCTCCCGGGCGCGCTATCTGAAGCTGGCGATCGAGATCAAGCGCGTGCTCGCGGCGGCCATCGAGCAGGGCGGGACGACATTGCGCGATTTCATCGGTGGCGATGGCCAGCCGGGGTATTTCCAGCAGGAGCTATTCGTCTACGGCCGCGGCGGGCAGCCGTGCAAGCTCTGTGGCAGCGAGCTGCGAGAGGTGAAGCTGGGGCAGCGGGCGAGCGTGTTCTGCCCGAAATGCCAGCGTTGAGTGGTTCGCCGGCAAGCCGGCTTCTAGGGGGTGGGTGTCGAACCTTGTAGGCGCCGGCTTGCCGGCGAAACGGCCGCCTCGCCAACACCTCGCGGATCACTGGCGGCCTCCACGGTCCCGCCAGCCTTGTCCCAGTACAGCACCTGCTGGTTCCCGTAGCTGCGCCCTATGTCCTTCAACTGATACCCGCGTGCTTGCAGCTCGGCTTTCTGCGCGGGACTGAACGCCCCCGGCTCATGCTCGACCACGTCCGGCAGGTACTGATGGTGATAGCGCGCCGTCGCCGGCCATTCGGCCACCGGCCGGCCTTCCAGGAACCCCATCACCGACAGCAGCACCATGCTGGGTATCCGGCTGCCACCCGGGGTGCCGAAACTGGCGAACTGGCTGGGGCTCTCGATGAACGTCGGGCTCATGCTCGACAGCGGCCGCTTGCCCGCCGCCACCGCGTTGGCCTGGCTGCCCGCCAGGCCGTAGCTGTTGCTGCCGCTGGGGTCGGCGGCAAAATCGTCCATCTCGTTGTTCAACACCACGCCGGTGCCCGGCACGCTAAAAGCCGCGCCGAACGGCAGGTTGACCGACAGCGTGGCGGACACCGCGTTGCCGTCGGCGTCGATCACCGTGAAGTGGGTGGTGTGGTCGCCCTCGCGCCAAGCCGGCGAGGGCGGCAAAGTGTTGCTGGGTGTGGCTTGATGCACATCGATGCCGTCGGCCAGCCCCGTGAGGTATTGGCGCGCCAGCAGGCGATTGATCGGGTTGGCGACGTAGTCCGGGTCGCCGAGCAGGCCGCGGTCGCGGTAGGCCCGGCGCAGCACTTCGATCACGTAGTGGCTGCGCTGCACCGGCTCGGCGCTTTGCCAGGGCAGGCGCTGGAGCATGGCCAGGCTCTGGGCCAGGGCCACGCCACCGGCCGACGGCGGCGGGCTGCTGATCAGCTCGTGCTGGTTGGCCAACGAGTAGCGTAGAGGTTCGCGCCAGGCGGTGTGGTAGCCGGCGAGGTCGTCGAGGGTCCAAACGCCACCGGCTTGGCGTACGCCATCGACCAGGCGCTGGGCCATCGGGCCGCGGTAGAAACCGTCACGGCCGTGTTCGGCCATGCGCTGCAAGGTGGCGGCCAGTTCCGGCTGGCGGATCAGCGTGCCCAATGCTGGCACGTCGTTGATGCGAAGGAACAGCCGGGCGCTTTCGGGGTCGTCGCGCAGGGCACTCAGGCGCATGGTCGCCCGGTCGCGGTAGATGCGGTCGACGGCAAAGCCCTGGTTGGCCAGGCGGATGGCTGGGGCCAGGGTGTCCTTCAAGGGCAGCTTGCCGTGGGTCGCGGCCAGGTCGGCCAGCGCCTGGGGCAGGCCGGGGATGGCGGCGGCCAACGGGCCGTTGATCGACAGCCCCGGCTGAACCTTGCCATCTTTCACGTACATGTCTGCCCGGGCGGCGGCCGGCGCCCGTTCACGGGCATCGAGGAAGGCGTAGCGTGGCGTGTCGGCGCTTTCGCGCAGCAGGAAGAAACCGCCACCGCCCAGGCCCGAGCCATAGGGCTCGACCACTGCCAGCGCGGCGCTGATGGCCACGGCGGCGTCGAAGGCGTTGCCGCCCTGGGCGAGAACCTGCTGGGCTGCTGCGGTGGCTTCGCCGTGCGGGCTGGCGATGGCCGCGCGGCCTGGGCCATCAGCCTGGGCGGCGGTGGCCAGCAGCGCCAGGGCGGCGCCGAGGAGTGAGCGTCGAACTGCGGCGACGAACGGCATCAGGCCTTGCCGGTGATCCGGCGGTACTTGGCCATCAGTTCGTCTTCGGTTTCCGGGTGGGCTTCATCCAGGGGGATGCAGTCGACCGGGCAGACTTGCTGGCACTGTGGCTCGTCGTAGTGGCCCACGCACTGGGTGCACAGGTTCGGGTCGATCACGTAGATCTCCTCGCCTTGCGAGATGGCGGCGTTCGGGCACTCAGGTTCGCAGACGTCGCAGTTGATGCAATCGTCGGTGATGATCAGGGACATGGAGACTCCGGCCGGGGCGTCGGGCCCGGGCATGTTTCAAAGCGACAAGCGCAATTGTGCCGGATTCGCGCCCGCAGTGCACGCGGGCGCGACATCCTGACCGCATGGTTACTTGCGGAAGCGCTCGGTCAATGCGTCGGCCACGGTGGGGTGGACGAACTTGCTGATATCACCGCCCAGCGCGGCGATTTCCCGGACCAATGTCGAGGAAATGAACGAATAGCGCTCGGAAGGGGTGAGGAACAGGCTCTCGACGTCCGGCGCCAACTGGCGGTTCATGTTGGCCAGCTGGAACTCGTATTCGAAGTCGGAAACTGCGCGCAGGCCGCGCAGGAACACGTTCGCGCCCTGTTCCTTGGCGAAATGCGCCAGCAGCGAGGAGAAGCCGATGACTTCGACATTGGGCAGGTGCTTGGTGACCTCGCGGGCCAGCTCGACCCGTTGCTCCAGCGGGAACAGGGGGTTCTTCTTGGGGCTGGCCGCCACGGCGATGATCACATGGTCGAACAGCCGCGAGGCGCGCTCGACCAGGTCGCCATGGCCTTTGGTAATGGGGTCGAAAGTACCCGGGTACAACACTCGGTTCATCGCGTCATCCTGGCTGGAGTGCGTTGGGGAGTCGGATGGTAGCGCAGCGATTGCGCCCGGCCAAGTCGCGTGGCTGGCTGATGGCACTATAGACAGTGCGTGTATTGGCTGTCATGCGCCGTTTGCCAGGCGGCCGATCAGCGCGTCGCTGAGCCGCGCGGCCAGGGCATAGACCGACAGCTGCGGGTTGGCGCCGATGCTGGTGGGGAACAACGAGCCGTCGTGGATCGACAGGTTCTCCAGCTGGTGATGCCGGCCCAGGCTGTCGCACACCGCCTGGCGCGGGTCTTCGCCCAGGGCGCAGCCGCCCATGACATGGGCACTGCCCAGGCGCATGCGCAATAGCTCCAGGGGCAGGCTGTCGATCAGTGCCTTGGCCTGGTCCGGCGTTTCGACGTAGCAGGCGTCGCCATGCACCGGCAGCACCTGGTGAGCGCCGGCGGCGAACTGGATCTGCGCCATGCTGTGCCAGGCCCGGCGCAGGCCGTCGCGCAGGTAGTCGGTGACGGGGTAGTCGAGCACCGGCGAACCGTCGCCACGCAGTTCCACCTGCCCGCCCGGGCTGTCGGGGTTGAAGCCATCGCGCAGCAGCGCCAGCATCACGTGGGTGTGGGGCAGCTCGGCCATGCGCAGGGCATTGTCCTGGCCGTGCCCGCCAAGCAGGGTGCTGGCCAGGGCCGGGTGCAGCGGGGGGACCTCGAGCTTGTAGCCGACCGGGCCGCTGACACCGCCCTGCCACTGGAACTGGTCACTGTAGATCGATTGCGGCGCGCCGTAGTACGGGTCGATCCTGTCGGCGAATTGCGCGGCGCTGAAGTTGACCAGGTGCAGGAAGGTGCGCTTGCCCAGGCGCTGGTGCGGGTCGGGCGCCTGCGAGCGTAGCAGCAGGGCCGGGCTGTTGATGCCGCCACCCGCCAGCACATAGTGACGGGCGCGTACGCGGACCTGTCGCCCAGTCGGTTGGATACCCTTGGCGTCCAGGGCCTGGCACTGCAGGTGGTCGATGCGCTGGCCGTCATGGCTGAAGCGCTCGGCACGGGCCAGGTAGAGCAGTTCGCCGCCCTTGTCCAAGGTGGCGGGGATGCTGGTGACCAGCATCGACTGCTTGGCGTTGACCGGGCAGCCCATGCCGCAGTAACCCAGGTTCCAGCAGCCGCGCACGTTGCGCGGGATGACCGCCCAGCGGTGGCCCAGGGCTTCGCAGCCTCGACGCAGCACGTCGTTGTTGGCGTTGGGTGGCATTGCCCACGGGGCGATCCCCAGGCGCTGCTCCATGCGTTCGAACCAGGGGCGCAGGGTTTCGCCGTCCAGGCCCTTCACCCCGTGCTCGCGGGCCCAATGCTCCAGTGTTTGCGGTGGTGTACGGAAGCTGGATGTCCAGTTGACCAGTGTGGTGCCACCCACTGCACGGCCCTGGAGGATGGTGATGGCGCCCTCCTTGCTCAGGCGCCCCAACCCTTCCTGGTAGAGGTCGGCGTAGGCCTCGTGTTCCAGCAGGTGGAAGTCGCTGCTGGTCTTCAGAGGGCCTTCCTCGATCAGCAGCACCTTCAGGCCGGCGGCGCTGAGCAGTTCGGCCGTGGTGGCGCCACCGGCACCGCTGCCGATTACGGCGACATCGGCTTCGAGGGACAGGTCCTGGTCCAGGCGTGAGCCATCGTGGGTGGTCCAGCCTCGTTCAAGGCCTTGGCGAAACGGATCTGGGACGGGCATGAGGCGATTCCTTCTGGACAAGGCAAGGCGGATCGATCTGCGGGGAACTTGTCACACCAGGCGGTGCATGGGTGGCCGTTCAGACCTTCGGCGGCCCCGGATACCCGCAAGCGGTCCAGGCCTCGGGGCGCTCATACCAGGCCATCAGCAATAGCTGCAGCAGCGAGGCGTGCCCCTGGCGCAACAGGTTCAACGAGCTGGTGCGCCAACGATCCAGGAACCGCTCCACATCCATGCTCGTGGCGTTGTCCCAGCTGCCCCAGACTCCGGTCAACGGCCCACGGGTCAGGGGCAGGCTGAGCACATCGAACAACTGCCGGGTCAGTTTGAGCATGGCCGGGGAGAGCGACGCCAGCTTGTGGTCGAGGCTCGCGAGCACGGTATTGGTGGAGGCCTGGGTTCCCGCCAGCACGATCGGGATCAAGGCCTGCAACAGCGGCAGGTCGTCCTCGCGCAGCACCTGATAGCCAGAGGAGGGCGCCTCTTTCGTGCAGCCGATCAGGCTCGCGGCACCGAGGAACAGGCTGGCGCCCAGGCTGAACCTGAGCAGGTCGCGACGTTGCATGGCCTGCCCCGCTCAGCGGATGAACAGCTTGTAGACCAGGCGCTGCAAGGCCTTGCCATAAGGCGGGTAGATCACCTTGGCAGCGTTTATTC
The DNA here is from genome assembly GCF_023277925.1 of Pseudomonas entomophila. Lineage (NCBI taxonomy): Bacteria > Pseudomonadati > Pseudomonadota > Gammaproteobacteria > Pseudomonadales > Pseudomonadaceae > Pseudomonas > Pseudomonas entomophila. Next base: position 4,684,144 of record NZ_CP063832.1, read on the forward strand.
GCTGCTTGGCCAGCACGGCCTTGGCCTTGCTGAAGGTGAGGAAACCTTCGTGGCCATGGTAATGCCCCATGCCGGACGGGCCGATGCCGCCGAACGGCAAGTCGTCCTGGGCCACGTGCAGCAGGGTGTCGTTGAGGCACACGCCACCGGAGTGGGTGTCGCGCAGCACCCGCGCCTGCTCGCTACGGTCGTAGCCGAAGTAGTAGAGCGCCAGAGGCCGTGGCCGCTGGTTGATGTAGGCCAGGGCATCGTCGAGCCGGTCGTAGGGCACCAGCGGCAGCAGCGGGCCGAAGATTTCGTCCTGCATCACTTGCATGCCGTCGTGAACCTCCAGCAGCAGGTGGGGCGGCAGGCGCCGGCCCTGGCGCGGCTCATCGGCATACAGGTCGAGCACCTTGGCGCCCTGGGCACGGGCGTCGTCCAGCAGGTGGTTCAGGCGGGCGAGTTGGCGCTCGTTGATGATCGCGCTGTAGTCGGGATTGTCGGCGAGGCGCGGGTAGGCGCTGCGCACGGCGCGCTGGTAGGCCTCGGCGAAGGCGCCCAGGCGTTCGCGGGGCACCAGCACGTAGTCGGGGGCGACACAGGTCTGCCCGGCGTTGAGGGTCTTGCCGAAGGCGATGCGCTCGGCGGCGGTGTCCAGCGGCACATTTGCCGAGACAATGGCCGGCGACTTGCCGCCCAGCTCCAGGGTCACCGGGGTGAGGTTCTGCGCGGCCGCCAGCATCACGTGGCGGCCGACGCTGGTGGCGCCGGTGAACAACAGGTGGTCGAACGGCAGGCGGGCAAAGGCCTGGCCGACCTCTACCTCACCCAGCACGACGCTGACCAGGTCGCTGGGGAACACCCGCTCCAGTAGGGCCTTGAGTGCCTGGCCGCTTGCGGGGGTCGATTCGCTGAGCTTGAGCATCACCCGGTTTCCCGCAGCCAGGGCGCCGGTCAGCGGGCCGATGGCGAGGAACAGCGGGTAGTTCCACGGCACGATGATCCCCACCACCCCCAATGGCTGGTACTGCACCCGTGCACTGGCGGGCTGGAAGGCCAGGCCGACCTTGCGCCGCGACGCGCGCATCCAGCGCTGCAGGTGGCGCTCGGCATCGCGCAGGCCCAGCACCGAGGGCATCAGCTCGGCGATCAGGGTTTCATCGCGGCTACGCCCACTGAAGTCGGCATCGATGCTGGCGATCAAGGTTTCCTGGTCCGCCAACAGCGCCTCGCGCAGGCTCTTGAGCCACTGCCGGCGCTGGGCGGCCGGGGGCATGGGGTTGCTGGCGAACGCCTGGCGCTGGGCGTCGAACGTCGCTTGCAGGTCGAGGTCGGATTGCACGGGAGGGAGAACGGCAGGCGAGGTCATGGCGGCTCCGAGGGGGGGGCGAATGGCTAGAGCATATACTCTAACTGGTACGATGGTGCACCTATTTTCATGACCTTGGCGGTGCACCCGACCGGCTGGAGGCCGTAAGATGGCCCTGATCATTCACCCTGGAGACCGGAGCTGAGCATGGCCCCGCGCATGAAGACCCGAGAGCGCATCGTGCAGAACAGCCTGGAGCTGTTCAACCAGCAGGGCGAGCGTAGCGTCAGCACCAACCACATTGCCGCGCACATGGAAATCTCGCCCGGCAACCTGTACTACCACTTCCCCAACAAGCAGGCGATCATCGCCGTGCTGTTCAACCAGTACGAAGAACTGGTCGACAGCTTCCTGCGCGCCCCCCAGGGGCGGGCCGCCACGGTCGAGGACAAACGCTTCTACCTCAAGGCCTTGCTGGCGGCGATGTGGAACTACCGCTTCCTCCACCGCGACCTGGAGCACCTGCTCGACAGCGACCCGGAGTTGGCCGCGCGCTATCGACGTTTTTCCCGGCGCTGCCTGCAACATGGCCAGGCCATCTACCGTGGTTTCGTCGACGCCGGGATCCTGGCCATGGATGCGACGCAGATCGAGTCGCTGACCATCAATGCCTGGATCGTCCTGACGTCCTGGGTACGTTTCCTCAGCACCACCCGCGAGCACACCGCCCACCTGGGTGAAGAAGCCTTCAAGCGTGGCGTCTATCAGGTGGTGGTGCTGGAACTGGGCTATGTCACCCCGGCCTCGCGGGCTGCCGTGCAGGCGCTGTGCGATGAGTATCACGTTCCGTTCAACCAGGCCCTGGAGCACTGAGCTGGGGTTTTCGAGCCATTCAACAGGAGATTGTCATGCCCCTTGCGCAACTGATCACCCCGCAGCGACTGGCCGAGCGCCTGGACTCGCCCGGGCTGGTGATCCTCGACTGTCGTTTCGCCCTGGAAGATGTCGACTACGGCCAGCGCAGCTATGCCCAGGGGCATATCGCCGGGGCGCGTTTCGCCGACCTGGAGCGTGACCTGAGCGGGCCGGTGGTCAAGGGGCGTACCGGGCGGCATCCGTTGCCCGATGCGCAGCGCCTGGTCGAGCGCCTGCGTGAATGGGGCCTGGACGACGACAGCGAGGTGGTGCTCTACGACGACGGCCCTGGCGCGTTTGCCGCCCGTGCCTGGTGGCTGCTGGCCTGGCTGGGCAAGCGCGACGGGGTATGGATTCTCGATGGCGGCCTGAAAGCTTGGCACGCGGCACACCTGCCATTGAGCCTGGACCCGCCCGCGCGGCGTGAGGGCAACTTCAGCGGTGACCCGGACATGAAGCTGCTGATCGATGCCGGGCACCTGGCCAAGCGCTTGGGCGAGGCGGACCTGACCCTGATCGACGCCCGTGCGTTGCCGCGCTTCCGAGGCGAGGTCGAGCCGATCGACCCGGTGGCCGGGCACATCCCGGGTGCGCAATGTGCGGCCTTTACCGACAACCTTGGCGCCGACGGGCGTTTCCTGCCTGCCGCGCAGCTCAAGCAGCGTTTTGCCGAAAAGCTGGGTGGCCGCTCGCCGGAGCACCTGGTGGCCTATTGCGGCTCGGGCGTGACGGCCTGCCACAACCTGTTCGCCCTGGCGCTGGCGGGGTACCCGCTGGGGCGGTTGTATGCAGGCTCCTGGAGCGAGTGGATCAATGATCCGCAGCACGCAGTGGCGACAGGCGACTGACTTTTACTGTAGGAGCCAGCCTTGCTGGCGATGCAAGGCGCAGCCTTGCCAGAGAGCCCATTCGCCATTAAGGCTGGCTCCTACAGAACTACCGCTATCGACCTTCCAGCAGCCACTGCGGAATCCGCCGCTCCAGGTAATACCCCGGATTACGCAGGCTGCCGTCGACAAACCCCACATGCCCGCCCCGGCTGTGCAACTCGAAGTGCGTTTGCGCTGCCAGCTCGCTGGCGCTTGGCAGGCTGTGGTCGAACACGAATGGATCGTCGCTGGAGTGGATGATCAGCGTTGGGGTGCGGTTCTCGCCCAGGTAGTAGCGGCTTGAAGCACGCCGATAATAATCGTGGGCATCACTGAAACCGTTGAGCGGCGCGGTTACCCGGCCATCGAAATCCCAGAAGGTACGCAGGTTGCGCAAAGGCCCCAGGCGCTCGATCTCATCCAGCCCTTGTTGATGGCCCTTGTCACGAAAATGCCGCTGCTTGTTCTGCACATAGGCCAGCATCTCGCGCATGAAATGCGCTTGGTAGAGCTTCGAGAAGCCCAACCCGATGCGATCGGCGCACTGGTCCAGACGAAACGGCACCGACACCGCCACCGCCGCTTCCAGCTGGCTGGCCGAACCACTCTCACCCAGGTACTTGAGCAACACGTTGCCTCCGAGCGAATAGCCCACTGCGTACAGCGGTGCCAGCGGCCGCTGGGCGCGCAGGTGGCGGATGGTCTCGGCCAAGTCTTCGCTCGCCCCGGAGTGGTAGCTGCGCGCCAGCAGGTTGGGCTCGCCCGAGCAACCACGCCAGTTCACCGCGACACTGGCCCAGCCACGTGCCTGCAGTGCTTGCTGCAAACCTTTGACGTACGGGGAGTTGGAAGAGCCGGTCAGCCCGTGCAGCACCAGCACCAGGGGGGCGTCGGGCTGGTGCGGGCCATGCCAGTCGAGGTCGAGGAAGTCGCCGTCGGCCAGCCACAGGCGTTCGCGGTTGCGGGACAGATCGGGAAGCTTGCGCCAGAGAGGGCCCCACAGCGTCTGCAGGTGCGGGTTGGACAGGCCGGTGGCCGGGCGGAACGTGGCGGTGAGGCTGGGCATGCTGGGCGACTCGTGATGTGCCCGCCTAGAGTGCCATGAAACACCGCCACTGTATCTGCGCTATTGGTCGGCTGCCACGCGCTGCCACAGCGCATAGTGCACCTGGCCGGTCTTCTTCTCGCGGTGCAGGCGCCAGTTGCCTGGCATGGGTAGTGAGGACGGTGCCGCCTCGCTCTCGGTGTAGACCCACGCCTGTTCGCGCAGCCACTGGCCTTGTTCCAGCAGGTTGCAGGTGTTGGCCAGCAGGTCTTGGTGGAAGGGCGGGTCGAGGAACACCAGGTCGAACTGCTGCTTGGTCGGGCCTTGCAGGTAACGCAGAGCGTCGGTCTGCAGGATCTGCCCACGGGGGCAGCGCAGCAGTTCGAGATTGTGCTTGAGGTTTGCGATGGCGGTCGGGTTGCTGTCCAGCGCCACTGCGTTCTCGGCACCACGGGACAGCGCCTCGAGTACCAGGGCGCCGCTGCCGGTGAAAGCATCCAGCACATGGGCGCCCTCGATGTAGGGTGCCAGCCAGTTGAACAGGGTTTCGCGCACGCGGTCAGGCGTGGGGCGCAGGCCCTCGCCTTCCGGCACTGCCAGGCGGCGGCTGCGCCACTCGCCGGCGATGATGCGCAGTTGGCCGGGGCCCTTGCTGGCGCCCGGTGCCGGGCGCGCTGGGGAGGTGGGTCTTGCCATTAATGCTCCGGTACGCCGAGCGGCTGCTCGGCGGGTTTGTCAGTGGGGGCCGGCAGTGGCTTCTGTGGCACCTTGGGGCCGGCGGTGACGATCACCAGCCGGTCGGCGGCCAGGTGCTTGGCCATGGCGGCCTTGACCTGCTCGACCGTCAGTGCCTGGGACTGCTGCATGAAGTCCTCCAGCCAGCTCAGCGGCAGGTCGTAGAAGCCGATCGCGCCCAGTTGGCCGACGATGCTCGCGTTACTGGCGTTGGACAGCGGGAAGCTGCCGGCCAGTTCACGCTTGGCGTCGTCCAGCTCTTGCTGGGTCGGGCCATTCTTCAGGTAGTCGGCGAGGATGTCCTGGACCAGCTTGAGCGTGCCTTCGCTAAGCTCGGCGCGGGTTTGCAGGTTGATCATGAACGGGCCGCGCACCTGCATCGGGCTGAACACCGAGTACACGCCATAGGTGAGGCCGCGTTTTTCGCGAACTTCACTCATCAGGCGGGTACCGAACGCACCACCGCCGAGGATCTGGTTGCCCAGCGACAGGGCGGGCCAGTCCGGGTCGTTACGGTCGATACCGAGTTCGGCCAGCATCAGGTGGGTCTGCTTGGACGGGAAGTCGATATGGGTCACGCCCGGCTTGGGTTCGTTCGGTTGCTCGGGCTTGGCCAGTGCCGGCCCTTTGGGTAGGCCGGCGGACACCTGGGCGGCGATGGCCGCGGCTTCGCCACGGTCGAGGTCGCCGACCAGGGCGATCACCGCATTGCCAGCGCTGTAGGCCTTCTTGTGGAAGTCGCGCAGTTGCTCCAGGGTGATGCCGGGGATGGTCTCGGCGGTGCCGTCGCTGGGGTGAGCGTAGGGGTGGTTACCGTACAGGTTGGCGAACAGTGCCTTGCCTGCAAGCTTGCCGGGGTTCTGTTTCTCATACTCGAAGCCGGCAAGTATCTGGTTCTTGATGCGCTTGAGAGCGTCCTCGGGGAAGGTCGGCTTGCCAACCACCTCGGTGAACAGCTGCAGGGCCGGTTCACGCTTGTCCGCGGCGCTCAGGCTACGCAGGGAGGCCACAGCCATGTCGCGATAGGAACCGTTGCCGAAGTCCGCGCCCAGGCCTTCGAAGCCTTGAGCGATGGCGGTCACATCCTTACCGGCTACGCCCTCGTTGAGCATGGCGTTGGCCAGTGCGGCCAGGCCGGGGGTGCCGCCGTCCTGGCTGCTGCCGGCGGCGAAGGTGACGCGCAGGTCGAACATTGGCAGTTCGCGGGCCTCGACGAACAGTACCCGGGCGCCTTCGGCGGTGGTCCAGTTCTGGATGTTCAACTGGCGGCGGCTCGGGGCCTTGCCGTCCAGCTCGGCCAGCGACTGCAGTGCATGGGCCGGGCGGGCGGCGGTGGCGGGCTTGCCGGCATTGTCTGATTGGGCCGGGCGCGCCAGCAGCAGGGCGATGGCCACCACCAGCACGATGATCGCCAGGCCGAACAGGGTGTAGCGGGGTGCGCTGCGATCACTCATGAGCGGACTCCTCGGGCAGTACATGGGCAACGCTCAGGCGTTCGCGGGTGAAGTAAGTGCGGGCGGCGTCCTGGATGTCCTGAGGCGTCACGCGCTTGAGGTCGTCCAGCTCGCTGTCGATCAACTTCCACGACAGGCCGACGGTCTCCAGCATGCCGATGGTGGTGGCCTGGCTGCTGATCGAGTCGCGGTCGTAGACCAGGCCGGCGATCACCTGGGCGCGCACGCGCTCGAGCTCTTCAGCGGTCGGTGGGGTGGTCTTGAGCTCGTCGAGCAGTTGCCAGACGCCTTTCTCGACGTCGGCGAGGGTCTTGTGCTTCTGCACGTTGGGCGTGGCCGAAACCAGGAACAGGCTGTCACCCCGGGTGAAGGCGTTGTAGCTGGACGAGGCGCCGGCCACCAGCTCCTGGCCGCGCTCCAGGCGTGCCGGCAGGCGCGCGCTGTAGCCGCCGTCGAGCAGGGCGGAGATCAGGCGCAGGGCGTTGACGGTGCGCGGCTCTTTGCTGGTGGCCAGGCTTGGGACATTGAACCCGTAGATCAGGCTGGGCAGTTGCGTGCGTACATGCAGGGTCAGTTGGCGCTGGCCCGGCTCGGCCAGTTCCAGCGGCAGCTTGCTCGGTGGCACGGCGCGCTTGGGGATCGGGCCGAAGTATTTCTGTGCGAGGTTCTTCACCTCGTCAGGGGTGACGTCGCCGACCACCACCAGGGTGGCGTTGTTCGGTGCGTACCAGGATTCGTACCAGTGGCGCAGTTCCTCGACCTTCATGCGTTCGAGGTCGGCCATCCAGCCGATGGTCGGGGTGTGGTAGCCGCTGGCCGGGTAGGCCATGGCGCGGAACAGCTCGAAGGCCTTCGCGTTGGGCTGGTCGTCGGTGCGCAGCCGGCGCTCTTCCTTGATCACCTCGATCTCACGGCGGAATTCGTCGGCCGGCAGGCGCAGGCTGGCCAGGCGGTCGGCCTCCAGCTCGAAGGCTACCGGCAGGCGGTCGCGGGCCAGCTCTTGATAGTAGGCGGTGTAGTCGTCGCTGGTGAAGGCGTTCTCTTCGGCGCCGATGTCACGCAGGATGCGTGAGGCTTCGCCTGGGCCAACCTTGGCGCTGCCCTTGAACATCATGTGCTCCAGGGCATGCGAAAGACCGGTCTGGCCTGGCGTTTCGTAGCTGGAACCGACCTTGTACCAGATCTGCGATACCACCACTGGCGCGCGGTGGTCCTCGCGCACGACAACCTTCAGGCCGTTGTCGAGGATGAATTCGTGAGTGGGTTGCACATCGGCGGCGAAGGCCACCAGCGGCAGGCACAGCGTGCCGAGCAACAGGCCAGCGGCACGGCGGGCTAGAGCATTCATACGGTGTTCAACCTGTTCGGCGGCCCGCTTGGGTTTAGCGTCGGCGGGCCAGGAGGTGCTAGGATACTGATCCGGTTGCCTGGCGACCATGCCTGTCGCCGTTCTGGCCCGCAGGCCCTTACGTCAAAACGTTGCGCATGAACCCGCTGGCTTCACAGTAGTCTGTTCTGCGTGAGTAAGAATTCCCGATGCGCCATTGCTGGCCCATCGCTACCCTGAGATAGCCGTCCTCCATGTTTGGTTCCAACGACGACAAAAAAGCGCCGGCCGCGGCTGGCGAGAAGAAAGGCCTGTTCAGCTGGTTCCGCAAGAAGCCGGAGCAACCTGTCGCCGAACAGCCGCAAGCCCCACAGCCGCCGGTCGAGGCGCAAGCGGTGCCGCAGCCACCCGTCGAGCAGCCCGCTCCGGTGGCCGAGGCACCCCAGCCTGCACCGGTAACCGAACCGGTCGAGCCTGAACCTGCCGTCGCCCCTGAGGTTGCGCAACCCGTTTTGGTGGCCGAGGCGCCCCAACCGGCACCGGTAGCCGCGCCGGTCTCGCCTGAGCCTGCTGTTCCTCAGGCACCGCAGCCTGTTGAGCTGGTCGAAGCACCCCGGCCCGAGCCGGTGCACGTTCCGTTCGAGCCGGCCCCGCGGCCCCAGCCCCCTGCGCCAGTGAGCAACCTGGTGCTGCCGGTCGCCGAAGAGCCGGTTGCGCTGGTGCCTGATCTCGAACCCATGGCCCCGCCTGCCATCCCGGAGCGCACGGCCCCTGAGGTGGTGGTTCCCGAAGCCGCCCCCGTGGTTGTCGTTCCGGTGGTCGAGCCCGAGTCTGTCGCTTCCACTCAGGTTGCCGCAGAGCCCGTGCCTGCAGCCGCCGAACCCGCCAAACCAGGCTTTTTCGCCCGGCTCAAGCAGGGCCTGTCGAAGACCAGCGCCAGCATCGGCGAAGGCATGGCGAGCCTGTTCCTGGGCAAGAAGGTCATCGACGACGACTTGCTGGACGAAATCGAAACCCGCCTGCTGACCGCCGACGTCGGCGTCGAGGCCACCTCGACCATCGTCCAGAACCTGACACAGAAGGTCGCCCGCAAGCAGCTGGCCGACGCCGACGCCCTGTACAAGTCGCTGCAGGAAGAGCTGGCCGCCCTGCTGCGCCCGGTCGAGCAGCCGCTCAAGATCGAAGCGCAGAACAAGCCCTACGTGATCCTGGTTGTGGGCGTGAACGGCGCCGGCAAGACCACCACCATTGGCAAACTGGCGAAAAAGCTCCAGCTCGAAGGCAAGAAGGTCATGCTCGCCGCCGGCGACACCTTCCGCGCCGCGGCGGTGGAGCAATTGCAGGTGTGGGGCGAGCGCAACCAGATCCCGGTCATCGCCCAGCACACCGGCGCCGACTCGGCCTCGGTGATCTTCGACGCCGTGCAGGCCGCCAAGGCCCGTGGCGTCGATGTGCTGATCGCCGATACCGCAGGGCGCCTGCACACCAAGGACAACCTGATGGAAGAGCTGAAGAAGGTCCGTCGGGTGATCGGCAAGCTCGACGCCGACGCGCCCCACGAGGTACTGCTGGTGCTCGACGCCGGCACCGGCCAGAACGCCATCAGCCAGGCCAAGTACTTCAACCAGAGCGTCGAGCTGACCGGCCTGGCTCTGACCAAGCTCGACGGCACCGCCAAGGGCGGCGTCATCTTCGCCCTGGCCAAGCAGTTCAACATTCCGATCCGCTTCATCGGTGTGGGCGAGGGTATCGACGACCTGCGCACCTTCGAAGCCGAACCTTTCGTCAAGGCGCTGTTTGCCGAGCGGGAACCTTCATGATCCGATTCGAACAGGTTGCCAAGCGCTACCCCAATGGCCACGTTGGCCTGCACGAGCTGAGCTTCCGGGCGCGCCGTGGCGAGTTCCTGTTCGTCACCGGCCACTCCGGCGCCGGCAAGAGCACCTTGTTGCGCCTGCTGCTGGCGATGGAGCGCCCGACCAGCGGCAAGCTATTGCTGGCCGGGCAGGACCTGGGCCAGATCAGCAACGCGCAGATCCCGTTCCTGCGCCGACAAATCGGCGTGGTGTTCCAGAACCACCAGTTGCTGTTCGACCGCACCGTGTTCAACAACATCGCCCTGCCGCTGCAGATCCTCGGGTTGTCGAAGGCTGAGATCGCCAAGCGTGTGGACTCGGCGCTGGAGCGCGTGTCGTTGAGCGACAAGGGCGAACTGTTCCCGGCCGACCTGTCTACCGGTCAGCAACAGCGGGTCGGCATCGCCCGCGCCATCGTTCACCAGCCGGCCCTGCTGCTGGCGGACGAGCCCACCGGTAACCTCGACCCGCGCCTGGCCGCGGAGATCATGGGCGTGTTCGAGGACATCAACCGCCTGGGTACCACGGTATTGATCGCCAGCCACGACCTGGCGCTGATCGCGCGCATGCGCCACCGCATGCTGACGCTGCAACGCGGCCGCTTGATCGGCGATGGGGAGGCCGGGCAATGAGCACCACACGTACACCAAAAGTTTCCGAGCGCGTCGCGCCCAAGGCCGCCGACCCGCAACCGGCGAAGAACAAGCGCGGCGATCACGACGACGATGGCCCGGATTTCCGCACCCTGCTGCACGCCTGGCTGGAAAGCCACCGTGCCAGCCTGGCCGACAGCCTGCGCCGTTTGGGCAAGCAGCCGATCGGCAGCTTCTTCACCTGCCTGGTGATGGCGGTGGCGCTGAGCATGCCCATGGGCCTCTCGCTGCTGCTCAAGAACGTCGAGAAGCTCGGTGGTTCATGGCAGCGTGCGGCCCAGATTTCGCTGTACCTCAAGCTTGACGCCAGCAGCCGCGATGGCGAGGCGCTGCGCGATGAGATCAAGGGCATGCCAGGTGTCGCCGAGGCCCAGTACGTCAGCCGCGAACAGGCGCTGGAAGAGTTCCAGCAGCAGTCGGGCCTGGGCGAAGCACTGCGCGAGTTGCCGGACAACCCGCTGCCCGGCGTCGTAGTGGTGACCCCGACCGAGGTCGACAAACCCGCCCTGGAGGCCTTGCGCCAGCGCCTGTCCGAGTTGCCTCGCGTGGAAACGGCACAACTGGACCTGGTGTGGGTGGAGCGCCTGGCGGCCATCCTCAAGCTGGGCGACCGCTTTGTGTTCGGCCTGGCGGTGATGCTTATTTCCGCTTTGCTGTTAGTAATCGGTAACACAATTCGTCTACACATTGAAAACCGTCGGGTGGAGATCGAAGTGATCAAGCTCGTCGGTGGTACCGACAGCTACGTGCGCCGGCCTTTCCTGTACATGGGCGCCTTGTATGGCCTGGGCGCGGGCGTGCTGGCCTGGGGCATCCTGGCGTTCGGCCTGAATTGGCTCAACGATGCGGTGGTCGGGCTTTCCGGCCTGTACGGCAGTGATTTCGCCTTGGGCGGCGTGCCGGCCTCGGATGGTCTTTCACTCTTGATTGGGGCGGTACTGTTGGGGTATATCGGTGCATGGATCGCCGTCGCTCGTCACCTGAACGAGCTGGCACCGCGATAAATGTTTCATGGCCAGTATTGACAAATTTTTCATTCTGGAACTTGTACAAGGGTTCCTTGTCTATGCTGGCAGTGCCCACAAGGCACGAGTCTGTAAGCCGGAGGTACTTGAATGACCACATCGTTGCAACCTGCCTATGCCCTGGTTCCCGGTGCAAACCTGGAAGCCTACGTGCACACGGTGAACAGCATTCCCTTGCTGACGCCGGAGCAGGAGCGTGATCTGGGCGAGCGTCTCTACTATGAGCAGGATCTCGAGGCCGCTCGTCAAATGGTGATGGCCCACCTGCGTTTCGTTGTACACATCGCCCGCAGCTATGCTGGCTATGGGTTGGCCCAGGCTGACCTGATCCAGGAAGGCAATGTCGGCCTGATGAAGGCGGTAAAGCGCTTCAACCCGGAAATGGGCGTGCGCCTGGTATCCTTTGCGGTGCACTGGATCAAGGCCGAGATCCACGAGTTCATCCTGCGCAACTGGCGTATCGTCAAGGTGGCCACCACCAAGGCCCAGCGCAAGCTGTTCTTCAACCTGCGCAGCCAGAAGAAACGCCTGGCCTGGTTGAACAACGACGAAGTGCATCGCGTGGCGGAAAGCCTCGGTGTCGAGCCCCGTGAAGTACGCGAGATGGAAAGCCGCCTGAGCGGCCAGGACATGGCCTTCGACCCGGCGGCAGAAGCCGATGACGACAGCGCCTTCCAGTCGCCCGCGCATTACTTGGAAGACCACCGCTACGACCCGGCCCTGCAGCTTGAGGACGCCGACTGGAGCGACAACTCCAGCAGCAACCTGCACGAAGCCCTGCAAGGCCTGGACGACCGCAGCCGCGACATCCTTTACCAGCGCTGGCTGGCCGAGGAAAAGGCCACATTGCATGAGCTGGCGGAGAAGTACAGTGTTTCGGCCGAGCGGATTCGTCAGCTCGAGAAGAACGCGATGAATAAGGTCAAGGCACTGATTACCATCTGATCGGCGCCTGGCTGGATCGAAAAAGCCGCTTCCCTTCCCGGGGGTAAGCGGCTTTTTTCATTTGTGTTGCCTATAACCAGCCTCTTCGCCGGCAAAACCGGCTCCTACAGGTATCGTGAAGCTTCTTGTAGGAGCCGGCTTTGCCGGCGAATAGGCCGGTATTGCAGCCACAAAACTCAAAGCTTGCGCGAAGCATCCAGCTGCATCAGGTAGCTCGGTCCACCCAGCTGGCTCATCTGCCGACGAATCCACCCTGCCCTGCTGGCCACATAGGCGCTAGGACGGCTGGCGCTCCACTTGATCGGGCTTGGCAGCACCGCCGCAAGCTGCGCGGCCTGTTGGCGCGAGAGGCGGCTGGCATCGACCCCAAAGTGATAGCGCGCCGCCGCTTGAGCGCCAAACACGCCCTTGCCCCACTCGGCACTGTTCAGATACACCTCAAGAATCCGTTCTTTCGACCAGAACAGCTCGATCAGCGCCGTGAACCAAGCTTCCAGTCCTTTACGCAACCAGCTGCGTCCGGACCACAGGAACAGATTCTTGGCCACCTGCTGGGTCAGCGTGCTGGCGCCACGAACCTTGCCGCCACGCTCGTTGTAGGCCAGGGCTGCCTGGATCGCTGGGATGTCGAAGCCCCAGTGGCTGGCGAACTTCTGGTCCTCACCGGCGATCACCGCCACCTTCAACTCATCGGAGATATCCTCCCATGGCGTCCAGTCGCGCTGCAGGTCGATAGGTTCGCCGTTGAACCATGACTCCACCTTGCGCTCGACCATCAGCGCCGTGCCGGGCGGTGGCACCCAGCGCAACACCAGGACCACGGCGATGCTGCCAGCAGCGAACCAGAGCAGGGCACGGGAAAGGCGGCGGAGGAAGGATGACAGCATGGTGATGGCTTGGCCGGACCGTTGGAACGGGCCATTATACAGGCCCATTCCGAGGAGTCGTCCCATGCTTCGCAGCTTCCTGATGCTTGCCGCGTTCTTCGGCTTTACCGGTGTCGCCCTCGGTGCCTTCGCCGCCCATGGCCTGAAAAGCCGCCTCAGCGCCGACTACCTGGCGATCTTCCATACCGGTGTCACCTACCAGTTGGTGCACGCCCTGGCGATTCTCGGTGTGGCAGTGCTGTCGGTACACCTGCCGGGGCGCCTGGTCGGCTGGGCCGGTGGTCTGTTCGCGCTGGGTATCCTGCTGTTCTCCGGTAGCCTCTACTTACTGACCCTCAGCGGCCTGGGCAAGCTCGGCATGATCACCCCGCTGGGCGGTCTGTGCTTCCTCGCTGGCTGGTTGTGCCTGGGGCTGGTCGCCTGGCGCCTGGGCTGACCGAACGGTCCACAATCGCGACTAATGGCGTGTGCCGCCCTTGGGTTGCAAGGTGGATCGGGGCTAGAATGCGGGCCCCAAAGAACAATGGTGGCCGTGCGCATGCGCATTCAACTGAACGGTGAACCTTACGAATTGCCCGCAGGCGAAAGCGTCGCGGCGCTGCTGGGCCGGCTGGAGCTGGCCGGCCGCCGGGTGGCGGTGGAACTGAACCTGGACATCGTGCCGCGCAGCCAGCACGAGAGCACGCTGCTTGCTGAGGGCGATCAGGTTGAAGTGGTCCATGCCATTGGCGGTGGTTGAGCATCTCCTGGCGATTCACCCGAAAGCCCCGTAACCTTTCCAGAGGAACATCGATGAGCAACGTTCGAAGCGACAAGCCTTTCGTCCTGGCCGGGCGTACTTTCCAGTCGCGCCTGCTGGTCGGCACCGGCAAGTACCGTGACATGGAGGAGACCCGCCTGGCCACCGAGGCCTCGGGTGCCGAGATCGTCACCGTAGCCGTGCGTCGCACCAACCTCGGCCAGAATGCGGGCGAACCGAACCTGCTCGATGTGCTGTCGCCTGACAAGTACACCATCCTGCCGAACACCGCAGGCTGCTTCGACGCAGTCGAAGCGGTACGTACCTGCCGCCTGGCCCGTGAGCTGCTCGATGGCCACAAGTCCCACGAAAGCCGGACGTTGGTGAAGCTGGAAGTGCTGGCCGACCAGAAGACCCTGTTCCCCAACGTGATCGAAACCCTCAAGGCCGCCGAAGTGTTGGTCAAGGACGGATTCGATGTGATGGTCTACACCAGCGATGACCCGATCATCGCCCGCCAGCTGGCCGAAGCCGGCTGCATCGCCGTCATGCCGTTGGCCGGCCTGATTGGCACGGGTCTGGGAATCTGCAACCCGTACAACCTGCAGATCATCCTGGAAGAATCCAAGGTGCCGGTGCTGGTCGATGCCGGCGTGGGCACTGCTTCCGACGCCACCATCGCCATGGAGATGGGCTGCGAAGCCGTGCTGATGAACTCGGCCATCGCCCATGCCCAACAACCGGTACTGATGGCCGAGGCCATGAAGCACGCCATCGTTGCCGGCCGCATGGCGTACCTCGCCGGACGCATGCCGAAGAAACTCTATGCCAGCGCGTCCTCGCCGCTGGAAGGTCTGATCAAGTAAGAGCCCCAGATGACTGAATCGCAAGAAACGCCGATCACCGAAGACGGCGAAGCGCGCCCGCACCGCCGCATCAAGAGCTTCGTGATGCGCGCCGGGCGCATGACCGAAGGCCAGCAACGCGGCTTGGAGCAGGGGGGGCCGTTGTTCATCCTGCCGCTGGCCGACAGCCCAGTGGACTACGACCAGGTGTTCGGCCGTTCGGCGCCGCGCACCCTGGAGATCGGCTTCGGCATGGGCCATTCGCTGCTGGAAATGGCCGCCGCCTCGCCGGAGCTGGATTTCATCGGTGTCGAAGTGCACCGTCCGGGTGTCGGTGCGCTGCTCAACGGCGTGCTCACTCAGGACCTGAAGAACCTGCGGGTCTACGACTGTGACGCCATTGAGGTGCTCAACCGCTGCGTGGCCGACAACAGCCTTGATCGGCTGATGCTGTTCTTCCCGGATCCGTGGCACAAGGCGCGTCATCACAAGCGCCGAATCGTCCAGCCGGAGTTCGCCGAGCTGGTGCGCCGCAAGCTTAAGGTGGGCGGGGTGTTCCACATGGCCACCGACTGGGAGCCCTATGCCGAGCACATGCTAGATGTGATGAAGGTGGCACCGGGTTATCGCAACCAGGCGGCCGATGGTGCGTATGTGCCGCGCCCGCAGGAGCGCCCGATCACCAAGTTCGAGCGCCGTGGCGAGCGCCTTGGGCATGGGGTGTGGGACTTGAAGTTCGAGAAGGTGGACTGAGCGGCTTCATTGGGTTTCGCCTTCAATGCCTACGAAACCACAGACCAAAAAAAACCGCCCTTCAAGGGCGGTCTTTTTTACGGGCTTTGGGTTACGAAGCCTCAGCCTGCGTGTTTAAGCTTCACTACGCTGAGCCGCGTCTGGAAGCTGTTTCGGATCCTGTTTGTCTTCAGGACCGCCAGGGGCTTGCTGCGTGATCACTTTGACGATGCCCATCAAGGGCTAGTTGGGTGAGAAGCCATCCTGGCTTCCCTGGGCGGCTTTGAGCAAGCGCTCAGCCCCGCCGATCAGCCACCACGCCAATCAACACCAGCACCACCAGTAGCACCGGTGCCAGCGCATAGTTGTTGAACTGCCCCAGCCCTTTCACGATCCACGGTGTCGCATAGATCAGCGCCGCACCGCTGCCGATCATCACCAGCAGGGCCATGAACGGCACGCGCAGCGCGCCGGCCAGGCCGCCCAGGCGCCCTTCCACCCAACCCTTGATATCGGTGCCGAACAGCACTAGCAGGCAGCCCACCAGGGCCAGCGAAATTTCCGACAGGTTGCTGCGGCTCCAGCGGGAAACGGTCGAGAGCAGGTCAAGTACCAGGTCCATGGGTCATCCTTAATTCAAGAAGTACTGCAGCAGGTCGTTGAGGAACAGCTGGCCACGCGGTGTGGCTGCCAGCCGATCCGGTTCGACCTGCAAAAGGCCCTTTTGTTCGGCTTCGCGGCGCGCTTCGGCGAGCTGCGCCAGGGGCAGGCCGGTGCGCAGGCTGAACAGCTCGGCCTCCACGCCGTCGGTGAGGCGCAGCGCGTTCATCAGGAACTCGAAGGGTAGCTCATCGGCCGGCAGCAGTTTCTCGCCTGCCTTGAACGGTTTGGACGGATTCAGGTAATCCTTGGGCAGGCGGGTCTTCCAGGTGCGAAGGATGCGCCCCTCGGGGAACGATAGCTTGCCATGGGCGCCTGCACCGATGCCGATGAAGTCGCCGAAACGCCAGTAGTTCAGGTTGTGCCGTGCGGCACGACCGGCCTGGGCATAGGCCGAGACTTCGTATTGCCGGTAGCCATGCTTGGCCATCAGCGTTTGGCCGGCTTCCTGGATATCCCAGAGGATATCGTCCTCGGGCAGCTCTGGCGGCTGGCTCCAGAACACTGTGTTCGGTTCCAGTGTCAGCTGGTACCAGGACAAGTGCGTTGGCGCCAGCTCGATGGCCTGGCGCAGGTCACTCAGCGCATCGTCCAGCGACTGGTCCGGCAGGCCGTGCATCAGGTCGAGGTTGAAGTTGTCAAAGCCTGCCGCGCGCGCCATACCAGCAGCGCGAACCGCTTCGTCGCCATTGTGGATGCGCCCCAGTTTCTCCAGCTTGGCCGGCTGGAAGCTCTGCACCCCGATGGACAGGCGGTTGATGCCGGTTTGCCGGTAGGCCTTGAACTTCTCCTGCTCGAAGGTACCCGGGTTGGCCTCGAGGGTGATCTCGATATCCGTGGCGAACGGGATGCGTTGCTCGACACCTCGCAGCAGTCGGCCAAGCGCAGCTGCGCTGAACAAGCTGGGCGTACCGCCACCGAAGAAGATTGTGCTGATAGGGCGGCCCTGGACCGCAGGCATTTCCTGCTCCAGGTCGGCGAGCAGGGCATCGATGTAATCGTCTTCCGGCAACGATGGGCCGGCCTGGTGCGAGTTGAAATCGCAGTAGGGGCACTTACGCACGCACCAGGGAATATGGATATACAGCGACAGCGGCGGGAGTTCGGGAAGGATCAGGCCCGCCGGCTGCAAGGACAACGATTCGGTCATGCCAGGCCCAGACGTTGACGCAGCAGGGCCATGGCGCGGGCGCGGTGGCTGAGCTGGTTCTTGTCGACCGGGGCGAGGTCGGCGCTGGAGCACTTGCGCTCCGGGACCCAGAACAACGGGTCATAGCCAAAACCATGCTCGCCGCTGGCCTCGAACAGGATGCTGCCGTGCCACAGCCCTTCGCAGAGGATCGGCAGCGGGTCGTCGGCGTGACGCACCAGGGCCAGGACGCAGACGAACTGCGCGCCGCGTTGCTCCTGGGGGACATCCTTCAAAGCCTCGAGCAGCTTGGCGTTGTTCGCCGTATCGCCCTTGCCATCGGCGTAGCGCGCCGAATAAATGCCCGGCGCGCCGCCGAGGAAATCCACGGCCAGGCCGGAGTCGTCAGCCAGGGCCGGCAGGCCGGAGATGCGCGCGGCGTTGCGGGCTTTCAAGATGGCGTTCTCGACGAACGACAGGCCGGTTTCTTCCGGCTCTACCTGGCTGAATTCACCGATCGAGCGCAGGTGCACGGCCTCGCCGAGCATCGCTTGCAGTTCCTTGAGCTTGCCGGCGTTGTGGCTGGCCAATACGAGTTGCTGGAAATTCATCATTCGCCTGGGAACACTTCCTGGTTGAAGCTGAGTGAATGGCTGACGCCGCCGGTTTCGACGCTAAGGTCGAAGGTGAGTGTTTCGGGTTGTTCGATCTTGAACTGGGCGATGTAGTACACCGCGCCCTGGTCGGTGATCTGCTTGAACGACAACGGGGCGCTGCGACCGGTGAGATCTTTCACCGTGCCGCTGACCACCGCCGTCGCGGGCTTGCCGGCCTTGAGCACGGCGATGTTGAGCACGCCCTGGTTCTTGCTGCGGGTCAGGCCCGTGGCGGCGGCGATGTCGGGTTGCAGCATGCTTGAGGTGAAGGCGCTGTAGTGGACCGTCACGTCGCCGAACACTTCCTTGCGTTCAGGTTTGGCGGCATCGGCAGCCAGTACCGGCAAGGCCAGGCACAGGCAGATCAGAAACAGTGCTAGACGACGCATGATCCCATTCCTCCGTTCGCGAGGGTCAGACCGCGAGCTGGTGCTCCTGCAGGCCCGGGCTGCTGACCCGATAGATACCGATCTCACCTAGAAGATTAGGCCATAGCCGGCCGCCTAACCCGTTACGGTGCAGACGGTCGACGGCCAGGCGGTCGAGTACCTTGGCGTGACGCTCGTGGCACAGGTTCTCGAAGTCTTCGAAGGTGCAGAAGTGGATGTTCGGGGTGTTGTACCAGGTATACGGCATGAAGTCCGAGACCGGCATGCGACCCTTGGTCGCCAGGTACCAGCGGCAGCGCCAGTGGCCGAAGTTGGGGAAGGTGATGATGCACTGGCGACCCACCCTCAGCATCTCGTCGAGGATGCGGTCGGGGTACTCCACGGCTTGCAGGGCCTGGGTCATGACCACCACGTCGAAACTGTTGCTGGCGAAGTTGCCCAGGCCCTTGTCCAGGTCCTGCTCGATGACGTTGACGCCTTTGGCCACGCAGGCGGCGATGTTGTCGGCGTCGATCTCAAGGCCATAGCCGGTGACGTTCTTGCGCTCGCGCAAGGAGGCCAGCAGTTCGCCGTTGCCACAGCCCAGGTCGAGGACCCTGCTGCCGGCGGGGATCCAGTCTTGGATGATTTCCAGGTCGGCTCTCATGCTGTCCTCAGATGACGATGCGGTTCATGTAGTTCGCGAAACCCTGCATGTAGCGAGGCGTGGGGATCAGGAAGGCGTCGTGGCCGTAGGGCGAGTCGATGTCCAGGTAGCAGACGTTCTTGCGCGCGGCCATCAGGGCATCGACGATCTCCCGCGAGCGGGCCGGCGAGAACCGCCAGTCGGTGGTGAACGACATGATGCAGTAGTCCGCCGTGACATGGGCCAGGGTCGCCGCGAGGTCGCCGCCATGGGCCGCGGCCGGGTCGAAGTAGTCCAGCGCCTTGGTCATCAGCAGGTAGGTGTTGGCATCGAAACGCCCCGAGAACTCCTCGCCTTGATAGCGCAGGTAGCTCTCGACCTGGAACTCGACGCTGTGGAAATCGTAGTTGAGCTTGTCGCTCTTGAGCTCGCGACCGAATTTCTCGCCCATCGAGTCGTCGGACAGGTAGGTGATATGGCCGACCATGCGCGCCAGCATCAGGCCGCGCTTGGGGATAACACCCTGGTCCTGGAACGAACCACCGTGGAACTCGGGGTCGGTGAGGATGGCCTGGCGTGCCACTTCGTTGAAGGCGATGTTCTGCGCCGACAGTTTGGGTGCCGAGGCGATGTCCACGCAGTGGCGCACCCGGTCCGGGTAGGTGATGGTCCACTGCAGCGCCTGCATGCCGCCCAGGCTGCCGCCGACGATGGCGGCCCAGGTCTGGATACCCAGGCGATCGGCCAGGCGCGCTTGGCTATGCACCCAATCTTCGACCGTCAGTACCGGGAAGTCGGCGCCGTAGGGCTTGCCGGTGGCCGGGTTGACACTGCTGGGGCCGGTGCTGCCGTTGCAGCCGCCCAGGTTGTTCAGGCTGACCACGAAGAAGCGATTGGTGTCGATGGGTTTGCCGGGGCCGATGCAGCTGTCCCACCAGCCCGGCTTGCGGTCGGTGGCGGCGTGGTAGCCGGCGGCGTGGTGATGGCCGGACAGCGCATGGCAGATCAGCACGGCATTGCTGGCGGTGCTGTTGAGGGTGCCATAGGTTTCGTAGATCAGCTCATACGAGGCCAGCGAGCGGCCGCAGGCCAGGGCCAGCGGTTCATCGAACCGGGCGATTTGCGGTGTTACCAGACCGACGGAATCTTCGGGAAGGACAGTGGACATCGACCCTGCTCACGCTTGACGGAGGCGTAAGTCTAAAGAGCGCTACCCCCAGCGGCAAGCAAAGGCTTGCCGCTGGATGCAGGCGGGGTCAGATCATCCGCCACAGCTCTTGCGGCATGCCGGCGTAGGCTGCCAGCTGAGGCATGAGGAACGACTGGATCACCTGGATGGCGATGAAGGCGAAGATCGGCGAGATGTCCATGCCACCGAGGTTCGGCACCAGGCGGCGGAACGGCGCCAGCACCGGTTCGCTGATCTGGTAGGCCAGCTCGGCGGCAGGGTTGTGGCTGTTGGGGGCGACCCACGAGACGATCACCATGACGATCATCGCCACCCAGAAGATCTTCAGGAACAGCGAGGTGACACCCAGGATCGCCCACATCAGCAGGTGCAGCACGTCACCGAAGGTGCCGTAGGTGAGCATCAGCACGAAGGCCATCAGCAGCCCCTGGATCAGGACCGACAGCAGCAGCGACGAGGTATCCAGGCCGGCGATGCTGGGGACCACCCGGCGCAGCGGCTTGAGCAGCGGCTGGGTGGCGCGCACGGCGAACTGGCTGAGCGGGTTGTAGAAGTCGGCCTTGACCAGTTGCAGCACGAAGCGCAGCAGGACGATCGCCAGGTACAGGCTGACCAGGGTTTGCACCACGAAGATCGCGGCGCCGGACAGTGCATTCATCTATGGCTCCTTATTTGCCCAGTTGTTCGGCCAGTTCGGCGGAGCGTTTCGCCGCAGCCTGCAGGGCCTGCTCGACGATGGCCTCGAAGCCGTTGGCCTGGAACGATTTGATCGCCGCCTCGGTGGTGCCGGCAGGCGAGGTGACGCGGCGGCGCAGTTCAGCGGCGTCGACGTCGCTGGCAACAGCCATGCGCGCGGCGCCCAGGGCGGTCTGCAGGGTGAGTTGCGAGGCGGTCTCACGTGGCAGGCCGAGTTTCTCGCCAGCGGCGGTCATGGCCTCGATCAGCAGGAAGAAGTAGGCCGGGCCGCTGCCGGAGACGGCGGTGACGGCATCCAGTTGCTGTTCTTCGTTCAGCCACAAGGCCGTGCCCACGGCGGACAGCAGCTGTTCGGCCTGCTGGCGTTGCTCGGTGGACACTTCCTGGGTGGCATACAGGCCGCTGACGCCCTGGCGCAGCAACGCCGGGGTGTTGGGCATGCAACGCACTACCGGGATGGCGCCCAGCCAGGCCTGAAGGCTGGCGCAGGTGATGCCCGCAGCGATGGAAACGACCAGTTGGCCGGCTTTCAGGTTCGGCTTCAGAGCCTCGCAGACGGCTTTCATGACCTGCGGCTTGACCGCCAGCACGATCACGTCGGCGCCGTCGATGGCTTGTGCGTTGCTTTCGAACGCTTCGATACCGTGTTCGGCCTGGATCCGTGCGCGGGTCTCGGCACCCGGGTCGCTGGCGCGGATCTGCGTGGCATCCAGGCCCTGGGCGCGCAGGCCGCCGATCAGGCTGGCGGCCATGTTGCCGGCGCCGATAAAGGCAATACGAGTCTTGCTCATGTCAGGTCCTTGAGGGAGAAGGTGAGTTAAGCATGGGTTCAGGGCTGGCCGTAATCGCGGGCACCGAACAGGGCGGTACCGATGCGGACCCAGGTCGCTCCTTGAGAGATAGCGGCTTCCAGGTCGTGGCTCATGCCCATCGACAGGGTATCCAGGCTAAGGCCCAGTTGTTCCTGGAGCTGGCGCAGGGTGGCAAAAGCAGTCTCCTGTGCGGCACGGTCATCGGTCGGTTCCGGGATCGCCATCAGGCCACGCAGGTGCAGGCCGGGCAGGGCGCTCACCGCCTGGGCCAGGGCCGGCAGTTCGGCGGGTGCGCAGCCGGATTTGCTGTCTTCGCCACTGACGTTCACCTGCAGGCAGATATTCAGCGGCGGCAGGTTGGCCGGGCGCTGTTCTGAAAGGCGTTGGGCGATTTTCAGGCGATCCACGGAGTGTACCCAGTCGAAGTGCTCGGCGATGGCCTTGGTCTTGTTCGATTGGATGGGGCCGATGAAGTGCCAGATCAAGGGCAGGTCGGAGAGTTCCTGCTGTTTCGTCAGGGCTTCCTGAAGGTAGTTTTCGCCGAAGTCGCGCAGCCCGCTGGCATGAGCTGCGCGGATGGCGCTGGCCGGCTTGGTCTTGCTCACCGCCAGCAGCTGGATGCTGGCCGGGTCGCGGCCGGCAGCCTTCGCCGCGTTGTCGATACGGGCGGAAATGGCCGAAATGTTCTCTGCTAGGGTGGACATGGTTCGTCGCCGACGGCTTTGGGGTCTGCGGCATTCTACCTGCTTGATCGCCGTTGGGGAGTCTCATGGATGTGACCGATCTGCTGGCCCAGGCTGTGGCTGCGGGTGCAAGCGACCTGCACCTGGCCGCGGGCGAGGTACCGCTGCTGCGCCTGGATGGCGAACTGCGACGCATGGCGTTGCCGGTGCTGGGCCCCGCAGTGCTGGAGCAGGGCCTGACTGGATGGCTCGATGATGGGCAGCGCCGGCAATGGATGTCTGGTGATGAACTGGATCTTGCCTTGGTTGTGCCTGCGCTGGGCCGATTTCGGGTGAACCTGTTTCGCCAGCGCAACGGGCCGGGGGCGAGCATACGGTTGATCCCGGCACGAGTGCCGAGCCTCGATGAGCTCGACTTGCATGATGTATTTCAAGCTATTGCATCGAGCCAGGATGGCCTGGTGCTGATCGGCGGGCCTACCGGGAGCGGCAAGTCCAGCACCCTGGCGGCGCTGGTCGATGAGTTCAATCGGGAGTACGCGCTACACGTCGTCACCTTGGAAGACCCAGTCGAATTCATTCATCAAGGCCAGCGCAGCCTGATCAACCAACGGGAAATTGGCCGCGACAGTCGCGACTTCGCCCAGGGGTTGCGCAGTGCGTTGCGCCAGGACCCCGATGTGATCATGGTCGGCGAACTGCGTGACCTGGAGAGTATCCGCCTGGCGCTGCGAGCTGCGGAAACCGGGCACTTGGTGCTGGCCTCGGTGCATACACGCTCGGCAGTCAACAGTATTAATCGCTTGGTGGAGGTATTCGCCGCCGAGGAGAAGCCGTTGGTGCGCACGATGTTGGCGGAGTCGCTGCGGCTGGTGGTGGCGCAGAAGCTGGTTAGGCGCGTCAGTGGCGGCAGGGTCGCCGCAAGGGAGGTGCTGGTGGTGACGCCGGCGGTACGCAACCTGATCCGCGAGGGGCGGATGGCGCAGATCTACTCGTTGATGCAGGCAGGCGCGGCGCAGGGGATGGTGACGATGGAGGAGGCGACACGGCGCCTGAGGCAGCAAGGCTTGATCGACTAGTCAGGCCGTCGCATGTCCTGGAGGGGCGGCTTTAGCCGCGAAGCAAGCGACGCGGTGATTGGCACCGGCACGCCGGTGTTCGCGGCTAAAGCCGCTGCTACAGAGAGCGTGCCGAATTGTTACCACGCATTCATGCGAGCCGGCTGGCCTGCCAAGGTACTTCAGCGCTTGGCCAGGCTCAGCGCCTGCTGTTGTGCCTTGGGCAGCACGCGCTTGGCCACCACGTAACGCTTCTGCCAGTAGGGTTTTTCCAGGCTGTCGATGCTCACCCGCTTGCCGGTGCGTGGCGCATGGATGAAGCGGTCGTTGCCCAGGTAGATGGCGACGTGGTTGACCCGGCGGCTTTGGATGTTGAAGAAGATCAGGTCGCCCGGCTTGAGGTCGTCTCGCGCCACTTTCACACCCTGGCCCTGGGCCATGGCGTTGGAGGTGCGCGGCAGGTCGACGTCGGCCACGTCGTTGAAGGCGTACTTGACCAGGCCGCTGCAGTCGAAGCCCTTCTTCGGGGTACTGCCGCCCCAGCGATAGGGTGTGCCGAGCACATTCACGGCGCGGCTGAGCACTTCGCTGCTCTGCTTGGGCGACATGGCCACGGCTTGCAGCGCCTGGTGCTTGGCGGCATTGCTCGGGCGGGCCTGCACGTTCAGGGTGCTTTTGCGGTACTGGACCGGAGCGCGTTTCACCGTGGCGTCGGCGTTGGTCGTATAACCGGTGAAACCGCTGGGAAGACGTTGCTCACGATTGGTGGCGTGGGCGGCCAGGGGCAATAATAGGCAGAGGGTCAGCCATGTCTTGAGGAAAGGCGGCATAGATGAAGCTCTTTATAAGTGTTGGCGCGCAACTTTATAACAGCTTTTTGATCTCATTCTGATCCACTGGTCGTTTGGTTCCGTACCATACGTCGGGTCAAAACGAAAAAGTCACATTTTCCGTTAGAAAATTTTCAGCTATCCCGCGAGGGCTTCGAATGAATGGTTATCAACAGGGGGCGCCCCTGCACGACACTCACAGCAAGGTGCTCGGCTACCTGCTGTGGATCTTTGGCTTCACCGGCGCGCACCGCTTCTACTATGGCAAGCCGATTACCGGGACGATCTGGTTCTTCACCCTTGGCTTGCTGGGTATCGGCTGGCTGATCGACCTGTTCCTGATCCCGTCGATGGATCGCGAGGCGGACATGCGCTTCGAGTCAGGTGGCGTGGACTATAACCTGGCGTGGATCTTCCTGACCTTCCTCGGGGTGTTTGGCGTGCACCGCCTATACCAGGGCAAGTGGATCAGCGCATTGATCTACCTGTTCACCGGCGGCGTGTTCTTGCTGGGTGTGCTGTATGACTTCTGGACGCTCAACAGCCAGATTTCGCAAGTAAACGCCGAGCGTCGGCGGGTATGAAAAAAGGCCTTGTCGCCACTGGCGACAAGGCCTTTTCAGTTACTGGCGGCGCTGTTGCAGCAGCAGGTTGCTGAAGCCTGCCCCTGCCAATTGCTTCTGCGCCACGGTCAGCTGTTCGCGATTGCTGAATGGGCCGACCATCACCCGATACCAGGTCTCGTCCTTGACCGTGCCCGACTCCACCTTCACTGCCTGGCCAAGCAGGATGATCTGCGCGCGGACCTTGTCGGCGTCGGCCTGCTTGCGGAACGAGCCAGCCTGCAGGAAGAACTGAGTGGTGGCGGCCGGCTTGATCACGGGCGGCGCGGGTGGTGGTGTCTGCCCCAGCAATGCCGCCTGGGCGCGGGCCGTGTCGATCTTCGCCGCCTCCGCTGGGGTCACCGGAGTGCTCGGTACCGGGGGCTGCGCCGGTACGGGAGGCGTTTTCTCCGGCACCGCCTCGGGCGGCACGATCACTTCCGACTCCGGCAGCAGGGTGTAGAAGTCGTACTTCGGCTTCACCGGCTGCTGCAGCGCGGGCGGGGTGGCCTTGCTCGCTTCGGCGACCTTTTCCGGCTTTTGCTGCTCGGGCTTGGTGCGCTTGATGTCGTCACCGCCAGGTTCGAGCTTCATCAGGAAGACGATGAAGGCGCCGACCGTGAGGCCGACCGCCAGCCACACCCAGCCCGGGATCGGCTGCTTGCTGGCAGGCGGCTGGGAGCGGCTGGCGCCGCGCTTGGGGGCGGGTTTCTTCTTTGCAGCCAACTTACATGCGCTCCAGGGTTTCCAGGCCGAGCAGTTCCAGGCCCTGCTTGAGGGTGCGACCGGTCAGGGCGGCCAGGCGCAGGCGGCTCTGTTGTTGCTCGGCGGTATCGGCGGCGAGGATCGGGCAGTTCTCGTAGAAGCTGGAGAACAGGCCGGCGAGGTCGTACAGGTAGCTGCACAGCACGTGCGGCGTGCCCTTGTCGGCAACGTTGTTGAGGATCTCGCCGAACTGTGCCAAGCGCGCGGCCAGAACCTGCTCGTGGGTGGCCTGCAGCACGATGTTGCCGTCGACTTCGTCGAAGCCCTTGCCGAGCTTGCGGAACACGCCGGCCACACGGGTGTAGGCGTACAGCAGGTACGGCGCGGTGTTGCCTTCGAAGTTGAGCATCAACTCGAAGTTGAAGCTGTAGTCACTGGTGCGGTGCTTCGACAGGTCGGCGTACTTGACCGCGCCGATGCCCACCACTTCACCGATCTTGCGCAGTTCGTCCTCGGCCAGGCTCGGGTTCTTCTCTTTGACCAGCGCGTAGGCGCGCTCCTTGGCCTCGGTGAGCAGGTCGATCAGCTTGACGGTGCCGCCATCGCGGGTCTTGAACGGGCGGCCATCGGCGCCATTCATGGTGCCGAAGCCCATGTGCTCCATCTTCATCGGATGACCGACGAAGCCGGCGCGACGGGCCACTTCGAACACCTGGTTAAAGTGCAGGGCCTGGCGCTGGTCGACGAAATACAGGGCACGATCGGCCTGAAGCTTGTTGCTGCGGTAGCGCACGGCGGCCAGGTCAGTGGTGGCGTACAGGTAACCGCCGTCGGCCTTCTGCACGATCACCGGCAGTGGCTCGCCTTCGGTGTTCTTGAACTCCTCCAGGAACACGCACTGGGCACCCTGGCTTTCAACCAGCAGGCCTTTGCTCTTCAGGTCGGCGACCACGTTGGCCAAGTCATCGTTGTAGGCGCTCTCGCCCATCACATCGGCCATGGTCAGCTTGACGTTGAGCAGCTCGTAGGTCTTCTGGCAGTGGGACAGGGAGATGTCCTTGAAGCGTGTCCACAGCGCCAGGCAGTCCGGGTCGCCGGCCTGCAGCTTGACCACCAGGCCGCGGGCGCGGGTGGCGAACTCTTCAGACTCGTCGAAGCGCTTTTTCGCCGCGCGGTAGAAGTTCTCCAGGTCCGACAGTTCGTCGCTGGTGATCGGGTTCTCTTCGAGGTAGGCCAGCAGCATGCCGAACTGGGTGCCCCAGTCGCCCACGTGGTTCTGGCGGATGACGTCGTCGCCCAGGAACTCCAGCACGCGCGCGACGCTGTCACCGATGATGGTCGAGCGCAGGTGGCCGACGTGCATCTCCTTGGCCAGGTTCGGCGCCGACATGTCGATCACGACTTTTTCGCTCGGTCCGGCCTTGCGCACGCCTAGGTGGCCATCGGCCAGGGCGGCGTCGAGGCGGGTGGCCAGGGCGTCGGTGTTCTGGAAGAAGTTCAGGAAGCCAGGGCCGGCGATCTCGACCTTGGCGATGTCGTCGCTCTTCGGCAATGTGGCGATCAGCTTTTCAGCGAGGTCGCGCGGCTTCATGCCGGCCGGCTTGGCCAGCATCATGGCGATGTTGCTGGCGAAGTCGCCGTGGGTCTTGTCCCGGGCGTTTTCCACCTGGATCGCCGGCGTCAGCCCTTCAGGCAACACACCTTCGGTGACGAGTTGGGTGAGGGCTTGCTGGATCAGCTGGCGAATGGTGTCTTTCATGGGCTTCTCTTTTCGACCGCAAGCGCGGTGAGCGCTTCGATGCGCAGGTGGAAAAACTGGGCATTATCCGTTGCCGAGGGCGGGTTGCCAACCTTTGGGGCTGGAATGCCTGTTCCGGCAGGCGGCTGCTTACCCTGCAAGAGCGGGTTTACCCGCGAACACCGACACAGTCGGTGCCGTTCACCGGGTTGCCTTGTTCGCCGGCAAGCCGGCTCCTGCAGGGGCTGTCAATAAAGGTCGACGGGGTCGACATCCAGCGACCAACGTACCTGCCGCCCGGAAGGCATCTGCTCCAACACTAGCAACCAGGTACTGATCAGTCGATGCAGCGGCGCCCGGGCATTGGCCTGGAGCAATAGTTGCGCACGGAACCTTCCCGCCCGTCGCTCCATGGGCGCCGGGACCGGGCCGAGCAGTTCGATGCCGTGCAGGCCTTGTTCGGCGAGCACGCGCTCGGCGGCGGCGCAGGCTTCGTCGAGGAAGGCTTCCGCCTGGCCTGGCTTGTGGGCATCGGCGCGCAACAGGGCCAGGTGGGCGAACGGCGGCAGGCCAGCGGCGCGGCGCTCGCTCAGGGCTTGCTCGGCGAAGGCGGAGTAACCCTGTTCGGTAAGCTGCACCAGCAACGGATGGTCGGCCAGGTGCGTCTGCACGATGACCTTGCCCGGTTCCTCGGCGCGTCCGGCGCGCCCAGCCACCTGGACGATCAACTGAGCCATGCGCTCGCTGGCGCGGAAGTCGCCGGAGAACAGGCCGCCATCGGCATCGAGGATGGCCACCAGGGTGACGCGGGGGAAGTGGTGCCCCTTGGCCAGCATCTGGGTGCCCACCAGGATGCTCGGCTGGCCGCGCTGGATGGTGGTGAACAGGTTGTGCATGGCGTCCTTGCGCGAGGTGCTGTCGCGGTCGACGCGCAGGATCGGATAGTCCGGGAACAACACTTTCAGGCGCTCTTCGGCGCGCTCTGTCCCGGCACCCACCGGGCGCAAGTCGACGTGGGCGCACTGCGGGCATTGCAGCGGCAGGCGTTCGTCATAGCCGCAATGGTGGCAGCGCAGCACGGCGGAGCGCTGGTGCACGGTCATGCGCGCATCGCAGCGCGGGCATTCCGAGAGCCAGCCGCAGTCGTGGCACAGCAGGGTGGGGGCGAAGCCGCGACGATTGAGGAAAACCAGCACCTGCTGGCCAGCTTCAAGGGTCTGGCGGATCGCTTGTTGCAACGGCCCGCTGATGCCGCTGTCCAGCGGCAGGCTGCGCACGTCCAGGCGCAGGAAGCGCGGGGCGCGGGCGCCACCGGCGCGCTGGTTCATGCGCAGCAAGCCATAGCGGCCGCTGTGGGCATTATGCAGGCTTTCCAGTGAAGGGGTGGCCGAGCCCAGCAGGATCGGGATGTTCTCCTGATGCGCGCGCACCACGGCCAGGTCGCGGGCGTGGTAGCGCAGACCCTCCTGCTGTTTATAGGAGCCGTCGTGCTCTTCGTCGATGATGATCAGGCCCGGGTTCTTCATCGGCGTGAACAGCGCCGAGCGGGTACCGATGATGATATCCGCCTCGCCATCGCGGGCCGCCAGCCAGGCGTCCAGGCGCTCGCGGTCGCCCACTGCAGAATGCAGCAGGGCGATGCGCGCGTTGAAGCGCTGCTCGAAGCGTTGCAGGGTCTGCGGGCCGAGGTTGATCTCAGGGATCAGGATCAGTGCTTGCTTGCCGGCCTCCAGTGTCTCGCGGATCAGTTGCAGGTAGACCTCGGTCTTGCCGCTGCCGGTGACGCCGGCCAGGAGAAACGCATGGAAGGCGCCAAAGCCCGAGCGCACGGCCTCGAAGGCGGCGCGTTGCTCCTCGTTGAGCGGCAGCTCCGGCTGGGCCAGCCAGCGTTCGTGGCGTGGCGGCGGCAGGTGGCGGCGCACTTCGACCTGGACCAGCTCCTTGGCCAGCAGCAGATCGAGGCTGTCCTTGTTCAGGCCCAGCTTGGCCAGCACGCTGTGGGCCACGCCGTGGTGATGCTGCGACAGTGTCTTTAGCGCCTCGCGCTGGCGTGGGGCGCGGGCGATACGCGGGTCTTCCAGGCGGGCCCCTGGGGCAACATGCCAGAAGCGCTCCTGGCGCGCCTCGGCAGGTTCGCCCTGACGTAACAGCGTGGGCAACGCCCAGTTGAGGGTGTCGCCCAGGCTGTGCTGGTAGTACTGGGCGGTCCACAGGCACAGCTTGAACAGTGCCGGCGGCAGCGGTGAAACCGGGTCGAGCAGGGCGCTGGCCGGTTTGAGCTTGTCGGCGGGCACTTCGCTCTTGTCGGCGACCTCCACCAGCACGCCGATCATCTCGCGGCGGCCAAACGGCACGCGGAGGCGCATGCCGGGCGTCAGTGCCTGGCGCGCCATGCTCGCGGGTGCCCGGTAGTCGAACAGGCGACGCAGGGGCGAGGGCAGGGCAAGGCGCAGGATGACGTCGGACACGCGGAAGGTCTCTGGAGGGCGTTTCACAAATCAGGCGAGCCTAGCAGACGACGGTCGGTGCGAGCGACAACTTGCGTTGGCTTGGCGCTCTGGTATTATTCGCCGCCTAATTACGTGCGGTATTCAACAATAGGTGTTGGGTGGCGGCACGCAGCTCGAGGAAGTGACCATGAAAGCAGATATTCATCCGAACTACGAAGTAGTTGCAGTCACCTGCAGCTGCGGCAACAAGTTTGAAACCCGTTCGACCCTGGGCAGCGTCCTGGCGATCGACGTTTGCAACCTGTGCCACCCGTTCTACACCGGTAAGCAGAAAGTCCTGGACACCGGTGGTCGCGTACAGAAGTTCGCCGATCGCTTCGGTATGTTCGGTACCAAGAAGTAATCATGCGCATGGCGAATCTCTCGAGGTTCGCGCTGCTGCAAAAGAAGGCGCCCCTTGTGGGCGCCTTTTTTGTGGGCGCGATCTGGCATCTTCCGGCCCAGGCCTTCTGCCCGCTGCCTGAAAGCCCACGGCAGGTGGCGGTGCGCAGCGTGGTCGATGGCGACACCGTGCGCCTGGTTGATGGCCGTAGCGTACGGCTCATCGGCATCAATGCGCCCGAGATTGGACGCAAGGGGCGAACCAGCGAGCCCTATGCCGAGGCCGCCAAGCGGCGGCTACAGGACCTGATCAAGGCCAATGACGGTCGCATCGGGCTGGTCCTGGGTGTCGAAGGCAAGGACAAGTACGGCCGTACGCTGGCGCACTTGTACGGTCGGTCTGGCGACAATCTGGAAGCACAATTGCTCAGCGAAGGGCTTGGCTACCGGGTGGCGATCGCACCCAACGTGGAACTGGCCAGCTGTCAGCAGCACGCGGAGAAAGCCGCTCGCAAGGCGAGGGCCGGGCTCTGGCAAGAGTCGCCGGTGTTGCCTGCCGAGCGTGTGCGGCAGTCAGGGTTCGCGGTGATTGTTGGTAAAGTCACGGAAATCGAACGCAATCGTGGCGGTGTCTGGCTTGAACTTGACGACTCCGTGGTACTACAGGTTCCCGCTCGTCTGCAACGCAACTTCCCTGCCAGCTTCTTCGCTAACCTCAAGGGACGCCAGGTCGAGGTGCGTGGCTGGGTGCTGGATCGTTCCCGCAAGGGCGGGCTCAAGCCTGGGCAACAACGCTGGCTGTTGCCATTGACCGATCCGAGTATGTTGGAGCCTGTTTCCGGCTAAATAGTTGTAGACAGTTTGCTACTGGATTGTACACACTGGCTTCCGTAAGCCCCGTGGGTTATAGCGTAAAGTCGTAGGCCAGAGGCCTTGACACATAGTGACCGGGCAGTCTTGTCGCCCCCCGGCACTTTGCGTATCCTCGGCGGTCCGTCAGAACAGTAAATAGCGGAATGCCCATCATGTCAGACCTGAAAACCGCCGCTCTCGAATACCACGCTCAGCCTCGTCCGGGGAAACTGAGCGTCGAGCTCTCCAAGCCAACCGCCACCGCCCGCGACCTCGCACTGGCCTACAGCCCAGGCGTCGC
Source organism: Pseudomonas entomophila (assembly GCF_023277925.1). Taxonomy (NCBI): domain Bacteria; kingdom Pseudomonadati; phylum Pseudomonadota; class Gammaproteobacteria; order Pseudomonadales; family Pseudomonadaceae; genus Pseudomonas; species Pseudomonas entomophila. The sequence continues at coordinate 4,715,218 of NZ_CP063832.1, forward strand.
CGAACCTGTACGCGAGATCGGCCGTGATCCGGAGTTGGCCTACAAGTACACCGGCAAGGGCAACCTGGTCGCGGTGATTTCCGACGGCACCGCGATCCTCGGCCTGGGTGATCTGGGCCCGCTGGCCTCGAAGCCGGTCATGGAAGGCAAGGGTGTTCTGTTCAAGCGTTTCGCCGGTATCGACGTGTTCGACATCGAAGTCGAGTCGGAAAGCCCGCAGGCCTTCATCGACACCGTGCGCCGTATCTCCATCACCTTCGGTGGCATCAACCTCGAGGACATCAAGGCACCTGAGTGCTTCGAGATCGAGCGCACTCTGATCGAGCAGTGCGACATCCCGGTGTTCCACGATGACCAGCACGGCACTGCGATCGTCACTGCGGCCGGCATGATCAACGCGCTGGAAATCGCCGGCAAGAAGCTTGAAGACGCCAAGATCGTCTGCCTGGGCGCTGGCGCCGCGGCCATCTCCTGCATGAAGCTGCTGGTGAGCATGGGCGCCAAGGTCGAGAATATCTTCATGATCGACCGCAGCGGCGTGATCCACGCTGGCCGCGACGACCTGAACCAGTACAAGGCCCAGTTCGCCCACACCACCGACAAGCGCACCCTGGCTGACGCCCTGGATGGCGCCGATGTGTTCGTCGGTCTGTCCGGCCCGAACCTGCTGAGCCCTGAAGGTCTGAAGTCGATGGCTGCCAACCCGATCGTGTTCGCCTGCTCGAACCCGGACCCGGAAATCGCCCCGGAACTGGCTCACGCCACCCGTAGCGACGTGATCATGGCCACCGGTCGTTCCGACTACCCGAACCAGGTCAACAACGTGCTTGGCTTCCCGTTCATCTTCCGTGGCGCCCTGGACGTTCGCGCCAAGCGCATCAACGAAGAGATGAAGATCGCTGCCGCCATCGCCCTGAAAGACCTGGCCAAGCAGCCGGTACCGAAGGAAGTCTGCGATGCCTACGGTGTGCAGGCCCTGGAGTTCGGCCGCGAGTACATCATTCCGAAGCCACTGGATGCTCGCCTGATCACCGTGGTTTCCGATGCCGTGGCCAAGGCCGCCATCGAATCCGGCGTGGCGACCCTGCCGTATCCGAAGCACTACCCGCTCAAGAGCGTGGATGACGTGTTCAACGGCTGATCCAGCCGTAGCATGATGAAAAAGCCCCGGCTCGTGAGAGCCGGGGCTTTTTGTTTATCTCGAGTTCAGTGAACACTGTCAGGGCCATTCACCGGCAAGCCGGTTCCTACCTGACTGTGTAGGAGCCGGCTTGCCGGCGAACAGATCGATGTGTCAGAACAGATCCATCGGTGCCGATTCATCCGCTGGCAGCGGGCTGCCTGGCGCCGCGCCATTGCCCAGCTCATCGACCGACGGTGGCGAATCCTCGGCCTTGAACAGCTCGAAGTAGGCGTTCGGCGTGCTTGGCGTGGCCGCACGGCCGCTGACCGGGTCGACGCGCAGGCTGAGAATCCCCTCAGGCTCGGCGGGCGCGTGCTCGGGCTTGCCCTTGAGCGCCTGGCCCATGAAGCTCATCCAGATCGGCAGGGCCACAGTGCCGCCATACTCGCGGCGGCCCAGCGTCTCGGGCTGGTCGAAGCCGACCCAGACGGTGGTGACGTAGTCGGCGTTGTAGCCGGAGAACCAGGCGTCCTTGGACTCGTTGGTGGTGCCGGTCTTGCCTGCCAGGTCGCCACGGCCCAGGGCCAGGGCGCGGCGGCCGGTGCCGCGCTTGATCACGTCCTGCAGCATGCTGGTGAGAATGTAGGTGGTGCGACCGTCGATGATCTGCTCGGCGATGGCGGGCGCTTGCGGTGCCGCTGCCACCTGGCCGAGGGTTGGGGGTGTCTCGCCGGGCATTGGCGCGACGCTGATCGGCTGCTCCGGTGCTGCAAGGCCGGCCTGGTCCTGGCTGCCCTGGGGTACACGCGCCGGGTTGGCAGTGAACAGGGTTTCGCCGTTGCGGCTTTCGACGCGGTCGATCAGGTACGGGCTGATCTTGTAGCCGCCGTTAGCGAAGGTGCTCCAGCCGGTGGCAATCTCCATGGGCGTCAAGGTCGCGGTACCGAGTGCCAGCGACAGGTTGCGCGGCAGGTCCTGCTTGTTGAAGCCGAACTTGGCGATGTAGTCGATGGTGCGGTCGACGCCCATCGCTTGCAGCAGTCGGATCGAGACCAGGTTGCGCGACTTGTACAGCGCCTCGCGCATGCGGATCGGGCCGAGGAAGGTGTTGGTGTCGTTCTTCGGGCGCCAGACCTTGTCCAGGTACTCGTCGACGAACACGATGGGCGCGTCGTTGACCAGGCTGGCAGCGGTGTAGCCGTTATCCAGTGCGGCACTGTAGACGAACGGCTTGAAGCTGGACCCTGGCTGACGCTTGGCCTGCATGGCGCGGTTGTAGTTGCTCTGCTCGAAGGAGAAACCACCGACCAGGGCGCGGATGGCGCCATTGTAAGGGTCGAGGGTGACCAGTGCGCTTTGGGCGCCTGGCACCTGGCTGAACTTGAGTTTGCCGTTCTCCAGGCGTTGCAGGCGTACCAGGTCGCCAACCTGGGCCACATCGGCGGGCGACTGTGGCGAGCGGCCCTGCGAGTTGCTGTTCAGGTAAGGGCGGGCCCATTTCATGGTGTCCCAGGCTACATCTTCCTCCAGGCCGGCGCGGGTCATCACCTTCAGGCCGCTTTTATCGACGTGAGTGACGATGGCCGGCTCCAGGCCACCCAGGGTGCGCTGCTTGCCCAGTTCCTGCAGCCAGGCGGCGCGGGTCTTGCCTGGGAAGCGTGCGTCGGGGCCGCGATAGCCATGGCGTTCGTCGTACTCGGAAAGCCCGTTGAGCACCGCATCGTTGGCCATCTGCTGCATGTCGCTGGGTACCGTGGTGGTGACGCGGAAGCCTTCGGTGTAGGCATCGCTGCCGTAGCGCCCGACCATCTCGGCGCGGGCCATCTCGGCGACATAGGGCGCGTTCACTTCCGGGGTGGGTACGTGGTAGCTGGCGTTCAGCGGTTCGGCCAGGGCGGCTTGATAGCTGGCATCGTCTATCTTGCCGAGCTTGTACATGCGCCCGAGGATCCAGTCGCGGCGCTCCTTGGCGCGTACCGGGTTGGCCAGCGGGTTGAAACGCGACGGCGCTTTGGGCAGCCCGGCGATCATGGCCATCTGCGCCAGGCTGACGTCGCGGATCGACTTGCCGTAGTACACCTGCGCGGCGGCGTCGATGCCGTAGGCACGGTTGCCCAGGTAGATCTTGTTGACGTACAGCTCGAGGATCTCGTCCTTGGTCAGCTCGCGTTCGATCTGCAGGGCCAGGAGGATTTCGTTGGTCTTGCGCGAGAAGCTGCGTTCGCTGCTGAGGAAGAAGTTCTTCGCCACTTGCATGGTGATGGTGCTGCCGCCGGTCTGGATATGCCCGGACTTGAGCAGTTGCGTGGCTGCACGCATCAGGCTGCTGGGGTCGACACCGTAGTGGTTGAGGAAATTGTCGTCTTCGGCTGACAGAAGCGCCTGGATGAACTGTGGGGGAATTTCCTGGAACTTGATCGGCGAGCGCCGCATCTCGCCGAACTCGGCAATCAGCTTGCCGTCGCTGCTGTACACCCTCAGGGGGATTTGCAACTGGACGCTTCGCAGCGAATCGACCGAGGGCAGGCTGGGGCTAAGATACAGGAACGCACCGCTCACACCGAGCACGAGCGCGCAGATGACTGCGACGAAAGACCACCAGAAGAACTTCAGCAGGCGTATCAAGGCTTTTGGGTGTCCAGGTTGAGGAGTGGGGGCGCGCACGGCCAGCGGACGGGAAAATTCGCTGGGCATTATAAGCACTTTTCGCCCCATCGGGTGACCGGTCGGGGCCTGTCGATGACCGCTGGCGCCGCAATCGTGGTGGCTCGCCGTGACTAGGAAGGGACAGCCATGCTTGGACGCTTTGGTAGGGATGCCGGTTCATTGCTGGGGGTAGAAATTGCCTCCGACACCATACGAATGCTGCAATTGCGCCGCCAGCGCGGGCGCTGGCGAGTTGCTGCCTGGGCCTGTGAGCCAATTCCTGCGGGGTTGGGCCATCCGCAACTGCCTGAAGTGTTGCGCGAGGCCTACCGACGCTGTGCGACACCGCAACGGAGGGTGGCGTTGGCTTTGCCAGCGTCTCAGGTGATCTGCAAGGTCTGTCGGTTGCCGTGTGAAGCAACCGGGTTGGACGCCGAGGCGCGGTTGCTTGCCCAGGTCGAACAATTGTTTCCCTTTCCGCTGGATGATCTGGCCCTGGATTTCCAGGTGCTGGGGGTGTCTGCCGAATGCCCTGCTCATACCGATGTCCTGGTGGCCGCCTGCCGGCAGAGCCAGCTCGACCCGCTCGAGCATATGTTCGACCAGGCGGGGTTGCAGGTAGCGGCCATGGAGGTCGACAGTTTCGCTCTGCTGCGTGCATCGGGGGGCGAAGCATCGGGTGACTTGGCACTATTGCAGTTGGAGGCTGGTGAAGTCGTGCTGCATCGTTGGCAACGAGATCTTGTCCCTCTGCGTCAGCACTTGCCCCTGGCTGCATCAGGGCAATGGCTCGAGAGCGTCGAGCGTCTCTGGTCGTTGCACAGCGCGCGGGAGCATGTGGGGCAAGTGGTGATCGCAGGGGGAGCCGCAGACACCGAGCGGGCCGAGCAACTGGCTGACCGGCTAGGTGTGCGCTGCAGCCTCGCGCGCCCCTCGCCGCTAGCGGATGGCGCCGAGTCCGAAGCCTTTGTGGCATCCATGGCATTGGTCTGCGGGCTGGCGTTGGGAGGTTCGCGAGCATGACGGTGCGGCTGAACCTGATGCCTTGGCGTGAATTGCGCCGGGTCGCGGTGGTGCGACAGTTCCGGGCTGCGCTGTTAGCCAGCCTGATGATGGCGGTAGCTGCGGTGATGCTGCTTGACGGGTTCATGCAGGTGCGTCAGGCCAGGCAGCATGAGGTGATCACGGCTCTGGAGCGCGAGCTGGAAGGGCTCGATAGCACTTTGGAGCAGGTTGAGCATCTGCGCGTTTCACGTATCGCATTGCATGAGCAGTACGTTGCGTTGTCCAGGCTTAGGGCCAGGCAGGCCTTGCTGGCCGCTCTTTTCCCAGGCTTGGAGATGGCAATGCCTGAGGGGGCGCGATTGCGCGAACTGGATGTGCAGGGCGATCGCGTACAGCTGATGGGGATGGCCGCCTCGGCATCTGTGGTGGCTGTGCTGATGCGCAGGCTGGAGCAGGTCGATGTGCTTCAGGACCTGGAGCTTGTGTACCTGCGGCACAAGTCGGGTGGCGACGAATTTGTCGTGACGGCACGCTTGTCGGCGACTTGGTCGTGAGCGGCATGTGGTTGTTTGATTGGCAGGGAGTGGTACACCGATCCCCCTTGCTCAGGTTCCTTGTCGTGTTGTCGCTGGTGCTGGTAGTGGGCGTCGTGGGTTATCTGGGCCGCTTGCGTGAGGTGCATCAGGACTACCAGCTCGCGGTGTCGACGGAACATCGGGTGCGTCAGGTGCATGAAGCCAGGACCGCTCAGGCCCTCGACGTCGATGCCGAGCGCAGGGCGCTGGATGACATGGAACAGCGCTTGCGCGTGGAGCGATGGCGGCTGGCGGCGGGCGAAGGTATCAGCGAGTTGCTCGATCAGTTGGCGGTCTCGGGGCACGAGCATGGCTTGCTGTTCGAGCTGCTGGAGGTGCTTGAGGAGCAGCAGGAAGTTGGGTACCGCAGGCTGCCCCTCGACATACAAGTAAAGGGCGGCTATCCGGCTCTCCGTACGTGGCTGGAACAATGGCTTGGGCAGCTGCGCCTTTTGTCTGTTCCTCGCCTGAACTTGAGCGGGGCTGAAGAACAACCCGGGATAGTCAGTGCACGGCTTCGGGTAGATGTCCATCACCCGGGTGAGTCGCTTGAAACTCCCGACAATCTGGCTGAGGAGCCGGCCCGAGCGGCCCTTCCTGTCGTGTCCTTTGATCCGTTCCAGGCCTGGAGCGCCGGCTCGGCTGAGCCGCGGCTTGGGCGAATTCCCCTGGAGCAGCTGGAAATGGTCGGTAGTTTGTCCGGCGCTGGCGGTCGCCAGGCACTGCTGCGTTCAGCAGGCCGCCTGTATCGGGTGGCGACGGGGGAGCAGTTGGGGCGTGACGAAGGGGTTGTGGTGAGCATAGAAGCCGAGCAGGTCGAGGTACGTGAGCGTTTGTACATCGGCGGCGCTTGGCACGAGCGTTCCAGGTATCTGGCACTCAGGAAGAGTGCGCGAGGGGAGGTCAAGGATGAGATTGACGGGGCTGGCGAGCGCGATGTTGGTGCTGCTGGGCGCACGGGCAGCGCTGGCGGCTGAGTTTCAGGGCGAATCGATGTCGCTGAACTTCCAGGATGTGGAAGTGCGTGCGGTATTGCAGGTAATGGCCGACTACGCCGGTATAAACCTGGTGGCCAGCGATGCCGTCCAGGGGCGAATCACCCTCAGGCTGGAGGAAGTGCCCTGGGATCAGGCGCTCGATCTTGTGTTGCGTAGCAAGGGGCTGGGGCGTCGACAAGAGGGGAATGTGCTGTTGGTAGCGCCCATTGCCGAACTCGCCGAGCAGTCGCGGGGTGCTCACCTGGAGCAGGCGCTGGATGCTCGACTCGAACCGTTGCAACGGGAGCTGATCCCGGTCTATCACGCAAAAGCGTCTGACCTGTCCGAACTGCTGCTGGCGAGTCTGGCCGACGACGGCATCCTGGCCGGGCGCGGTAGCCTGAGCGTGGATGCACGCACCAATACGCTGGTGGTTGCCCAGCCCGCCGACCGGATGGGTGAAATCCGGCGATTGGTGGCCCAGCTTGATGTGCCTGTGCGCCAGGTCATGATCGAGGCGCGTATCGTCGAGGCCAATATCGATTACGAAAAGGCTCTGGGTGTGCGCTGGGGTGGCCCGCTGTACGGTCGTGACAGCCAGCTGGGCAGCGAACTGTTCGTCGATATGGGGGTGGAACGGGCGACGTCGGCGCTTGGGGTCGGGCTGCTACGCAGTGACATCCTGCTTGACCTCGAGCTCAGCGCGATGGAGAAAAGCGGCAATGGCGAGATCATCTCCCAGCCCAGGGTGGTCACCGCCGACAAGGAGACGGCGCGAATTCTCAAGGGAACCGAGGTCCCCTACCAGGAGACCACCAAGAGCGGTGCCACCTCCATCTCGTTTCGCGAAGCCTCCCTGTCGTTGGAGGTGACGCCGCAGATCACCCCGGACGGCAAGGTGATCATGGCGGTGCGGGTGACCAAGGACGAGCCGGACTTCGTCAATGCCCTGAACAATGTGCCTCCCATTCGCAAGAACGAGGTCAACGCCAAGGTGCGGGTCACCGATGGCGAAACCATTGTGATTGGTGGCGTGTACTCGACGTCGCAGAACAATGTGGTCGACAAGGTGCCATTTTTCGGCGATCTGCCGTATGTTGGGCGGCTGTTTCGACGCGATGCATTACAAGAGAAAAAATCCGAGCTGCTGGTCTTCCTGACTCCGCGTATCATGAGTGACCAGGCGATTGCTGTGAGTCGTTGATTCTGTGCGAAATTTGATACTTGTGGGGCCCATGGGCGCTGGTAAGAGCACCATCGGGCGCCTGTTGGCCAAAGAGCTGCGCCTGCTGTTCAAGGATTCCGACAAGGAAATCGAGCTGCGAACCGGCGCCAACATCCCGTGGATCTTCGACAAGGAAGGCGAGCCGGGCTTTCGTGACCGTGAGCAAGCGATGATCGCCGAGCTCTGTGCGCTCGACGGCGTGGTCGTGGCCACCGGAGGCGGCGCCGTGATGCGTGATGCCAACCGTGTCGCGTTGCGGGCGGGCGGCCGGGTGGTCTACTTGCATGCTTCGGTGGAGCAGCAGGTCGGGCGTACCGCGCGGGATCGCAACCGGCCCTTGCTGCGTACCGCCAACCCTGAAGCGACCCTGCGCACCCTGTTCGAAACGCGTGACCCGCTCTATCGCGAAATTGCCGACCTGGTGGTTGAAACCGACGAACGGCCGCCGCGCATGGTGGTGCTCGACATTCTGGAGCGCCTGCAGCAGTTGCCGCCCCGATAAGCGGGGTCTATCCTCGGCCTCCATCGCCGAGGCGGGGTTCAACCTGATCGCGTGGTTCGCTCGATAGGCGCCGCGCCCAAGTACATTGTGGGGATACATGCAGACACTAAAGGTCGACCTGGGCGAACGTAGCTACCCGATCTACATTGGCGAGGGCCTGCTGGACCAGCCAGAGCTGCTGGCGCCACATATCGCCGGCCGGCAGGTCGCCATCATCTCGAACGAGACCGTCGCGCCGCTGTATCTCGAACGCCTTGGCAACACGCTAGGCGCCTACTCGGTGCTGCCGGTGGTGCTGCCCGACGGCGAGAAATACAAGAACTGGGAAACCCTGCAACTGATCTTCGATGCCCTGCTGACCGCGCGTCACGACCGCCGCACCACCGTGGTGGCGCTCGGCGGCGGCGTGATCGGTGACATGGCCGGCTTCGCCGCGGCCTGTTACCAGCGTGGCGTGGACTTCATCCAGGTTCCGACTACCCTGTTGTCCCAGGTGGATTCTTCGGTTGGGGGCAAGACCGGTATCAACCACCCGCTGGGCAAGAACATGGTCGGTGCCTTCTATCAGCCCAATGCAGTGCTGATCGATACCACCAGCCTGAAGACGCTGCCCGAGCGCGAGCTGTCCGCGGGGCTGGCGGAAATCATCAAGTACGGCCTGATCTGCGACGAGCCCTTCCTCGGTTGGCTCGAAGACAATATGCAGGCCCTGCGCGCCCTGGAGCCCGTGGCCCTGACCGAAGCGATTCGCCGCTCCTGCGCGGCCAAGGCGGCCGTTGTCGGTGCAGATGAGCGCGAATCGGGCGTGCGCGCCACGCTCAATCTCGGCCACACCTTCGGCCATGCTATCGAAACCCACATGGGCTACGGTGTATGGCTGCACGGCGAAGCCGTGGCGGCTGGCACGGTAATGGCGCTGGAAATGTCCATGCGCCTGGGCTGGATCGACCAGCCGGCGCGTGATCGCGGTATTCGCCTGCTGCAGGACGCAGGATTGCCGGTGGTGCCACCACAGGAAATGACTCCGGCGCATTTCATGGAGCACATGGCGGTCGACAAGAAAGTGCTCGACGGGCGCCTGCGCCTGGTGCTGCTGCGCCAGATGGGCGAGGCCGTCGTCACCGACGACTATCCGAAAGAGATTCTTCAGGCCACGCTGGCAGCGGATTACCGCGCGATCGTGGCCCAGCTTTGAGGTTGTGACAACGCAATGAGCACTTTGCATGCCGATGAGGCGTTCCTCGATCATTACCAGTTGAGCCACGATCCGTTCGCGCCCCGCGTGCCCGGCTTCAAGTTCTTCCCCGCCCAGCGCAAGCCGGTGCTTGGCCAGTTGCACCATCTGGCCCGCTACAGTCAGTTGATGCTGGTGGTCACCGGCCCTGTCGGCAGTGGCAAGACCCTGCTGCGCCAGGCGCTGGTGGCCAGCACTAATAAGCAGTCGGTACAGAGTGTGGTGGTCTCCGCCCGTGGTGCCAGCGATGCGGCCAGTGTGCTTGGCCAGGTTGCCCAGTCGCTGAACGTGGCGCAGCCGGAAGTGCAGGCCATTCTTACGCAGGTGGTGCAACTGGCGCTGACCGGCCAGGAAGTCTATCTGCTGGTGGATGATGCGGAACAACTCGACGAGTCGGCACTCCAAGCGTTGCTGGAGTTGGCGGCAGGTACCTCCGAAGGGCGCCCGCACGTGTTCCTGTTCGGCGAGCCGTCGCTGATCGCTGGGTTGGAAGAGCTGAACATCGATGAGGAGCGTTTCCATATCATCGAGCTGGCCCCGTACAGCGAGGAAGAGACCCGCGAGTATCTGGAGCAGCGCCTGGAGGGTGCTGGCCGGGGCATCGAGGTGTTCACTCGCGAGCAGATCGTCGACATCCACGAAAACTCCGACGGTTGGCCTGGAAACATCAACCAGGTCGCCCGCGATACCTTGATCGAAACCATGATCGCCAGTCGTACCACGGCCAAGCGACCATCCATGGGGTTCAAAATGCCTAAGAAACACGTGCTCGCGTTGTCCGCTGTGGTCGTGGTCGCCGTTGGTGCGGCGGTCTTGATGCCCAAGAAAGGCGACAAGGCCCCGGCCGAAGCGCCTACCGCCCAGGCCCAACTGCCGCTGGGGCAAGGTGGCAATGGCTCGCCGGCCATCGAGTTCTCCGGCTCTTCCCAACCCATGCCGCTGCCGCTGGTCGGCCAGTCGCAGCCGGTGATGCGGGAGCCGTTGGCCCAGGCCGCAGGCATGGGGGATGGTGAAGAGAGCAGCCCGGCGGGCAATACTGCACTGCAACCGTCCGCGCCGTCGGCCGCCGTGCCGCCGACCGTGACCACCATCGCGCCGCCGCAAGGCGCTACTGCCAGCCCTGCGCCAGTGCCTGCGCAACCGGTCACCACTGCACCGGTTCAACCGGTTGCGCCTGCTCCAAAACCTGTTGCAACCCAGCCGGCAAAGCCGGTTGCGCCTGCAAAACCAGCCCCGGCTCCGACCCAGGTCGCCAGCGCCAAGCCTGCCGCCAAGCCCGTGGAGAAGCCGGCAGCCGGTGGTGCGGGCAACGGTGGCTGGTATGCCGGCCAAAAGCCGGGCAATTATGTGGTGCAGATCTTCGGCACCAGCTCCGAAGCGTCGGCTCAGTCGTTCGTCAAGGAGCAGGGTGGCGACTATCGCTACTTCAAGAAAAACCTGCAGGGCAAGCCGCTGTACGTCGTCACCTACGGCAACTTCGCCAGCCGCGACGCCGCTGCTGCGGCAATCAAGAACTTGCCAGCCAAGGTCCAGGCTGGTAAACCTTGGCCACGTACCGTCGGCAGCGTCCAACAAGAGCTGGCCACGGCCCGCTGATACCTTCCGGGCGGCACCACCCCGCCGCCCAGTTGCTGAGCGACTTCTAGCTTTCGACTAGCCTGCTGCGCCCGAGCGCGGCAGGCTTTTCTGTCCCAGACTGACGGCCACAAGCCCTCCCTTGCAGTCCTGGCTGAAACGCTTCAGACTCGAGCCAAGCCGCTACCACGGAATTCGGCACAAAAACATTCAAAATTGCGACATAAATTTTCAATGGTGAGACATGAAAATTTGTGGGCGTCGCTGTCGCTGTGCAACAATGGTTTTCCATGACCACCGCAAAAAAGCTGGCGTTTGATCGGCGTGGATGGTAAGTGGTTGTTAAAAAAGAGATTTGCCTCCGGTTGAGAGGTGAACCTGGTGAGAAAGTGTCTATGAAAACAGGTCTGTACCATCCCGAAGAATTCAAGGACAACTGTGGTTTCGGCCTGATCGCCCATATGACGGGGCAGCCGAGTCACCACCTTCTGCAAACCGCCATGCAGGCGCTGACCTGCATGACCCACCGCGGCGGCATCAACGCCGACGGCAAGACCGGCGACGGTTGCGGTCTGCTCATGCAGAAGCCCGATCAATTCCTGCGTGCCGTAGCCCAGGAACACTTCGCCGTCGAGCTGCCCAGGCAGTACGCCGTTGGCATGGTGTTCTTCAACCAGGACCCGGTGAAAGCCGAAGCCGCCCGCCAGAACATGGACCGCGAGATCGTCAACGCCGGTCTCAAGCTGGTCGGCTGGCGCAAAGTGCCGATCGACACCAGCGTGCTGGGTCGCCTGGCCCTGGAGCGCCTGCCGCAGATCGAACAGGTGTTCATCGGCGGCGAAGGCCTGAGCGATCAGGAATTCGCCATCAAGCTGTTCAGCGCCCGTCGCCGTTCGTCCGTGGCCAACGCCCACGATGCCGACCACTACATCTGCAGCTTCTCGCACAAGACCATCATCTACAAAGGCCTGATGATGCCGCGCGATCTCGCGGCGTTCTATCCGGACCTGGGTGATGAGCGCTTGCAGACCGCGATCTGCGTGTTCCACCAGCGCTTCTCCACCAACACCCTGCCGAAGTGGCCGCTGGCCCAGCCATTCCGCTTCCTCGCCCACAACGGCGAGATCAACACCATCACTGGCAACCGCAACTGGGCCATGGCCCGGCGCACCAAGTTCGCCAACGACCTGATTCCTGACCTCGAAGAACTCGGCCCGCTGGTCAACCGCGTTGGCTCCGACTCCTCGAGCATGGACAACATGCTGGAGCTGATGGTCACCGGTGGCATCGACCTGTTCCGTGGCGTGCGCATGCTGGTACCGCCGGCCTGGCAGAACGTCGAAACGATGGATGCCGACCTGCGCGCCTTCTACGAGTACAACTCCATGCACATGGAGCCGTGGGACGGCCCGGCCGGCATCGTCATGACCGAAGGCCGCCACGCGGTGTGCCTGCTCGATCGCAATGGCCTGCGCCCGGCGCGCTGGGTGACTACCACCAACGGCTACATCACCATCGCCTCGGAAATCGGCGTATGGGGCTACCAGCCTGAGGACGTCCTGGCCAAGGGCCGTGTCGGCCCCGGCCAGATCCTCGCCGTGGACACCGAGACCGGCCAGATCCTCGACACCGACGCCATCGACAACCGCTTGAAGTCGCGCCACCCGTACAAGCGCTGGCTGCGTCAGCATGCCACGCGCATCCAGGCGACGCTGACCGACGACCAGGGCGTGGCCAGCTACGACGCCGACCAGCTCAAGCAGTACATGAAGATGTTCCAGGTCACCTTCGAGGAGCGTGACCAGGTGCTGCGCCCGCTGGGTGAGCAGGGCCAGGAAGCGGTCGGTTCGATGGGCGACGACACGCCGATGGCGGTGCTGTCGCAGCGCGTACGCTCGCCATACGACTTCTTCCGCCAGCAGTTCGCCCAGGTGACCAACCCGCCGATCGACCCGCTGCGCGAGGCGATCGTGATGTCCCTGGAAATCTGCCTGGGCGCCGAGCGCAACATCTTCCAGGAATCCCCCGAGCACGCCTCGCGGGTGATCCTCAGCTCGCCGGTCATCTCGCCCGCCAAGTGGCGTTCGCTGATGAACCTAGAGCGCGAAGGTTTCGACCGCCAGCTGATCGACCTCAACTACGACGAAAGCGTTGGCCTGGAAGCGGCGATCCGCAATATCGCCGATCAGGCCGAAGAGGCCGTGCGCAGTGGCAAGACCCAACTGGTGCTGAGCGACCGCTACATCGCCCCGGGCAAGTTGCCGGTGCATGCCTCGATGGCGGTTGGCGCGGTGCACCACCGCCTGACCGAGCAGGGCCTGCGCTGCGACAGCAACATCCTGGTCGAAACCGCCACCGCGCGCGACCCGCACCACTTCGCCGTTCTGCTGGGCTTTGGTGCCTCGGCCGTCTACCCATACCTGGCCTATGAAGTACTGGCCGACCTGATTCGTACCGGCGAAGTGCTGGGCGACCTGGACGAAGTCTTCAAGTACTACCGCAAAGGCATCTCCAAAGGCCTGCTAAAGATCCTGTCGAAGATGGGCATCTCCACCATCGCCTCGTACCGTGGCGCTCAGCTGTTCGAAGCGATCGGCCTGTCCGAGGAAGTGGTCGGCCTGAGCTTCAAGGGGGTGTCCAGCCGTATCAAGGGCGCACGCTTCGAAGACCTCGAAAGCGACCAGAAACTGCTGGCAGCCGAAGCCTGGAGCGCGCGCAAGCCGATCCAGCAAGGTGGCCTGCTGAAGTTCGTCCACGGTGGCGAATACCACGCCTACAACCCGGACGTGGTCAACACCCTGCAAGCCGCCGTGCAGCAGGGCGACTACGGCAAGTTCAAGGAGTACACCACGCTGGTCGACCAGCGCCCGGTGTCGATGATCCGCGATCTGCTGAAGGTGAAAGTGGCCGACCAGCCGCTGGCACTCGACCAGATCGAGCCGCTGGAGGCCATCCTCAAACGCTTCGACTCAGCCGGTATCTCGTTGGGCGCGCTGTCGCCGGAAGCCCACGAAGCGCTGGCCGAGGCGATGAACCGCCTGGGGGCGCGCTCCAACTCCGGCGAGGGCGGCGAAGACCCGGCTCGCTACGGCACCATCAAGAGCTCGAAGATCAAGCAGGTGGCCACCGGCCGCTTTGGCGTGACCCCGGAGTATCTCGTCAACGCCGAAGTGCTGCAGATCAAGGTTGCACAGGGCGCCAAACCCGGTGAGGGCGGCCAGTTGCCGGGCGGCAAGGTCAACGGCCTGATTGCCAAGCTGCGCTATGCGGTACCGGGCGTGACCCTGATCTCGCCGCCACCGCACCACGACATTTACTCGATCGAAGACCTGGCCCAGCTGATCTACGACCTCAAGCAGGTCAACCCGCAGGCTCTGGTGTCGGTCAAGCTGGTGGCCGAAGCGGGCGTGGGCACCATCGCCGCCGGTGTGGCCAAGGCCTACGCCGACCTGATCACCATCTCGGGTTACGACGGTGGTACCGGCGCTTCGCCGCTGACTTCGATCAAATACGCCGGTGCGCCGTGGGAACTTGGCCTGGCCGAAACTCACCAGACCCTGCGCGGCAACGACTTGCGCGGCAAGGTCCGGGTACAGACCGACGGCGGCTTGAAGACCGGCCTGGACGTGATCAAAGCGGCCATCCTCGGTGCCGAGAGCTTCGGCTTCGGCACGGCGCCGATGATCGCCCTGGGCTGCAAGTACCTGCGCATCTGCCACTTGAACAACTGCGCCACCGGTGTGGCCACCCAGAACGACAAGCTGCGCAAGGACCACTACATCGGCACCGTCGACATGGTGATCAACTTCTTCACCTTCGTCGCCGAGGAGACCCGCGAGTGGCTGGCCAAGCTGGGCGTGCGCAGCCTGGGCGAGCTGATCGGCCGCACCGACCTGCTCGACGTACTGCCGGGCGACACCGAGCGTCAGCAGTACCTCGACCTCTCGCCACTGCTGGGTAGTTCGCACATCCCGGCCGACAAGCCGCAGTTCTGTGAAGTCGATAAGAACCCGCCGTTCGACAAGGGCGAGCTGGCCGAGAAGATGGTCGAGATGGCCTTGCCGGCGATCCGCGACCAGGCCGGTGGCGAGTTTGCGCTCGACATCTGCAACTGCGACCGTTCCATCGGCGCGCGCATCTCCGGCGAAATCGCCAAGCTGCACGGCAACCAGGGCATGGCCGCGGCGCCGATCACCTTCCGTTTCAAGGGCACCGCGGGCCAGAGCTTCGGCGTGTGGAACGCCGGGGGCCTGAACCTGCACCTGGAAGGCGACGCCAACGACTACGTCGGCAAGGGCATGACCGGTGGCAAGCTGACCATCGTGCCGCCAGCCGGCAGCCCGTTCGAAACCCAGCACAGCGCGATCGTCGGCAACACCTGCCTGTACGGCGCCACTGGCGGCAAGCTGTTCGCCGCCGGCACCGCGGGCGAACGCTTCGCTGTGCGTAACTCCGGCGCCCACGCTGTGGTCGAGGGCACCGGCGATCACTGCTGTGAATACATGACCGGCGGCTTTGTCTGCGTATTGGGCAAGACCGGTTACAACTTCGGTTCTGGCATGACGGGCGGTTTCGCCTACGTGCTCGACATGGACAACACCTTCGTCGACAAACTCAACCACGAGCTGGTGGAAATCCAGCGTATCAGTGGCGAGGCGATGGAGGCCTACCGCAGCCACCTGGCGCGGGTCCTGGGCGAGTACGTGGAAGAGACCGGCAGCGAGTGGGGGCGTGAGCTCTCCGAGAACCTGGACGACTACGTGCGGCGCTTCTGGCTGGTCAAGCCGAAGGCGGCCAACCTCAAGCACCTGTTGTCCAGCACCCGCGCCAACCCGCAGTAACAACAGCTGCAAGTGGCGGGCCCCATGCGTGGGGCTTGCCTGGCTCAAGTGATCGTCTTGCAGCTTGCGGCTGACGCCGGCAACTGCGGTAAAGAGGTTTTGAAAAATGGCTGAACGTCTGAACAACGACTTCCAGTTCATCGAAGTGGGCCGCAAGGACCCGAAGAAAAAGCTGCTGCGCCAGCGCAAGAAGGAGTTCGTCGAGATCTACGAACCCTTCAAGCCGCAGCAGTCGGTCGAGCAGGCACACCGTTGCCTGGGCTGCGGCAACCCGTACTGCGAGTGGAAGTGCCCGGTGCACAACTTCATCCCCAACTGGCTGAAGCTGGTCTCTGAAGGCAACATCCTGGCCGCGGCGGAGCTGTCGCACCAGACCAACACCCTGCCGGAAGTGTGCGGCCGCGTGTGCCCGCAGGACCGCCTGTGCGAGGGTGCCTGCACGCTCAATGACGGCTTCGGCGCGGTGACTATCGGCTCGGTGGAGAAGTACATCACCGACACGGCCTTCGCCATGGGCTGGCGCCCGGACATGTCCAAGGTCAAGCCCACCGGCAAGCGCGTCGCCATCATCGGTGCAGGTCCGGCGGGCCTTGGCTGCGCCGACGTGCTGGTGCGTGCCGGCGTGACTCCGGTGGTGTTCGACAAGAACCCGGAAATCGGTGGCCTGCTGACCTTCGGTATCCCCGAGTTCAAGCTGGAAAAGACCGTGCTGAGCAATCGTCGCGAAGTCTTCACGGGTATGGGCATCGAATTCCGCCTGAACACCGAGGTGGGCAAGGACATCACCATGGAACAGCTGCTCGCCGAATACGACGCGGTGTTCATGGGCATGGGCACCTACACCTACATGAAGGGTGGTTTCCCGGGTGAGGACCTGCCGGGCGTGCACGACGCGCTGGACTTCCTGATCGCCAACGTCAACCGCAACCTCGGCTTCGAGAAAGCGCCGGAAGACTTCGTCGACATGCAGGGCAAGAAGGTCGTGGTGCTGGGCGGTGGCGACACCGCGATGGACTGCAACCGCACCTCGATCCGCCAGGGCGCCAAGTCGGTGACCTGCGCCTATCGCCGTGACGAAGCCAACATGCCGGGTTCGCGCAAAGAGGTGAAGAACGCCAAGGAAGAGGGCGTGAAATTCCTCTACAACCGCCAGCCCATCGCCATCGTCGGCGAGGATAAGGTCGAGGGCGTGAAGGTGGTCGAGACCCGCCTCGGCGAGCCGGATGCCCGTGGCCGCCGCAGCCCCGAGCCGATCCCGGGCTCCGAGGAGATCCTGCCGGCCGATGCCGTGGTGATCGCCTTCGGCTTCCGCCCGAGCCCGGCGCCGTGGTTCGAGCAGTTCGACATCCAGACCGACAGCCAGGGCCGCGTGGTGGCACCGGAGAAGGGCAAGTTCAAGCACCAGACCAGCAACCCGAAAGTGTTTGCCGGTGGCGACATGGTGCGGGGGTCGGACCTGGTGGTGACCGCCATTTTCGAGGGTCGCACCGCTGCTGAAGGGATCCTGGATTACCTCGAAGTCTGATCCGGCCTATTCGCGGGGCAAGCCCGCTCCCACGGGATATGCGTACAACCTGTGGGAGCGGGCTTGCCCCGCGATGCTTTTTGTATACAAAAACGTTTGATCCATGGCACCCGATAGACAAAACGCATGGCCATGGCCGTGCCTTTTGCGTCCGCGTCTGAGAAAATGCCCGCACTTTTTTTCCGGATGCCGACATGACTGCCCTGAAGAACGATCGTTTCCTGCGTGCACTGCTCAAGCAACCCGTAGACGTCACCCCGGTCTGGATGATGCGCCAGGCCGGCCGCTACCTCCCGGAGTACCGTGCCAGCCGCGCCAAGGCCGGCGACTTCATGAGCCTGTGCATGAACCCGCAGTTCGCCTGCGAGGTGACGCTGCAGCCGCTGGACCGCTACCCGCTGGACGCGGCGATCCTCTTCTCGGACATCCTCACCATCCCCGACGCCATGGGCCAGGGCCTGTATTTCGAGACCGGCGAAGGCCCGCGTTTCAAGAAGGTCATCAGCACCTTGGCGGACATCGAAGCCCTGCCGATCCCCGACCCGCAGAAGGACCTGGGTTACGTGATGGACGCGGTCAGCACCATCCGCCGCGAGCTCAACGGTCGCGTGCCGTTGATCGGTTTCTCCGGCAGCCCGTGGACCTTGGCCACCTACATGGTCGAGGGCGGCTCGTCGAAGGACTTCCGCAAGACCAAGGCCATGGCCTACGACAACCCAGAAGCCTTGCACCTGCTGCTGGACAAGCTGGCGCAGTCGGTCACCAGCTACCTCAATGGCCAGATCCTGGCCGGTGCCCAGGCGGTGCAGATCTTCGACACCTGGGGTGGCAACCTGTCGGCGGCGGCCTACCAGGAATTCTCCCTGAGCTATATGCGCAAGATCGTCAGCGGCCTGATCCGCGAGCACGAAGGGCGCAAGGTCCCGGTCATTCTCTTCACCAAGAACGGCGGCCTGTGGCTGGAGAGCATCGCTGAAGCCGGCGCCGATGCGCTGGGCTTGGACTGGACCTGCGAGATCGGCGATGCCCGTCGCCGCGTGGGTGACAAGGTGGCGCTGCAAGGCAACATGGACCCGACCGTGCTGTATGCCAAGCCCGAAGCCATCCGCAAGGAAGTGGCGCGGATCCTGGCCAGCTACGGCAAGGGCAGCGGCCATGTGTTCAACCTGGGGCATGGCATCACCCCGGAGGTCGACCCGGAGCACGCGGGTGTGTTCATCAACGCGGTGCACGAACTGTCGGCGCAGTACCACCAGTAATCGATGCGCAACGCGAAAAGCCCGGTCTAGTGCCGGGCTTTTTTGTTGCATTAAGTTTGAATTCAGCGATCGTCGGTAATCTGGTGCCATCAAAACGCAAACAGGACCCGATCCCCATGAAAGCCCGTTACCTGCCCCTGATCCTCGCCCCACTGTTCAGCACCGCCGCCCTGGCCGCCGGCTACACCGGCCCTGGCGCTCAGGCGGTGACCACCGTCGCCGCCGCCAAGGAAGCCGCCGATGACACCCCGGTGGTGTTGCAGGGCTTCGTGACCAAGAAGATCGACAACGACGACAAGTACGAATTCAAGGACAACACCGGTACCATCACCGTCGAGATCGACAATGAAGACCTGCCGCCGACGCCGTTCAACGACAAGACCAAGGTCAAGCTGACCGGCGAGGTGGAGAAGCACCTGATGAGCCGCGAGGTGGATGTGGATATCGTCGAGATCATCAACTGACCAGCCGATTGTTCGCCGACAAGCCGGCTTCTACGGGGCGTGTGCCCTTTCCGTAGGAGCCGGCTTGCCGGCGAAAGGCTTACGCGGTCTTGGGCGCCAGCCTGCTCAGATGCAGGGCCACCAACAACGCCACCGCCAGCAGGCTGCCGATGAACAGCCCGATACCGTTCCATCCGGCCATGTGCCAAAACACCCCGCCCGCCGTCCCGGCGACACTCGACCCGGCGTAATAGCAGAACAGGTACAGCGACGACGCCTGCCCCTTGGCCTTCAATGCCCGGCGCCCGATCCAGCTACTGGCTACCGAATGCGCGCCAAAGAAACCGAAGGTGAACACCAGCATGCCGACGATGATCATCATCAACGGGCTGGCCAGGGTCATCAGCAGGCCGCCGGCCATCACCAGAATACTGGCCCAGAACACTCGGCGCCGACCTAGCTTGTCAGCCAGTGCGCCTACCTGCGCCGAGCTGTAGATCCCCGACAGGTATACCACCGAGAGCAGCCCGACCAGCGCCTGGTTCATGTGGTAAGGCCCGGCCAGCAAGCGGTAGCCGATGTAGTTGAACAGGGTGACGAAGGCGCCCATCAACAGGAAGGCCTCGAGGAACAGCCAGGGTAGCCCGGCATCCTTGAAGTGCATGACGAAGCCATTGAGCAGATTGCGCGGATGCATCGGCTGGGGGCGGAAGTTGCGCGACTCGGGCAACACTTTCCAGAACACCAGGGCCGCCACCAGCGCCAGGCCGCCGATGGTCAGCATCGCCGTATGCCAGCTGACGAAGTCGATCAGCACGCCCGTGATCAACCGCCCGCTCATGCCACCGATGGCATTGCCTCCGATATACAGCCCCATCGCCAGGCCGATGTGCTGCGGGTGGATCTCTTCGCTCAGGTAAGTCATCGCCACTGCCGCTAGGCCGCTCAATGACAGCCCCACCAGGGCGCGGGTGGCCAGCACCAGCTCCCAAGAGGGCATGACCGCGCTGGCCAAGGTCGACAAGGCGGCGCAAAGCAGGGCGAAGACCATCACCGGTTTGCGCCCGATACGGTCGGAAACCGGCCCGGTGATCAGCAGCCCGAAGGCCAGCATTGCGGTGGACACTGACAACACCAGGCTGCTCTGCGCGGCATTGATGGCGAACTCCTGCGAAAGCAGCGGCATCATCGGCTGCACGCAGTACAGCAGGGCGAAGGTGGCGAAGCCGCCGCTGAACAGCGCCAGCACGGTCTTCATGAAGGCAGGGGTGCCTTTCTCGATCCAGATGTCGCTGAAGGAAGGCTCGGGTTCGACAGGCAGGGGCACTACGGCGGATCTCACGGGCGGGTACCTTCAGGTGCTGCGGTGAAAAAAGCATATAGCTGGCTAATGATTAGATCCAATATATTGTTCGACCTGTTTGATATGTACTGCGACCTATTGGAGTGGATCATGGAACTGCGTCACCTGCGCTATTTCATCGCCGTGGCCGAAGAGCTGCATTTCGGCCGCGCGGCCCAGCAACTGGGGATCTCGCAACCGCCCTTGAGCCAGCAGATCCAGGCCCTGGAGCAGGAACTGGGGGCGCGCCTGTTCGAGCGCACCAACCGTCGGGTAGAGCTCAGCGAGGCGGGGCGGCTGTTTCTCGAGGAAGCCCGGCAGGCGATTGCCCAAGTGGAGAAGGCCGCCGATGTGGCCCGGCGCGCGCAACTGGGCGAGCTGGGCGAGATGAAAATCGGTTTCACGTCCTCGGCACCGTTCACCTCGAAGATCCCCAAGGCGTTGCATGCTTTCCGCCAGCGCTTCCCGGCGGTGCACCTGAACCTCAAGGAAATGAGCAGCCGCGAGGTGGCCGAAGGGGTGTTCGACGAATCGATCGAAGTGGGGCTGATGCGGCCGATGCCGTTGCCCGAAGGCCTGGTGGTCACCGAACTGCTGCGCGAGCCGCTGGTGGCGGTGATCAACGCCTCGCACCCGTTGGCACAGGGCGGCGACCCGGGTGTGTACATGGCAGAGCTGGCGCAGGAACCGTTCGTGTTCTTTCCGCGCAGCTATGGCAGCGGGCTGCATGCGCAGTTGCTGAGCCTGGCGCGTCAGGCGGGTTTCAGCCCGCACTTCGCCCAGGAGGCGGGGGAGGCGATGACCATTATCGGCCTGGTGTCGGCGGGGTTGGGGGTATCGGTGTTGCCGGCGTCGTTCCAGCGCATGCGCATCGATGGGGTGGTGTACCGCACGCTGCTGGATGAAGAGGCGATGACGGCGGTGTGGCTGGTGCAGCGCGAGCGGGGTGGTTCGGCAATGGCCAAGGCCTTTGCCGAACTGCTCACCGGTAAGCTATGCGGTTGATTGGCCGGCACCTGGACTGCCGGCTTGCCGGCGAACACTGGCAAAGCCAGTGCCATTCACCGTGGTGGCTGCACCGGCCCGTTCGCCGGCAAAGCCGGCTCCTACAGGTGCATGCGCCTCGGGCTTCCAGGCGCATGTATCGGTCCTTGATCAGTTGAGGGCGTTGCTCTGCTGTTGCACCAGGCTCTGCGTGTATGCGGCATTAAGTTCGCGCACGATGCTGCGGTCCAGGTTGTAGACCCAGCGGTTGTAGTTGCGGTGGATCTTGCCATCCTTGTAGCCCAGCTCGCGGCTGTCGCGGTAGGCGATGCGGAACTGGCTGGGGCTGTAGTGGATGTCCACGGCGGCGAAGAAGGTGTTGCGCACGGTGATGTCGGCCTGGATCAGGTTGGGGCCGACGTTGCGCGCGGTCCAGCCACGCTCGGCGATAGCCTTGAGGATCGCCTGTTGCACTTGCGGCTGGCTGTAGGCATGGCTGGCGGTCAGTTGCTCGGTGGGGTTCAACACCGCTTTCGAGGTGCAGCCGGCCAGGCCGGCCAGCGCCAGGCCCAGGGCCACGGCGCGGATGGATGGGGACATTCCTTGCTCTCCGTTAGGGGGGATTTCAGGGCCAGCGACGGAAGATCAACGAGGTGTTGACCCCGCCGAAGGCGAAGTTGTTGTTCATCACATGTTCGTGGTTCATCGCACGGAACTCGCCGCGCAGGTAATCCAGCTCGCCGCAGCGCGGATCGACGTGATCGAGGTTGAGGGTGGGCACGTAGCGGTCGCTGTTCATCATCTCGATGCTGAACCACGACTCCAGCGCGCCACAGGCGCCCAGGGTGTGGCCAAGGAAGCTCTTCTGCGAGCTGATCGGCATGCGTGGGCCGAACAGGCTGCTGGTGGCCTGGGTTTCGGCGATGTCGCCCTGTTCGGTGGCGGTGCCGTGACCGTTGACGTAGCCAATCGCCTCGGGAGCCAGCCCCGCGTCCTCCAGGGCCAGCTCCATGGCCCGGCGCATGGTGGCCTGCTCCGGGCGAGTGGTGTGCTGGCCGTCGGCATTGCTGCCAAAACCGACGATCTCGGCGTGGATCCGGGCGCCACGGGCCAGGGCGTGCTCCAGTTCCTCGAGCACCAGCATGCCACCACCTTCGCCGATCACCAGGCCATCGCGGTCGATGTCGTAGGGGCGCGGGCTCAGGTGCGGGGTGTCGTTCTTCAGGCTGGTGGCGTACAGCGCGTCGAATACCATGGCTTCGGTGGGGCACAGCTCCTCGGCGCCACCGGCGAGCATCATCGGCAGGCGCCCGAACTTGATCGCCTCGTAGGCGTAGCCGATGCCCTGGCTGCCGCTGGTGCAGGCGCTGGAGGTGGGGATCAGGCGCCCGGTGAGGCCGAAGAAGATGCTGATGTTGGCCGCCGTGGTGTGGGGCATCATGCGCACGTAGGAGTTGGCGTTCAGACCGTCGGCCACCGAGTTGAGCAGCATGTTGCCGAAGGCCTTGATCTCGTCGGTGCTGCCGGTGGACGAGCCGCAGGCCACGCCCATGCGGCCGTCGCGGATGCTCGGGTCGTCGAGCAGGCCGGCGTCGGCCAAGGCGCGCTCGGCGGCGGCGACCGCCAGGCGCGATACCCGGCCCATGCTGCGCAGCTGCTTGCGGGTCCAGTGGCCGGGCACCTGGAAGTCATCGATGGGGCCGGCCAGGCGGGTGTTGAGTTCCTCGAAGCGGTCCCACTCGTCCATGCGGCGGATGCCGCTGCGGCGCTGGGCGAAATACCCGGCAATGGTGCCCCAGTCATTGCCCAGGGCGGTGAGGCCGGCCATGCCGGTGACGACGACGCGGCGCATCAGCACAGCCCTCCGTTGACCGCCAGCACCTGGCGGGTGATGTAGGCCGCCTCGGGCGACATGAGGAAATTCACCGCGCCGGCCACTTCTTCCGCCGTGCCCATGCGGCCTGCGGGGATCATCTTCAGCAACTCGTCCACCGGCACGTGCTCGTCGAGCATGGCGGTGTCGATCAGCCCCGGGGCCACGCAGTTGACGGTGATGCGGCGCTTGCCCAGCTCGATCGCCAGGGCCTTGGCGGCACCGATCAGGCCGGCCTTGGAGGCGCTGTAGTTGACCTGGCCGCGGTTACCGATCAGCCCGGACACCGAGGTGACGCAAACGATGCGACCCGGCGCGCGGCGGCGGATCATCGGCATCGTCAGCGGGTGCAGGACGTTGTAGAAGCCGTCCAGGTTGGTGCGCATGACCTGATCCCAATCGTCCTCGGTCAGGGCCGGGAAGGCGCCGTCGCGGGTCAGGCCGGCATTGCACACCACGCCGTAGTAGGCGCCGTGGGTCTCCACGTCGGCTTCCAGGATGGCCTTGCAGGCCGCGCGGTCGGCGACATCGAACTGCAGCACCCGTGCCTGCCGGCCCAGCGCCTGGACTTCGGTGGCGACAGCGTCGGCCTCGGCGCGGCCGCTGCGGCAGTGCAGGACCAGGTCGAAACCGGCGTGTGCCAGGCGCAGGGCAATGGCCCGGCCGATGCCACGGCTGGAGCCGGTGACCAGGATGGTGTCAGTCATGGGGGGACTCCTCAGGGCCCGCCTCGGCCAGGTAACTGGCCACTTGCGGCGGGCGGTAGACATTCAGGCGAGCGCTGGCGTGGATGCCGGGGCCGCGCAGGTGGCATTCGAACACGCCCATGCCGTTGTCGTCTTCCAGCGAGCGCAGTGCGTGGATGTGCAACTCGGCGCCGGCCGGGAACTGCTCGACATCACATTCGAACTTGCGGGTGCCGAGCAGGAAGCCCAGCTCCACAGGCTGGCCCAGGCGGCGCGCGCGGCAGCCGGCGTAGGCGGCCACGCTCTGGGCCATCAGCTCCAGGCCCAGCCACGCCGGCAGGCTGCCGTCGGCGCGGTTGAACAGGCCGCCGGGGCGCACGGTGGTACGGGTGTGGATCTGCTCATCGTCGCAGCTGTCGACCTGATCGATCAGGATCATGTCGCCGGCGTGGGGCAGCAGTTCGGCCAAAGGCCAGGCAATCATGGGGTGTCTCCGAGAATCAGGCTCACGTTGTTGCCACCGAAGGCGAACGAGTTGCTCATCAGGCGGCGCGGGCGGCCCTGGGGCAGGCGATGGCTGCTGTCGGCCAGGGCCAGGTTCGCCAATTGCGGGTCGCGCTGGCCGTCCCACACATGGGGGGGCAGCCTGCCGTCCGGGTTGTGTTCGCTCAGGGCCAGCCAGCAGAAGGCCGCTTCCAGCGCGCCGGCCGCACCCAGGGTGTGGCCGGTCATGGGCTTGCTCGACGAGCAGGGCGTGCCGGCGCCGAACAAGGCATGCACGGCCAGGCTTTCCATGGCGTCGTTGTGCTGGGTGGCGGTGCCGTGCAGGTTCAGGTAGTCGATCTGCGCCGCATCCAGGCCGGCATTGTCCAGGGCCTTGGCCATGGCGTGCAAGGCGCCCTTGCCGGTGGGGTCGGGTGCCGAGATGTGGTGGGCGTCGGAACTGGCACCGGCACCCAGCAGGGCGATGGACGGGCCCTGTGCCGGGCGTGTGCGGGTCATGACGAACAGCGCGGCGCCTTCGCCGATGTTGATGCCGTCGCGGTTCACCGAGAACGGGTTGCAGCGTTGTTCGCTGACCGCGTCCAGGGCGCTGAAACCGTTGAGGGTCAGCCCGCACAGGCTGTCGACGCCGCCGCACAGCACCGCGTCGCACAGGCCCAGGTCGAGCAGCCGGCGCGCGCTCAGCAGCGCCCGGCCGCTGGAGGTGCAGGCGGTGGAGATCACGTAGGCCGGGCCGCTGAGCTGCAACCAGTCGGCCAGGAACTCGGCGGGGGCGCTCAGTGCTTGCTGGTCGTAGCGGTAGCTGTCGGGCAGCGCCCCTTCACGCAGGTAATGGGCGATGCCGACGCTGGCCTCGGCGATGCCCGAAGTGCTGGTGCCCAGCACCACGGCGACCCGCTGCGGGCCGAATTCGGCGATCACCTGGCGGATTGCCGGTTCGATCTGCAAGGCCGCGCAGTACAGCAACTGGTTGTTGCGGCTGTGCTGCTCTGGCAGCGGCACGGCAGGCAGCTCGCCGTTCACCGCGCCCACGGGCGGGCGGCGCTCCGGCACCCAGCCATCCTGGGGTTGCATGCCGGAGCAGTCACCGGCGAACAGGCGCGCGGCCACCTGGGCCTGGCCGCGACCGAGGGCGCAGACCAGGCCCAGGGCGTTGAGGTAGGCAGTCATGGCGTGCTCTCGCTGGGCAATGGGCTGACTTCATAGCGCAGGCCCTGGCCCAGGTTCAAGGTGAAACGGTCGCTGGCCCGATAGTTGACCTGCCAGCGGTCGCCCAGCCAGCGTTGTTGGCCGTGCTGGCGCGCCTGTGGGTACAGGCGCTGTACTTGCTCGGAGGGCGTCAGGGCGAACAGCACGGCGGCGAACAGTTCGCGCGCTGCCGGGTTGGGTGGCAGCAGGCCGTCGGCCTGCCAGCGCGTCCCCTCGAGCAGTTGGCGGGCCTGGGGGATACCCAGCAGGTCGAGCAGCGACCAGCGCAGGCGATGGTCTTCGCTTTGGATCACCAGCAGCCAATCCTGGCGTTGACCGTCCTGCTCACGCTGCACATGCAACTGGCGCGGCAGCGTCAGTGTGGGCAGTGTCTCGGGCAGCGGCGGGTGCGCGGCACAGGCGCCGAGCAACAGGCACAAGCACAGCGCCAGCAGGTGTTTCATGGCCGCTCCAGGGGTTTGCGCGCCACCACGTTGACCAGGGTTTCCTCGCGCTGGCCAACCGGTGGCGGCTTGCGCAGTCCAAGGCGTTCGAGCAGGCCGAAGTCCTTCGAGCGGCTCCACCACAAGTAAGGGTAGGACACGTTGCGCTCAGCGAACTCGAAGCCTTGGCCACGCAGCATCTGCAGGTAGCCTTCGGCGCTCTTCTGTACGTGCATGGGGTGGCGGAACAGCCAGCGGATCACCCAGGTGTCGATGTAGGCCTCGGTGGACTCGGCGAACAGCAGGTAGCCGCCCGGCTTGAGCACTCGGTGGAATTCGGCCAGGGCTTTCTCCTGCTCCACCAGGTGGTGGAAGGTCTGGTGGCAGAACACGATGTCGACGCTGGCATCAGGGAACTGCAATGCGGCGCAGTCGCTGCCGCGCAACTCCACCTCGACACCCAGGCGCTGGGCCTCGGCGGCGCTCAGCGCCAGGCTGTGCGGGTCGGCGTCGGTGCCCAGCAGGCGCGAGGGGGCGAACACCTGCATCAGGTGTTTGAACGACTTGCCCTGGCCGCAGCCGGCATCGAGCAGCACCGGCGCTTGCGGCGGCTCGCCGTCGAACAGCCGGCGCAGGTCGTTGATCGCCACGCGCAGCACATGGTGCTGCCAGGTGTGGCTGCGCAGGAACCAGAAGCCGATGCGGGTCTCTTCGACGTAGGTGTCGCTCAGGTAGGTTTGCTGGCTCATGCCGGCGTCCTCGCGCACAGCTCGGCGAGGGTGCGCAGGCGGCGCTTGGGCTCGGCGACGAACGGGTTGCGCAGGTCCCAGGCGTAGCCGGCCAGGATTGAGCTGATCATGGCGCGGATTTCCGGCGAGCTGCCAGGGTGGTAGATCACGTCCTGGAAGCTGCCGTCGTACCAGCCTTCGACATAGGCACGGAAGGTATCGACGCCACGCTTGAGCGGCGTGGCGAATTCGGCCTGCCAGTCCACCGCCTCGCCTTGCAACTGGCGGTGCAGCAGGTTGGCAGCCATGCTCGCCGAGCGCATGGCGATGGTCACGCCCGAGGAAAATACCGGGTCGAGGAATTCGGCGGCGTTGCCCAGCAGGGCGAAGCCTGGGCCATGCAAGGTGCTGACGTTGGCCGAGTAGCCACCGATGGTGCGTGCCGGGGTGTCCCAGACGGCGTTGGCCAGCACCTTGGCCAGGCTCGGGGTCTGGGCCACGAAGTGCTTGAGGCAGGCGTCCAGGTCGGTTGGTGCCTCGGCGAAGCGCTCGGCGGCGGCGACCACGCCGAGGGAGGTACGGCCATTGCTGAACGGGATGGTCCAGAACCAGATGTCACGGTGTTCGGGGTGGGTGGTGATGAGGATTTTTTCGCGGTCGAAGCCGGGGTGGTCGATGCGGTCCTCGATGTGGGTGAACACTGCCTGGCGCACCGGGAAGTTCGACGGTGCTTCCAGTTCCAGCAGACGTGGCAGCACGCGGCCGTAGCCGCTGGCGTCGAGCACGAAGGCGCATTCCACTTCGTATTCGTCACCCTGGGGGCGGCGGGCCCGCACGCGCGGGCAGTCACCGGCCATGTCGACGCTGACGATCTCGTGCTCGTAGCGGATCTCCACACCTTGGGCTTGCGCCTGGTCGGCGAGCAACTGGTCGAACTGCGCACGCTGCACCTGGAAGGTGCTCGGTTTGCCCTGGGAGAAGGTCAGGCCGAAGTCGAACGCGCTGTATTCCTCGCCCCAGGCGAAGGCGGCGCCGTTCTTGTGCTGGAAGCCGGCGGCCTGCACCGCTTCGAGCATCCCGGCCTCTTCGATGAAGTCCAGGCAGTGGGACAGCAGGCTCTCGCCGATGGAGAAGCGCGGAAAGCGCTGGCGCTCCAACACCAGGACGTCGTGGCCCTTGCGCTTGAGCAGGGCGGCGGCGATGGCGCCGGAAGGCCCGGCGCCGATCACCAGTACCTGGCGTTGTTGCAGTTCACAGTTCGGCATGAGGGCTCCTTGCCGTCGGGGCGGTATTCAGGGGAATCCGGTGCAGGCCGGCCAATGCCGGCATCAGGGTGGCAACCAGGCTCATCAGCATCAGGGCGAAGTACAGCGCCGGGCCGATCAGCCCTTGTTGCAGCAGCAGGTTGAGGAAGACGATTTCGCTCAGGCCACGGATGTTCAGCAGCAGGCTTTCGCGCCACTTGCTCGCGCCGCTGAACGACGGGGTGGCCCAGCACAGGCCCAGCCAGTTGCCCAGCAGCTTGCTGGCGATCGGCAGGGCCAGCAGGGCGGCCAGTTGCAGCGCATCGAAGCCTTGCAGGGCGTGGTGCACGTCGATCTGCACCACGCCGTAGGTGAGGATCAACGGCACCGCCACGCCCTGTTGCAGGCGGCGGTTCCAGGCGGCCGACAGCGGCAGGCGCACGGAGACCTTGAGCCAGGCCAGGCAGGCCAGGTAGCCGATGCCGAAGACCAAGGCGTTGAGCCGGTAGTGTTCGGCGGCGAACAGCAATACCAGGAACAAGGCGCCGTACACTTTGGGCGCCCGCAGGCCGGCGAAGTGCAACGGCACGGGCAGGGCCGCGGCCAGCAGCGGCCAGGCCAGGCTGCCCGGTTGCAGGCTGCCCTGGCCAAGGCCCAGCAGCAGCCAGCAGGCCAGGTCGATGAGGATCGCAGCCTGCAGCAGGCGCCGGCTGGCTGCGGGAGGATAGGCTATGGCGCGCAGGTACAGGTACAGCACCGGGATCGCGGTGATGGCGAACACCAGGCCCA
The DNA here is from genome assembly GCF_023277925.1 of Pseudomonas entomophila. Lineage (NCBI taxonomy): Bacteria > Pseudomonadati > Pseudomonadota > Gammaproteobacteria > Pseudomonadales > Pseudomonadaceae > Pseudomonas > Pseudomonas entomophila. The sequence continues at coordinate 4,743,929 of NZ_CP063832.1, forward strand.
GGGCCAGCGCGGTGAGGCCGCCCTGGTCCAGCAGCCACAGCGCGCAGGCCAGGCCGCAGGCGAAGGGCACCAGGAAGCTGGGCAAGGCAAGTTTCAGCGCCTGGCGGTCGACGCGCAGCTCGGCGACGTCGGCGAGGATGTGCCCCAGCAGCAGGGCGAAGCTGCAACCGTAGAGCGTCTTCAACCAACTTGGCGCGACCAGCGCGGCACCCTCGAGCTGCCAGTGCGGCTCGACCCACAGCAGCATCAGCAGTGGCAGCCCCAGGGTCGCCAGCAGCAGCTGGCTGACGATCGGGATCAGCCCCACGCGCTTGCCAAGCGCGCAGGCCAGCGCGAACAGCAGCAGGGCCAGGGCCCAGAACAACACGGTCATGATCAGTTGTGCGCTCCTTCGCGCGACGCGGCCCAAGGGGCCAGGATGAAGCTCATTGCCAGGCCCAGGCTCACCGCCAGGCCGAAGTTGCTCACCGCCGGGGTGCTCGACAGGGCCAGCAGCCCGAACGACAACCAGGTGGTCAGTGCCGCCAGCAGGGTGCCCAGCAGGCTTACCGCCTCGCCGCCGACGCGCTCGTGCATGAGGATCGCGTAGTCGACGCCGATGGCGGTCACCAGCAGCAGGCCGAACAGGCTGAACAATGTCAGCGGTTGGCCGAGCCAACCCAGCAGGGCCAGGCTGCACAGCGCGGCAAGCAGGGGCAGGGCGACGATGCGCAAGGCACCGCGCAGGCCGAACGGCAGCACCAGCAGCACCAGGATCAGCGCGCACGACAGCAGTTTGAGCTCGGCGGCGCTGACCTGGGTGGCGGCGAACAGCTGGTTCAACTCACCCAGCCGGTCCACCAGTTGCACGCCGGGCAGGCCATCGGCCTGCAGGCGCAGCAAGGCGGTGTCGTTGAGCCCCTGAAGGCTGACGGCGGCGGCCACGCCCTGGTCCACCTGGCCCAGCCACAAGGGGCGCCAGGGTTCGCCCAAGGGGCCGGCGAGGACATCGTCGATGGACTGGATCGGCAGTTGGTGCAATTGCTTGAGCTCGGCCTGCAGCGCGGCTTCCGGCACGCCCTGGGCCAGCAGTGGTTGCCAGTGTTCGGGCAGCCGCTCCAGGGCCTGGAGCGTGCGCGCTTGCTCGGTTGGGCTGGCAACCAGGCGGTCGAGGGACAGGTAGCCCTTGAGCTTGCCCAGGTCGACCAGCTCGTCGAGCTTTTCCGACAGCGCCTGCAGGCGCTCCAGCAGTTGCTGCGGGTCGGCGCCGCGCACCAGGTAGAACTGGCTGGTGGGCTGGTAACCGGTGATGCGGGCCACGGCCTGGGCCTCTTCCAGCAGGTGGGGCGGGCTGCCGACCCACTGGCGCACGTCGTTGCGGCTGTCCAGGCGCCACAGCCCGGCGGCGCAGAACAGCACCAGCAGGGCCAGCAGCGCGGCGCTGGGGACACGGCGCAGCAGGCCGGCGCGCAGTTCGGTCAGCCATTGCGCGACCCGCAGCGGCCACTGGGCCGGGCGCAGCTCGACGCCACCCAGCAAGGCCGGCAGCAGGCACACGGCGCTGAGGTAGGCGCCGACCAGGCCTGCGGCCGAGAACGCGGCGATCTGGGTCAGCGCCGGGAACGGCGTGAAGGCCAGGGCCAGGTAGCCGATGCAACTGGTCGCCAGGCTCAGGCTCAACCCCGGCAGCGTGAGGCGCACGGCCGGCCAGCTGCGCCAGGGTTGCAGGCTCCAGCTCTTGGACAGGTAGTGCAGCGGGTAGTCCACGGCCACACCGATCAGGCTGGAGCCGAGCACCAGGGTCATCACGTGCATCTGCCCGAACAGCGCCACGCACACCACCGAGCCGAACAGCATGCCCACCAGCACCGGCACGAAGGCCAGCAGCACGCGCCAGCGGCGGAAGGCCAGCAGCAACAGCAGCAGGATGCCCACGGTGGCGCCGCCGCCGACCCAGGTGATCTCGCGGCTGGCCTGTTGCTGGCCGGCCGCGGCGTACAGCAGGCCGCTGGCCGCCAGCAGCTGGGCACCCTGCTGGCCGGCTTCGTTGCGGGCGCGGGCCAGCAGGTCGGCCACCTGCAAGGGCAGGTGCATGTCGAAGGCGTTGCCCAGGGTGCGGGCGCGCAGCAGCACCCACTGCTGGCCGTCGGCCTCGGCCACCAGCGCACCGCTGGCGGTGTCCAGTTGCACGTTGACCGGCTTGGGTTGGCTCTGCTGGATACGGCCGGTCAGGCCAAGCCAGTCATCCTGGCTTGCCACCAGGCTGAAGCCGGCAAAGGGGTCGAACAGGCTTTGCAGGCGTTGTTCGACAAAGGCGTCGGGTTGCTCGGCCAGCCATTGGCGGTCGTGGCCCGAGAGCATTGCCAGGCGACCTTGCAGCAGTTGGTTGCGCAGGGCTTGCAGGTCGGTCTGCACACTCCACTGCACTTTCTCGAACAGGCCGCTGGCCTGCCACTGCCCGGCCAGGCGCTCGGCCAGGGCGACGGCCTGTTCGCGCTGGGGATGGCCGACCAGCACCAGCAGCTCGCGGTTGAGCGGCTCCTGCATGCGCTGCTCGGCTTGCTTGACCAGCGGGTCCTGGGTGGCGCCGGGCACCAGGGTCATCAGGTCGGCCGACAGCGGCGCGCCCCGATGCCATTGCCAGCCAGCCACGGCGAGCATGATCAGCAGCAGGCCCGCGAACAGGCGCGGCAACAGGCGTTCAGTTGGCAAAATCGCTGCGCTCCGCGTCGCTGAGGGCGCTGGCGCCTTGGCTCTCGGGCATGCGCAGCACGGTGCTGTCGCCTTGGGTCTCGCTCAGTTCGATGCGCTCGACGTAACGCCCGCCGGCGATGTCGATGCGGGTGAACACTTGCTTGAGCAGCAGCGAACGCGGGGTCAGGCGCAGTTGCCAGTGCGTGGCGTCGCCCGACAGCGCCAGGTCGAAGTCGCGTTGCAGGCCGCTGCTGTCGCCTTGCAGCACGGCGAAGAACAGGCGGTTCTGCTCGGCGCCGGCACTGCGTGCGGGGAGCGTCTGCCAGCCGCTGGGGTCGCGGCGGGCGATGCCCTGGGCGTCGATGCGGTAGTCCTGGCGCAGCGGGGTTTGCAGCAACCAGAGCAGGCCGTGGTCGCGGGCCAGGACGAAACGGCCCTTGCTGGTCAGTGGCTGGGGCAAGGCGCGCAGGTGTTTTTCCTGGATGAACGGGCCGCTGACCACGGTAGGTTCGCTGAGCTGCTTTTGCAGATCGTCGAGGGTGAAGGCGAGGGCCAGGGGGCTGGCGAGCAGCAGGGCGATAGTTATCAGCGCCCTGAGGGACCGTGCGGCGCTCATGGCAGCACCTTGGCGACGGCGTCGAGCATCGCCTGGGGGGAGGCCAGCTGCATTTCTCCGCTTTCGATGTGCACGGCAACCTGCACGGTGCTGGCGCGGGTCATGCGCTCGCCGGTGGTGGCATCACTGATCAGGTAGTGGATCTTCAAGCGGTTCTCCCACTCCACCAGGCTGGCACGCACAGTCAGGCGCTGGCCGAAGGTGGCGCCGCGGATGTAGCGCAGCTGCAGGTCGATTACCGGCCAGGCATAGCCGCTGGCCTGCATCCGCAGGTAGTCGTGCTCCAGGCGGTCTAGCAGCGCGCAGCGGGCGACTTCCAGGTACTTCACATAGTGGCCGTGCCAGACGATGTGCATGCTGTCGACGTCGAAGAACGGCACGACGATCTCGCTGTCGACGTGGAACACCCCGGGGTTACGCATGTAGCCTCCAGTGGCGCTGGCCGATACGGGCCAGGCACAGGCGCAGGTCGTGCTCGAGGGCTCGATCCTCGGTGACCGGCGCGAAGTCCTCCAGCAGCGCCGCGTGCATCTGTGCCAGGGCTGGCGGCAGGGCGTGCGCGTCGGCCAGGCGCTGGCGCAGCCAGACGCCCTGGTTGGCGGCCAGCAGGGTGGCGGCGGCGACTTGCTCGGTCAGCTCCAGCACGCGCAGGGCGTCGCGGGCGGCGATGGTGCCCATGCTCACCTTGTCCTGGTTGTGGCACTCGGTGGAGCGGGAGAACACGCTGGCCGGCATGGTCTGCTTGAGCGCCTCGGCGGTCCAGGCGCTGGCGCCGATCTGCACGGCCTTGAAGCCGTGGTTGAGCATGGCGCGCTCAGCCTCGGCGCCCGAGAGATTGCTCGGCAGGCCATGGTTGTAGCGCACGTCCACCAGCAGCGCGAGCTGGCGGTCGAGCAAGTCGGCGACGTTGGCCACCAGGTTCTTCAGGCTGTCCATGGCGAAGGCGATGTGCCCGCCATAGAAGTGCCCGCCATGCAGCACGCGCTCGGCGTCGCCGTCGATGATCGGGTTGTCGTTGGCGCTGTTGAGTTCGGTTTCGATGAACCCGCGTAGCCAGCCCAGGCTGTCGGCCAGCACGCCCAGCACGTGGGGCGCGCAACGCAGTGAGTAGCGGTCCTGCAGGCGGTGCAGCGGTGGCAGTGGGGCGTCGATGGCCAGGTCCTGGCGCAGCCAGGCAGCGACTTGGGTCTGGCCGGGGTGCGGCTTGGCGGCGAACAGGCGCTCGTCGAAGTGCTCGGGGTTGCCCTGCAGGGCGATGACATTGAGCGCGGTGATGCGCGTGGCCAGCTTGAGCAGGTAGTCGGCGCGGGCGAAGGCCAGGCAGGCCAGGCCGGTCATCACCGCGGTGCCGTTCATCAGCGCCAGGGCTTCCTTGGGGCGCAGCACCAGGGGCTGCCAGCCCAGTTCGCGATGCACGTCGGCGCTGGTGCGCCGCTCGCCGTTGTACATGACCTCGCGCTCGCCCGACAACGCCGCCGCCACGTACGACAGCGGCGTCAGGTCGCCGCTGGCGCCGACCGAGCCCTCCTCGGGGATCAGCGGCAGGATGTCGTGCTCGATGAAGGCCTGCAGGCGTTCCAGCAGTTCCAGGCGCACGCCGGACACACCATGGCTCAGCGAGCGCAGGCGTGCCGCCAGCACGGCGCGGGTGGCCGGGGCGTCGAGCAACCTGCCCAGGCCGCAGCCGTGGAAGGTGTAGAGGTGGCGCGGCAGGGCCTCGACGTGCTCCAGCGGCACGGCCACCACGCAGGAGTCGCCGTAGCCGGTGGTCACGCCATAGATCACCCCTTCCTTGTCCAGCAAGGTGTCGAGGAAGCGCGCGCCACGGGCGATGCGCTCGCGGTAGGCGGCGTCGGCCTGCAGGCGCGACGGGGCGCGGCGCTCGGCCACGGCCAGGACGTCTTCGATCGCCAGCGGCGCTTCGCCGAAGGTTACAGGCTCATGCGGATGCATCGTCATCGGTCTTCCAGAAGGGGTAGAAATTGAACCATTGCAGCGGTGCCTGGGCGCAGTAGTGGCCCAGGCGTTCGGCGTAGCGGGCGGCCCACTCGGCGATCACCGCCTCACGCTGGCCACGGCGCCATTGCAGGCGTTCGACGAACGGCTCGAGGGTGACTTGGTAACGGCCCTGTTGCTTGAGGCAGAACAGCAGGTTGAGCGGGCAGCCCAGCAGCCCGGCCAGCAGCCACGGCCCCTGAGGGAATGCAGCCGGGTGGCCGAGAAAATCCACCTCTACGGTGCGCCCGCCGTGCAGCGGCACGCGGTCGCCGGCAATTGCCAGCCACTCGCCGCGCTCCAAGCGCTCGGACAGTTGCAGCATCACTGCCGGGTCCAGCTCGCTGACCTGGATCAGCCGCAGGTGGCTGGCCCCGGCTTCGCCCAGCAAGCGGTTGAAGTGTTCGGCATGGCGGGTATGCACCAGCACGTTCATGGTCACTTTTTCGCCGATCTCGGCCAGGGCCCGGCACACTTCCAGGTTGCCCAGGTGAGCGCCCACCAGCATCTGGCCGCGCTCGCCACGCAACTGCTGGCGCAGGTTGGCCGGGTCGACGATGTCGATCTGCGAAAGCGCCAGCCGGCCGTTCCACACGTCGAGCTTGTCCAGCAGGGCTTCGGCGAAGGCCATGAACTGGCGGAACACACGCCACTGGCCGGGGGCCTGGACCTGGCCGTTGCTCCAGCGGTGCAGGCGCTGCTGGTACTGCCAGGCGCTGCGCCGGGCGCAGCCACCGAAGATGAAGAAGTAGGCGACGATCAGGTGGATCAGCGGGCTGAGCACGCGTCGCCCGAGCAGTCGGGCGAGCGTGGCGGTGAGCTTCATCAGCCAGAAGCTGCCGCGCTCCTGGTGCTCGGCCCAGTGTGGCGGGCGCTCGTTCATCCGCGCCACCTGCGCCAGAGTATCAGCGGGGCGCGCAGGAGCATGCCGAAGAACAGCTTGGCGTGCATCTTCGAGATCAGCGCGTTGTCGTGGAACAGACGGAAATGCGACAGGCCGTCCTGGGGGTAGTGGACCTTGGTCGGCAGCCAGCGCATCGGCTGATTGCGCCACGACAGGCGCACCAGGATCTCCGGGTCGAAATCCATGCGCCGGCCGAGGTCGACGCTGTCGATCATCGCCAGGGTCGCAGGCAGCGGGTAGACGCGAAAGCCGCACATCGAATCCGGGATACGCAGCGACAGGCTGTTGATCCACACCCACACGTGGGTCAGGTAGCGGGCATACAGCCGGCCCTTGGGCACGCTGGCGTCGTACTGTGGATAACCACACACCAGGGCCTGCGGATAAGCCTGCGACTGCTCCAGGAAACGACTGACATCGGCCAGGTCGTGCTGGCCGTCGGCGTCCACCTGCAGGGCGTGGCTGAAGCCCAGCCGCGCGGCTTCGCGCAGGCCGGCCATCACCGCGCCGCCCTTGCCCTGGTTGACCGCCAGGGTGACCAGGTGAACGTCGTCGCGTTCGGCCAGTTGGCCTAGCACCTGGGCGCAAGGGGCATGGCTGGCGTCATCGACCAGCACACAGGGCAGGCCGGCGCGCAGCAGGTCGTCGACCACCTGGGGCACCGCCTGCTCGTGGTTGTACACCGGGATCACCGCGCAGGGCTTATGCATGGGCGGCCTCCAGCACGATGCGGCCGCTGGAGCAGGGCTGCCCGGCGCAGGTGTAGGCGAAGTAGAGCTTGCCGCGTGTTGCGTCGAAGCGCAGGGTCAGCAGCAGTTCGTCGCCGGGGCGCACCAGTTGCTGGAACTTGAGCACTTCCATGCCGGCGAAGCGTTGGGCCCGTTGCAGGTGCGAGGCCGCCAGGGCGATCGCCCAGTCGAGCTGGACCACGCCCGGCAGCACCGGTGTTTGCGGGAAGTGCCCGGAGAAGCAGGCCAGGTCCAGGGGGACGGCCAGACGCAGGTGCAGTTCCTCGCCCTCTTGCCGGTGCTCAAGCACGTCCGGCGCCATGCTGCGTGGGGCCAGCAGCAACCCCTGCAGCTCGGCTTGGGGCAGCTTGCCTTGGGTGTTGAGCGGCAACTGGCGCACCAGGCGCCAGCGCCGTGGCAGGGCCAGCGCCTCGCAGTGGCCGGCCAGGTGCTGGCGCAGCCCATCGATCACGGCGCGGCGGCCCTGGTTGCGCAGGGCGTGCAAGCCAGCCGGGGTCAGGGCTACCAGGGCGCCGAGGTAGGCGCGGCCTTCCTCGATCATCCCCAGGCGCGCTTCGGCGACCCAGGCATGGGCGCACAGGGCCTGTTCGAGCATGGGCAGCGAGATGCGTTTTTCTTCGAGCTTGACGATGCGGTCCAGCCGGCCAAGCAGGCGCAAGCGTCCGTCGGCGCTGAACTCGGCGGCATCGGCGCTCTGCTCGACGTGCCCGGCGGGCAGGTAGGGCGAAGCGATGCGCAGGGCGCCGTGTTCATCCTGGCTCAAGCGCACGTCGGCGAACGGTTGCCACAGGGGTTGGCCCTGGCGCCAGGCGATGCCACCGGTCTCCGAACTGCCGAGAATCTCGGTCGGCCATTGGCCCAGACGCTGATGCAGGCGTTCGGCGGCGATAGACGGCAGTTCGCCGCCTGAGGAAAACACCCGACGTACCGGGCGCAGGGCCGGCCAGTCGAGGTTGTCGCCCATGCGCTTGAGCAGCGCTGGGCTGGCCACCCAGGCGAACGCCGCGTGCTCGCGGCTGGCGCGCTGCAGGTCCTCGGGGAACGGCAGTTGGCGGCGCTCGAAGCCGCGCCCGGCGCACAGTGGCCAGAGCACGCGGAACAGCAGGCCGTAGATGTGCTGGGTGGCGACGCTACCGATGATCCAGGCGTTGCCCAGGTCCTGGCCCCAGAGCTGTTCCAGGGCATTCACTTCGTTAGCCAGCTGGCGCAGTTGCTTGTCGATGCGCTTGGGCTCGCCGCTGGAACCGGAGGTGCACAGGCTGATGCGGCAGGTGTCGAGGTCGAGGTCGGCGGGGGCGAGCGCTTCGCCCTGCAGGCCGTCGAGCTGCTCGTCAGTGGTCAGCCACAGGTCGACCTGGGTATGCCAACGCTCACGGGTGGCGGGCTGCAGGTCGGCGGGCAGCAGGGCTTCGACACCGGCGCGCCAGGCGCCCAGCAAGGCGATGGCCAGCGACGCGGCATCTTCGAGGTGCACGGCCAGGCGGCGTACCCCGCGCTGGCGCAGGCCGCCGGCCAGGCGCAAGGCCTGCCGGCACAGCTCGGCGTGGTCCAGGGCCGGCGCGTGGGTCACCTGGCGCGGCGCGTCCAGCGGGCGCAGCAGGTGTTCGAGGTTGATCCAGTTCATGAGCGTCCTCGCACACGTTGTCTAATCAGCCATTCGATGGCGAACAGCAGGCCCATCGCGGCATAGGCGATCAGGCCGTTGTACAGGGTCCACCAGGCCAGCGGCGCCCACAGGGTGAGGCTCGCGGCGATCACGCCGTTGCCCAGGAAGAACAGGCACCACACCTGGGTCACGCGGCGGGTGTAACGCACGGCGTGGGGCGGCAGCTCGGGGTCGCGCAGGCGCGCCAGGCGTTCGGCCACCGGCATGCCACGCAGCAGGCTGGCGCCGAACAGGGCCAGCATGAAGGTGCTGATCAGCACCGGGTACCAGCGCAGCAGCTGCGGGCTGTCGGACAGCCCCAGCAGGGCGCAGAACGCCAGGGCCGCCAGCGCCATCCACAGATTACCCGGGCGGCGCGGCGTGCTCAGGGCGCGGGCCAGCCACAGGCCACCGAGCAGCAGGCCGAATTGCCAGGGGGCGAAATGGGCCATGCCGAAATGCACCGCGAAGGGGTACAGCAGCCCGGCCAGCAACAGGCCGAGGCCGATCAGGCGCTTCATGCCGCCGGGTTGACCAGGCGGTGCACCGCCTCAACCACGTCATTGACGGTGCGTACCGACTTGAAGTCGTCGGCGGCGATCTTCTTGCCGGTCTGGCGCTTGATGTGGTCGATCAGGTCGACGGCGTCGATGCTGTCGATTTCCAGGTCCTGGTACAGGTTGGCGTCCAGGGTCACGCGCTCGGGTGCCAGTTCGAACAGCTCGACCAGGGCGTCGCGCAGGATGTTGAAGATGTCTTCACGGGTTTGCATGGTGCGGTCTCAGGCTGCCTGACGTGCGGTGACGAACGCCGCCAGGGTGGCGACGTTGGCGAAATGGTTGCGGGTGTCCTTGGCGTCGGCGTCGATCTTGATGCCGTAGCGCTTCTGGATCGCCAGGCCGAGCTCGAGGGCGTCTACCGAGTCCAGGCCCAGGCCTTCGCCGAACAGGGTCTGCTGGTCGTCGATGTCCTGCACGCTGATGTCTTCCAGACCCAGGGCGTCGATGATCAGTTGCTTGAGGTCATGGTGCAGGTGTTGCTGTGCATCGCTCATCGGCGGCGAGCTCCTTTATGTAGTGCTGGTGCAGAAAATCGTTGAGGCGGCGCGACGCGATCGGCGCCGGGCCCATGGCGGCGTAGGCCTGGGGGTCGATATCGGCACCGACGCGCAGGCTGAAGTGCACGCGGCGGCAGGGTATGCGGTACCAGGGCTCGTGCTTGGTCAGGGTGGTAGGGCTGACGCGGATGGTCACCGGTGTGATGATCTTCGCACCCCGCAGGGCGATGGCCGCGGCGCCGCGATGAAAGGCGGGGGCCTGGCCGGGCGCGGTGCGCGTGCCCTCGGGGAAGATGATCAGTGGCTGGCCTTGCTGCAGCGCGGCGACGGCGTTGTCGAGCATGTCCATGCTGCCGTCGTTGCCGATGTACTGGGCCTCGTTCACCGGGCCGCGGGTGAACGGGTTGGTGAACAGGCTGTGCTTGACCACACAGTTGGCCTGGCGCACCAGGCCGATGAGGAACACCACGTCGATCAGCGACGGATGGTTGGCGATGATCATCTGCCCAGGCCGGCCCAGGCGCTCGGCGCCTTCGACTTCGTAGGTGAGCACGCCGGCAGCGTGCATGAAGCGAATGAAGCGCCAGAACAGCCAACCGATGGTGCGCCGGGCGCGCTGGCGGTGGCGCGCGACGTCACCCGGCAGGCAGGCGAGCAGGGGGAACACCAGTAGACGCAGGCACAGGCCGCCCAGGCCGAACAGGCCGAAGCTCAGGGCGGTGGCCAGCAGGCGCCAGTGATAGGCGTCCCGGGGGCGCTCTATGGCTGTCGTTGCCAGTTCCATGTGCGACGGTTCCAGGTGTGGGTAAAGGAGGGGGTGTTGCCCAGCGAGGCTTTCAACCAGTTCAGGGCGTGAGGCAGCGGGGGGCGCGGCGCGTCCGGTGGGCAGTGGTGGCTTAGTGCTATCCCCCATTGTCGCCCAGCCGTGAGGCGTAAAGCCAGCGCATAGGCGAAGGGCACGTCGTCGATCCAGGGGCCGTACACCGGTGGCGGCAGTTCCTCGGCGATGATCAGCAGCACTGCCGGGGCGCCTTCGTGCAACAGGCCAGCGGCTTCGAGCAGGCCTTGCTCGAAACCGTCGCCGGCCGCGGCCAGGGCGGTCGCCTCGCAGGTTTCGCCGCGCAGGATCGACCACAGGCCGATCACGGCGTTATGCACCGACAGGCTGAACTGGGTGGGCGAAAGTGGCTGCTGGTCGGCCAGGTCGCTGAGGATCGAGAAGGTGCGGGGTGTTTCACCGTGGCGCGAGACGAACACCAGCGGCATCGGTGCGCAGCCCTCGGCCAGCGGCCAGCCCACGGCGAACGCCATGCGCGCCAGCTGGCTGAGGCGACGACGCTGCATGGCGGGCAGGAACGACACGTCCGGCACCTGCGCTTCGGCAGCGGGGCGTGCGCCGGTGGCGGCCCAGGATTGCCAGTCGGCGGGCGTCTGCAGGCCGGGGGCCCAGGCGCGCCATTGGCTGATATCAAAGGTGATCACGGTGCTTGTTACTTCCCGCTCTGTGGGACTTCCTTGCCTTGGGAATGACTCGGAACACAGACCTTGCAGGGTGGCGCTTTGCCGAGTGGCGCGCATTATCCCGGTGACGGAGGTGTGTAGCAATTAGTCGTTACATTCTTGCCAGTAAGACATTGCAATCTCGAAGAAGTATCGAGTTGGATGTTCCGGGTAGGCAAATTCCGACAGCTGGTCAGGCACAGGTTGTCGGTCGCACGTGCTGCAACTTGAGCGAAGAGTGCTGGCCATTACCGGTGCAGCGCCACATACTCGGGCATTCGTTGGTACACGGAGGTCTGTCATGCGGCGCGTGGTGTTCAATCAGAAAGGTGGCGTGGGCAAGTCGAGCATTGCCTGCAATCTGGCGGCGGTGAGTGCCAGCGAAGGCTACCGAACCCTACTGATCGACCTGGATGCCCAGGCCAACTCGACCCAGTACCTGACCGGCCTGACCGGCGACGACATTCCCATGGGCATCGCCGACTTCTTCAAACAGTCGCTGTCCAGCGGGCCGTTCGCCAAGAAGAACAAGGTCGATATCTATGAAACCCCCTTCGACAACCTGCATGTGGTCACCGCCACGGCGGAGCTGGCCGACCTGCAGCCCAAGCTCGAGGCCAAACACAAGATCAACAAGCTGCGCAAACTACTGGACGAACTGGACGAGGACTACGATCGTATCTACATCGACACGCCGCCGGCCCTGAATTTTTATGCAGTTTCCGCGTTGATCGCCGCTGATCGCGTGTTGATTCCCTTTGATTGCGACAGTTTCTCGCGCCAGGCGCTGTACGGCCTGCTGGCCGAGATCGACGAGCTGAAGGACGATCACAACGAAGAGCTGGTGGTCGAGGGCATCGTGGTCAACCAGTTCCAGTCACGCGCCAGCCTGCCGCAGCAGATGCTCGATGAGCTGCTGGCCGAAGGGTTGCCGGTGCTGCCGGTGTACCTCGGCAGCTCGGTGAAGATGCGCGAGTCCCACCACGCCAGCCTGCCGCTGATCCATCTTGAGCCACGGCACAAGCTGACCCAGCAGTTCGTCGAATTGCATGACCTGCTCGAGCGCAGCGCCTAGACGCCCTGGGCGCGCAACCATTCCAACAGCGACTGGAGCGGGAAGGCGCCGGCCTGGCGTGCCACTTCGCGGCCATTTCTGAACAGGATCAGGCTGGGGATCGAGCGGATGCCCAACTGCCCGGCGAGGTTGCGATTGGCCTCGCTGTCGAGCTTGGCCAGGCGGCAGCGGCCGGCCAGCTGGCGCGCAGCCTGTTCGAAGGTCGGGGCGAAGCTCTTGCAAGGGCCGCACCACTCGGCCCAGACATCCAGCAGCAACGGCAGGTCGCCCTTGATCTGGGCGGCGTAGGTGTTTTCGGTCAGTTCGAAGGGGCGGGCGAGCAGCACTGCCTGCTTGCAGCGGCCGCATTTCGGATCGTCGCCCAAGCGCTCGGCGGGCAGACGGTTGAGGCCGTTGCAGTGGGGGCAGGGGATTACCAGGGGTTCGGACATGAGGGCTCCAGTTGATTTGGGCGTGTGGCCCGTTCGCCGGCAAGCCGGCTCCTACGGGGAATTGTAGGAGCCGGCTTGCCGGCGAACCGGGGTTGCAAATTCATGAAGAGCAACTGATCTCCAGATGCTTGCCCCACTCCGGCGGTCGCTCGGCATAGGCCTGCATCCCAGGCTGTTCCTCGAACGGTTTGCTCAGCACCTGGTGCAGGCGCCGTACCTCACTGTAATCACCCGCTTCGGCCGCCTCGATGGCTTTCTGCGCTAGATAGTTGCGCAGCACATACAGCGGGTTGACCGCCTGCATTCGCTCGCGCCGGCCCTCGGCATTGCCGGGCTCGCGTTCGCAACGGGCCAGGTACTCGGCGCCCCAGGCGTCGAAACCGGCCAGGTCGATGAAATCATCGCGCACCACCTTCAGTGCCTCAGCCACCGGTCGCTCACCCAGCTTGCGGAAGAACAGCGTGTAGTCCACGCCGCCGCTCTGCATGCGCTGCAGCAGGCGCTCCACCAGCACCATGTCGTCGTCTTCGGCCGTGGTCAGGCCCAGGCGACGGCGCATCAGGTCCAGGTAGTGCGCCTGGTACAGCGGTAGGAACAAGCCCAGCGCTTCTTTCAGTGGCTCGACCTCGATCACCGTGGTCAGGGCCTGGGCCAGGGCGCTCAGGTTCCAGTGGGCGATCGGCACTTGGTTGGCGTAGCTGTAGCGGCCCCGGTCGTCGGAGTGGTTGCAGATGAAGTTGGCGTCGAAATCGTCGAGGAAGGCGTACGGGCCGAAGTCGAAGGTGATGCCGAGGATCGACATGTTGTCGGTGTTCATCACCCCATGGCAGAAGCCATAGGCCTGCCAGCGGGCGATCAGTTCGGCGTTGCGCTCGACGATGGTGCGGAACATCGCCAGGTAGGGCTGTTCGGCTTCTCGGCACTGGGGGAAGTGCTGTTCGAGCACATGGTCGATCAGCACGCGCTGCTGTTCCGGCTGCTGGGTGTAGTAGAAGTACTCGAAGTGGCCGAAGCGTACATGGCTGTGGGCCAGGCGCAGCAGCATGGCGGCGGTTTCGCGGGTTTCGCGCCACACCGTGGCGCTGGAGCCGATCACGCACAGCGCGCGGCTGCTGGGGATGCCCAGGGCGTGCAGGGCTTCGGAGGCGAGAAATTCGCGGATCGACGAACGCAGCACGGCGCGGCCGTCACCCATGCGCGAGTACGGGGTCTGGCCGGCGCCCTTGAGGTGCAGGTCCCAGTGCTCGCCGGCGTCGTTGCGCACCTCGCCCAGCAGCAGGCCGCGGCCGTCGCCCAGGCGCGGGTTGTAGGAGCCGAACTGGTGGCCGGAGTAGACCATGGCGCGCGGGTCGGCCTGCTCCCAGAGCTTGTGGCCGCTGAACAGCTCGGCGAACACCGGCAGGTCGGCCTGGGCCGGGTCGAGGTCGAGCAGGGCCATGGCCGCTTCGCTGGCCACGACCAGGCGCGGGTCGGCGATCGGGTCGGGCAGGACCTGGGTGGAGAAGGCGTCGCCGAGGCGGGCGAAGCGGTTGTCGAAGACGAGTTGGTCGAGGGACTTCACGGGGCCTGCTCCTGGGTGGCGTTGCCATGGGGGCCGCTGTGCGGCCCTTCGCCGGCAAGCCGGCTCCTACAGGTGGGCGGTGTAGGAGCCGGCTTGCCGGCGAACGAGGGCAAAGCCCTCGCAGCGAATGTGCACAGGATAAAGTATTCGGGCGTTCTCAGGCCGACGCCGTGCCATCTGGCTTGGGTTGTTCCATCGGGATCAGCTGTTGCTTGCCGCCCTTCTGGTCCATCAGGAACACCTCCACCTGGCGTACCGAGATCTTGATGTCGTGCACCTTGAACTCGCGGTTGATGTAGCGGTTCAACTCGTCCAGGGTCGGGTTGCGGTCGCCCAGGTCGCGCACGTGCATGCGCAACTCGTGGTCCAGCGAGCTCTCGCCGAAGTTGAGGAAGTACACGATCGGCTCGGGGTCCTTCAGCACCCGTGGGTTCTCGTGGGCACCCTTGAGCAGGATGTCGCGCACCAGGTCCAGGTCCGAGCCGTAGTCGATCCCCAGCTTGAGCGTCACCCGGGTGACCGTGTCGGTCAGCGACCAGTTGATCAGTTGGCCGGTGATGAAGGTCTTGTTGGGGACGATGATGTCCTTGCGGTCGAAGTCGGTGATGGTGGTGGCGCGAATGCGGATCTTGCTCACCGTGCCGGACAGGTTGCCGATGGTGATGGTGTCGCCGATGCGCACCGGGCGCTCGAACAGGATCATGATGCCGGAGATGAAGTTGGCGAAGATCTCCTGCATGCCGAAGCCCAGGCCCACCGACAGTGCCGCCACCAGCCACTGCAGCTTGTCCCAGCTCACCCCGAGGGTCGACAGGGTGCTGACGATACCAACGCCGACAATGGTGTACGACAGCAGCGTGGTGGTGGCGTAGGCGCTGCCCTGGGCCAGGTTCAGGCGCGACAGCACCAGCACCTCCAGCAGGCCCGGCAGGTTGCCGGCCAGGGCGAAGGTAATACCGACGATCACCAGCGCGCCAAGCAGGTCGCCGAGGCTGATCGGCACCATGCTGGCGGCGGCGCCGGTGCCACTGGTGTATTCGTAAAGGGTGAAGTTGTTGAGGTAGGAGAACACGCTGATCAGGTCCGCCCACACCCAGTACAGGCCGGCAATGAAGCCACCCAGCAGGGCCAGGCGGATCAGGCGCAGGGACTGTTGGTTGACCTGCTCGATGTCCAGGGTCGGTTCTTCGGTCACCACTTCGCCGTCCAGCCCTTCCTTGGCCGCCTGCCGCTTGCTCAGGGCGCGCTGGTAGGCCAGGCGCCGCGCCGCCACTGACAGGCCGCGCACGAACGCGGCCTCGATCACCAGCCAGAACAGCAGCAGGTAGAGGGTGTAGATCAGCCGGTCGGTGAGCTTGAGGGCGGTGTAGTAGTAGCCGAAGCACACCGCCACGAACAGGGCGATGGGCAGGGCGGTGAAGGCCACCCCGACCGCCTTGCGGAACAGCGAGGTGTTGCGGTGCGCGGGGCTGCTCAACAGCAGGCGGCTGAGCAGCCAGGCCATCAGCGCATAGCAGGTCAGCACCACGCCGATGCCCAGCACGTCGTCGGCCAGTGCCGATGGCTGGTGCTCGGCTACCGCCACCACGCCCACCAGGGCCAGCACCACGGTGCCCAGCCGGCGCACCCAGCCGCGCAGGAACTCGACCTGGGGCTTGTGCCAGCGGAAGTGGATCTCCGCCACGCCGCCGGGGGCGAGGATGCGGTAGGCGGTGTAGAACACCAGCCAGGCTTGGGCGATCTGCCACAGCGCGGCGCCCAGGTTGGCGTTCTGGCCGCGGGCGTCGATTTGCAGCGCATAGCTGCCCAGGGCCAGGGCCAGGGCCACCGGCATGGCCAGGAGGATGTTGATCAGGATTGCCTGGGGCGTGTGCCACTGGCTGTCGCGCTTGAAGTGGCCGATGTCCTGGTGAACCTTGCCCAGGCGCTGGTACAGGTACTTGCGCTTCCACAGCAGCGCGCCGATCACCAGCAGCAGCGGCAGGAACAGCAACGGGCGCTGGCTCAGGCCATCGCCCAGCTCCTTGACCCCCGAGCCCCAGGGCAGGCTGGCGACCTGCTCGGTCAGGCGCTCGGGCACGTAGCGCAGCCACTCCCAGTCCAGCGGCTTGTTGCTGGGGATCCAGAACATCTGCTCTTCGAGGGTGGTGCGCAGGTTCTGCGCGGTGCCCAGCAGCTGCTTCTGGTTCAGTTGCAGGGTGATCGATTCGTTGAGCAGCGCCGAGAGCTCGCGGTTCAGGCGTTCGAGCAGGTCCGCGCGGGTGATCGCCACTTCCAGCAAGGCCTTGCGCAGCTGCGGGGTGACGTCCTCCTGGGGCTGGCTGGCCAGCAGCCGGTCCACGTAACTGGAGGGGCTGCTCATCTGCTCGCGCTGCTGGTTGATCTCGAACTGGTACAGGCGGATGTCGGCGATCTGGTCGGCCAGGTCGCGGTCGACCTTCAGGTGCGGCAGGGCCTGCTTTTGCTTGTAGAGGATCTTCGACAGCAGCAGGCTGCCCTTGAGTACGTTGATTTGCTCGTCGAGGGCCTGGTCGGCCTGGGTGAGGCTGTCGAGTTGCTGCTTGGTGCGCAGGTTCTGTTGCGTGAGTTCGTTGAGACGGTCGGTGCTCTTGAGCAGGTAGTCGGACAGCTTGAGGTTGGCCGAGCTTTCGTTGGCCAGCAGTGTGCTGCCACCGGCTTTCTGCGCTTCGATCGACTGCTGGGTGACGGCCTGCTGGGACTGGGCCAGGCGCTTGTCGTTGATCAACGTCTGCAGGTCCTGGATTTCCTGCTCCAGGCGGGCGGCACGTTCGATCAGCAGGTCATGCTGGGCGTTGCCCAGGTCTTGCAGCAGGCTGTTGCCGGCCAGTTCCTGGCGGCGCAGCAGGGTGAGGGCGTTGAGCGAGGCGAGCTCGGCGTTGAGCTGGTTGCGCTGGTCGGTGTTGAGGGGCTTGCCGTTGTCCTTGCCGGCCTTGAGCGCATTGTTGATCTGCTGGGCGCGGGTCTGGTTGTTGCTGATTTCGGCCTGGGCCCGCTCGGGCCGCGTCTGCGAGTTGATGATCAGGCTGTTGGCTTCGGACAGCGCCTTCTGCAACTCGCCTTGTTGCGTGCTGCGCTCGCTGAGCATCTGCTCCAGTTGCGGCACACCAAGGTTGGCGTAGCGCTGGGCCACGGGCGGCGCCTTGCTATCCTTGAGCTTGGTCAGTTCGCGCTGGCTGTCGCGGGTCTGCTGCGGAGCATCGGCCAGTTGCTGCTTGAGAGCGGCCAGCTTCTTGTCGCTGTCGTCCTTGCTGGCGAGCAGGGCGAGGGTTTGCTCCAGCACCTGCTGCAAGGCCTTCTGCTCCGCTTCGGGCAGCTTGCGCTCGGCGATCTTGTCGAGGCTGTTCTGGATGCTGGCGGTGGTCGGGGTCTCGGCGGCCGTGGCGGCGAACGAGAGGGCGAAGCACAACCCGATCAGGGCTGTGCGCAAATACACGCGCAGGGACATAGGCAGACTACTTGCACACCAAGGCAGAGAACGGAGTTTAGAGGAACAACCCAGGGCCGGGTCGAGTACCTTCGGGGAATCTGACGCCGACTTTCTGGATCTTGTTCCCATCCATGACCGCGACGGTCCAGATCGTGCCGTGCCATTCGATCTGGTCGCCTACTACTGGCGCGCCTCCGACCTTCTGTCGGATGAACTGCGCCAGCGGCATTTTCGCGTCCAGGCCGTCGAGTTTCAGACCATAAAGTGCGGCCACTGCACCCAGCTCGGCGTCGCCTTCGAGGACGAAGTCGCCAAAGAAACGCAGGTCCAGGCCACGCTGTGGCGCCTGGCTGAACAGCTTGCCCAGGGCCGGCAGGTTGTGTTCGTGGCCAATCACGCAAAGCATGTCGCCGACTTCCAGCACGGTGCTGCCGGAGGGGTGCAGCAGTTGCTCTTTGCGGAACAGTGCGGCGATACGCGTGCCCTCGGGCATCTTCAGTTCGCGCAGGGCCGCGCCGATGCACCATTTCTCGGCGCCCAGGCGGTAGACGAACAGCTCCCACTCGCTGGTGACATGCACTTCGAGCGCGGAGCGGGATATCGGTGCCGGATCCGGTGGCACGGTGACCTTCAGCAGCTTGGCCATCCACGGCAGGCTGGTGCCTTGCACCAGCAGCGACACCAGCACGATGAAGAACGCCAGGTTGAAGAACAGCTGGGCATCCGGCAGGCCGGCCATCAGCGGGAACACCGCCAGGATGATCGGTACCGCGCCGCGCAGGCCGACCCAGCTGATGAAGCCCTTTTCGCGGCCATGGAAGGCCTTGAACGGCAGCAGGGCGGCGATCACCGACAGCGGTCGGGCGAACAGGATCATCCACAGCGCCAGGCCCAGCGCCGGCAGGGCGATGGGCAGCAGGTCGTGGGGCGTGACCAGCAGGCCCAGCACCAGGAACATGCCGATCTGCGCCAGCCAGGCCATGCCGTCGAGCATGTGCAGGATGCCGTGGCGGCTGCGGATCGGCTTGTTGCCCAGCACCAGGCCGCACAGGTAGACGGCCAGGAAGCCGCTGCCGTGCAGGGCGTTGGTCAGGGAGAACACCACCAGGCCGCCAGCCACCACCAGGATCGGATACAGGCCGCCGGCCAGGTTGATGCGGTTGACCAGTTGCAGCATCAGCCAGCCGCCGCCCAGGCCCAGCAAGCCGCCGATACCGAACTCGCGCAGCAGGTGGGTGAGCAGGCTCCAGTGCAGGCCGGTCTGGCCGCTGGCGATCATGTCGATCAGGGTGACGGTGAGGAACACCGCCATGGGGTCGTTGCTGCCCGACTCGATCTCCAGCGTGGCGGTGACCCGCTCGTTCAGGCCCTTGCCGCCGAGCAGCGAGAACACTGCCGCGGCGTCGGTGGAGCCGACGATGGCGCCAATCAGCAGGCCCTGGATAAGGCTCAGGTCGAACAGCCAGGCGGCGACCATACCGGTCAGCCCGGTGGTGATCAGCACGCCCACGGTGGCCAGCGACAACGCCGGCCACAGGGCCACGCGGAAACTCGCCACCCGCGTGCGCAAGCCACCGTCAAGCAGGATCACCGCCAGTGCCAGGTTGCCCACCAGGTAGGCGGTCGGGTAGTTGTTGAAGATGATGCCGCCACCGTCGACCCCGGCCAGCATGCCGACAGCGAGGATGATGACCAGAATGGGGATGCCCAGGCGCGATGACAGCGAGCTGACCAGAATACTTGCCCCCACCAGCAAGGCGCCGATCAGGAACAGGCTGTTGATGGTGCTCGCATCCAAATGGCAGTACTCCGGTACATCGCGGGAAAAGGACCTGAAGCGTGAACTAGCAGGTCGCGTGCCAATCGATTCTAACCTGATGAATTGGCAGGCTGTAAAGCGTTTCCGCATATGAAAAAAGGCACCTCGAGAGGTGCCTTTTCTTGTGCTGGTCAGTGCTGGCCCTTCGCGGATGAATCCGCTCCTACAAGGTGCTACTCGTCTGTAGGAGGGGATTTATCCGCGATTGAGCCGGCGCAGGTTCAACCCTGCTTCACTTCACGCAGCGCCTTGCCCTTCACCGGTGCATCGCCCGCCACATAGTACTTGGCGGTGCTGCGCGGCAGCGGCTTGCGGCCACGGATCTTGTCCGAGATTTTCTCGGCGATCATGATCGTGGTGGCGTTCAGGTTGCCGGTGATGATCAGCGGCATGATCGACGCGTCGACCACACGCAGGCCCTGCATGCCGTGCACGCGGCCTTCGCCGTCTACCACTGCCATGTCGTCGGTGCCCATCTTGCACGAGCAGGACGGGTGGAAGGCGGTTTCGGCGTGCTCGCGGATGAACTTGTCGAGCTCTTCATCGGTTTGCACGTGGGCGCCCGGGCTGATCTCACGACCACGGAACGCGTCCAGCGCAGGCTGGGCCATGATTTCACGGGTCAGGCGGATGCCATCGCGGAATTCCTGCCAGTCCTGCTCGGTGGACATGTAGTTGAACAGGATGCTTGGGTGCTGGCGCGGGTCTTTCGACTTGGCCTGGATGCGACCGCGAGCAGGCGAGCGCATGGAGCCCATGTGCGCCTGGAAGCCATGCTCTTTCACACCGTTCGAGCCGTTGTAGTTAATCGCCACCGGCAGGAAGTGGTACTGGATGTTCGGCCACTTGAATTCAGGGCGGGTGCGGATGAAGCCACCGGCCTCGAATTGGTTGCTGGCGCCGATGCCGGTGCCGTTGAACAGCCATTCGGCACCGATTTTCGGCTGGTTCCACCACAGCAGCGATGGGTACAGCGACACCGGCTGGGTGCAGGCGTACTGCAGGTACAGTTCCAGGTGGTCCTGCAGGTTCTCACCGACGCCCGGCAGGTCGTGGACCACCGGGATGTCGAGGCTTTCCAGCAGGGCGCGCGGGCCGACGCCGGAACGCTGCAGCAACTGCGGCGAGGCGATGGCGCCGGAGGAAACGATGACTTCCTTGCGCGCGCGGGCTTCGACGCGCTCTTCGCTGTCACCTACCAGGTAGCTCACGCCAATGGCGCGCTTGCCGTCGAACAGCACGCGGTCGCTCAGGGCGTGGGTGACGATGGTCAGGTTCGGGCGCTTCTTGGCCTGGTCCAGGTAGCCGCGGGCGGTACTGGAGCGGCGGCCGTTCTTGGTGACCGAACGGTCCATCGGGCCGAAGCCTTCCTGCTGGTAGCCGTTGAGGTCTTCGGTGCGCGGGTAGCCAGCCTGCACGCCGGCTTCGACCATGGCGTGGAACAGCGGGTTGTTGCCGGCTTTCGGCGTGGCCACGCTGACCGGGCCTTCGCCACCGTGGTAGTCGTTCGGGCCGATGTCGCGTGTTTCGGCTTTACGGAAATACGGCAGGCAGTCCAGGTAGGTCCAGTCTTCCAGGCCTGGCAGTTCCGCCCAGCCGTCGAAGTCCATGGCGTTACCACGGATGTAGCACATGCCATTGATCAGCGAGGAGCCACCCAGGCCCTTGCCGCGGCCGCATTCCATGCGGCGGCCGTCCATGAACGGCTCCGGGTCGGTCTCGTAGGCCCAGTTGTAGCGGCGGCCTTGCAGTGGGAAGGCCAGGGCGGCCGGCATCTGGGTGCGGAAGTCGAAGCGGTAGTCGGGGCCACCGGCTTCCAGCAGCAACACGGAGACGCTGGCGTCTTCGGTCAGGCGGGTGGCCAGGGTGTTACCGGCCGAGCCGGCACCGACGATGATGTAGTCGAATTCTTGGGACATGAAAAGTACCCTCGTTGGCGGTGGTCAGGGAGCGGAAACGCCCGTGCGCGAAGGCACGGGCGTGGCTAGACAGGGCTTAGAAAACCGAGTTGTAGCCGCCCAGCTCGACCTGGACCGACTTGATGCGAGTGTATTGAGCCAGCGAGCTGACGCCGTTCTCACGGCCGACGCCCGACTGCTTGTAGCCGCCAACCGGCATCTCTGCCGGCGACTCGCCCCAGGCGTTGATCCAGCAGATACCCGCCTCGAGCTTGTGGATGATGCGGTGGGCGCGGCTGATGTCGTTGGTGCACACGCCGGCGGCCAGGCCGTACTCGGTGTCGTTGGCGCGGCGGATGACTTCTTCTTCGGTCTCGTAGGTGAGGATGCTCATCACCGGGCCGAAGATCTCTTCCTTGACGATGGTCATGTCGTCGGTGCAGTCGGTGAACACGGTCGGGGCCACGAAGGCGCCCTTGGCGAAGTCACCGGCAGTCAGACGCTCACCGCCGCACAGTACGCGGGCGCCTTCTTCTTTACCCTTGGCGATGTAGCCCAGCACGCTTTCCATGTGCTGGAAGCTGACCAGCGGGCCGAAGTTGGTGTTCTCGTCTTCCGGGTTGCCGGCACGGATGCGGGCGACGCGCTCGGCGATCTTGGCTTCGAAGGCGGCCTTCATCGCGGCAGGCACGAACACGCGGGTGCCGTTGGTGCAGACCTGGCCGGAGCTGTAGAAGTTGGCCATCATGGCGATGTCGGCGGCCTTGTCCAGGTCGGCGTCGTCGCAGATGATCAGCGGCGACTTGCCGCCCAGTTCCATGGTCACTTCCTTCAGCGAGGAGCTGGAGGCGCTGGCCATGACTTTCTTGCCGGTGGTGGTGCCGCCGGTGAAGGAGACTTTCTCGATGCGCGGGTGCTCGGTCAGCCAGGTGCCGACTTCACGGCCGCTGCCGGTCAGGACGTTGAACACACCGTTCGGCAGGCCGGCTTCGGTGAAGATCTCGGCCAGTTTCAGGGTGGTCAGCGAGGTGACTTCCGACGGCTTGAAGATCATCGCGTTGCCGGCGGCCAGGGCCGGGGCGGATTTCCACAGGGCGATCTGGATCGGGTAGTTCCAGGCGCCGATACCGGCGGTCACGCCCAGCGGTTCGCGGCGGGTGTAGACGAAGGACGATTCGCGCAGCGGGATCTGCTCACCTTCGATGGCCGGTACCAGGCCAGCGTAGTACTCCAGCACGTCGGCGCCGGTGACGATGTCGACGTAGCGGGTTTCCGAATACGACTTGCCGGTGTCCAGGGTTTCCAGCATGGCCAGCTCGTCGTTGCGCTCGCGCAGGATGTCGACGGCGCGACGCAGGATGCGCGAACGCTGCATGGCGGTCATCGCGGCCCAGACTTTCTGGCCACGCTCGGCGCTTTCGACGGCTTTTTCGACGTCGGCTTGGGTCGCGCGCTGCACATGGGCGAGGACTTCGCCGGTGGCCGGGTTGATGGCTTCGAAGGTGGCGTCGCTGCCAGCGTCGACGTAAGCGCCATCAATGTAGAGTTTTTGCGTTCCGAAACGGGCCATAGTGTCCTCGCAAGTGCAGTGTGTGGTTGGCTGCCGCGTCACGCTCCTGCCGGTTGGCTGGTCGCTGCGCGCGGCTGTTCAGAGGCCTGGTCGGTTGTGCCCAGGGACTGCTGTTTAGCCAGTTGTAGATCCATGTATTCGTAAGCAATTCGTATCGCCTGGTCGGTGTCGAATGCATCCCCCGACAGGGCGCCACGCAGCCACAGGCCGTCGATCAGGGCCGCCAGCCCGCGGGCAGCCTTGCGCGCATGGTAGAGCGGCAGGACGCGGCGGAACTGGCAGCACAGGTTGGAATACAGGCGGTGATCGTTGATCCGCTGCAACCTGTGCAAAGACGGCTGGTGCATGCTGGAGGCCCAGAAGGCCAGCCAGGTTTTCATTGCCGGGCCATTCACCTGGCTCGCATCGAAGTTGCCTTCGATGATCACCTTCAGGTGGGCACGCGGGCTGTCGTCCGTGAGTGCCTGACGACGGGCGATCACACCCTCGTTGAGCATGTTCATTATGTAGCGCATCGTCGCTGCGATCAGGCCGTTCTTGTCCTGAAAGTAGTGACTGATGATGCCGTTCGACACCCCGGCCAAACGGGCAATCAGCGCAATGCTGGCATCGCCCAGTCCGACCTGATCGACCGCCTGTAGCGTGGCTTCGATCAACTGCTGGCGGCGGATGGGTTGCATACCGACCTTGGGCATCTTGCTATCTCCTCAGGCCTGCGGGCAGACGACAAGCGGCTACCTCGGCGAAGGCCAGTCTATTTTGTTTTGATTGAACGTTCAATCAATAAAGAATAAGCTCTGCGACAATTTGTGCCATTGACAGTTTTCAGGACGGTCAAGAGGACACGAATCGACACCCCAGGAAATCGTGTAACCCCCGGAATACAAGGCGTTGACGGGCATGAGCGATGCAAAGGACAGATTCTGCCGAGCGGTCATGGACTGCGCGGTCGGCCCTTGGAGCGGGCCAGGTGGTCTGTGGCGAATGCGCGCACCTTCTGCTGAGTGCGCGGCAAGGCGACAGGCGGCCGGTCTGTTTTTTTTGCAGCGTTTCGATTCGGGATCACGGTTTCCAGGGTGCTTTTATAACACCTTGCGCAGTAGGGCTATTGCACCAATTGCGTGGGAAATAACTGTTTAGCCTCCACTGCCGCACTGCCCGGAGCATTCGTGCAATGAGTTCTGCCTCCCTGACAAAGCCTCCCGCCGAGCGGGTACGGGTCAATCGCGTGGTGTTCTTCACCTCGGCGATGATGATCCTCGTTCTGACTGCCTTGCTGATCGCTGTACCCGAAACCGCCGGCCAGGTGCTGGGCGTCGCCCAGAAATGGCTGACCCGTACCTTCGGCTGGTACTACATGCTGGTGATCTGTGGTTACCTGCTGTTCGTCGTCTACCTGGCCTTCTCCGACTTCGGCAAGCTCAAGCTGGGCGGCAAGGACGACACCCCCGACTTCAGCTACGGCGCCTGGGCCGGCATGCTGTTCTCCTCCGGTATCGGTATTTCGCTGCTGTACTTCGGCGCCTCCGAGCCGCTGGACCACTACTTCAACCCACCGCAAGGCACCCCTGCCAGCCTCGAGGCCGCGCGCCAGGGCCTGCAACTGACCTTCCTGCACTGGGGCCTGCATGGCTGGGCGATCTACGCCCTGGTCGGCCTGGCCGTGGGTTACTTCGCCTACCGTCACAACCAGCCGCTGGCACTGCGCTCGGCGCTGTACCCGCTGGTCGGTGAGCGTTGGGTCAAGGGTGGCGCGGGCCATGCCGTGGACATCTTCGGCATGTTCGTCACCCTGCTGGGCCTGGTGACCAATCTGGGCATCGGCTCGATGCAGGTGGCCTCGGGGCTGGAATACCTGTTTGGCATGGACCACAGCAAGACCAACCTGCTGGTGGTGATCCTGGTCATGGCCGGCGTTGCCACCGTGGCCGCGGTGTCCGGCGTGGAGAACGGCATCCGCCGCCTGTCCAACCTGAACATCCTGCTGTTCAGCGGCCTGCTGATCTTCGTGCTGCTGGCCGGCAACACCCTGCACCTGCTCAACGGCTTCGTGCAGAACATCGGCGACTACCTCAACGGTGTCGTGCTGAAGACCTTTGACCTCTATGTCTACGAAGGCGACAACGACAAGTCCGAGCGCTGGCTGGGCCTGTGGACCGTGTTCTACTGGGCTTGGTGGATCTCCTGGGGCCCGTTCGTCGGCATGTTCATCGCCCGTATCTCCAAGGGCCGCACCGTGCGCCAACTGGTCAGCGGCGTGCTGCTGATCCCGCTGGGCTTCACCCTGGCCTGGCTGTCGATCTTCGGCAACACCGCGCTGGACCTGGTGATCAACCAGGGCGCGGTGGAGCTGGGCAAGACCGCGCTCGAACAGCCGTCGATGTCGATCTACCAGCTGCTGGAATTCTTCCCGGCCGCCAAGATCGTCATCGGTGTGGCGGTGTTCGTCGGCTTCGTGCTGTTCCTCACCCCTGCCGACTCCGGCGCGGTGATGATGGCCAACCTGTCGTGCAAAGGCGGCAAGGTCGACGAAGACGCCCCGCACTGGATGGTGGTGTTCTGGTCGGTGGTCATCACCCTGGTCACCATCGGCTTGCTGTTCGCCGGTAACTTCGAAGCCATGCAGACCATGGTGGTACTGGCCGGCCTGCCGTTCTCGGTGGTCCTGGTGCTGTTCATGTTTGGTCTGATGAAGGCCATGAAGCAGGACGTCGCGGTGGAGAGCGAGCGTGCCGAGCTGGCTGCCCGCGGCCGCCGTGGCTTCAGCGAGCGCCTCAGCCAGTTGGACCTGCAACCCACCCAGGCCGTGGTGCAGCGCTTCATGGACAAGCAGGTCAGCCCGGCGCTGAAAGAAGCCGCCGAGCAGCTGCGCACGCTGGGCTTCGAGGTCGAGACCCGTGTTGGCCAGTCGCGCAACATGATGGGCCTGCGGGTGATGATGGAAGAGGGCAACCCCTTCGTCTACGAAGCCAGCCTGGACGGTTACATGGCCGCGCCAAGCGAAGCGCCGGTCGAGGGCGAGCCGGAAGTGCGCCAGCGCTTCTACCGTGCCGAGGTGTACCTGCACGATGGCAGCCAGGAGTACGACCTGATGGGCTTCACCCGCGAGCAGATCGTGCGTGACGTGCTGGACCAGTTCGAAAGCCACCGCCAGCTGCTGGGGCGTGTGTACAGCTGATAACGGCTGATGTCAGGCAAAGGCCCGGTTCGCGAGAACCGGGCCTTTTCGTTTCAGTCGGCCGTGGCCTCGAGCAGGTCATCCCGAGGTGGGCTTGCGCAAGGCGGTGCTCAAGACGTTCCGTCGTCAGGGTGAGGACTGGGTCGAGGACGTTACCCCAAGCGATCCACAACCTGCGCCAGCTATCGACTCCGGCAGGTTGGTGGGGCAGGGGCGCAAACTGGTAGGGCAGATCGAGTCGGTGCTCAGGTTGGCCAGGCAATACGTCAAGACTGATACCGTTCGACTGACGATTCAGTGATTGCTGTAGACCCCATGCCTGCCATGGGCGGGCATGGCCTGGTTGCCACGTTCGGCGATCATCTGCCGCAGGTTGACCAGCTCGATCCCCTGGCCCTCGAGCCGGGGGATTTCGCGTTCCAGCACTTCCAGAGTCTGTGGGTAGGGGTGGCCGATCAGCACCGCCGAGCCTTGCTTGCGCGCCAGCTCGATGCCTTGGCGCAACTGGCCGGTGATGGCTTCGGTGGTACGTTCGTCATCCAGGAAGACATCCCGCGACACATGAGCCAGGCCGACGGCCTGTGCTTCGGCCGCCGCCACAGTGGCGGCGCTGGTGCGACTGTCGACGAAGAACAGGTGGCGGCGCTGCAATTCACCCATCAACCAGGTCATGGGCTCGCGTTGGGCAGTCATGCGGCTGCCCATGTGGTTGTTGATACCGGCAGCGTAGGGCACCTTGGCCAGGGCGGCATCCAGGCGCCTGGCCAGCTCGTCGAGGGCAATGCCGGGGTGCCAGGCGTAGGGCCCGGTGGCCGGGTCCATGGGCATGTGCAGGATCACCGTGCGCCCGGCCTTGTGCGCCTGGCGGGCGAAGCGGGTGGCATGCGGGGTGTCGGGCATGATCGCCATCGTGACAGGGCCGGGCAGGGCGAGGGTGCGGTTGTCGCGCTCGTCGCTCTGGCCCAGGTCGTCGATGATGATGCTCATGTAGGCCTTGCCCGGCGCCGACTGGGCGGCACCGAGCATGAGGCAGAACAGCGTGCACAGCAGATAACGCATGGGAAGCGGTCAGTTGCCCTTGGTGATGTTCAGGCCCTTGAGCAGGCTGAGGGCCTGGCTGAGCTGGAAGTCGTTGTCCTGCGGGCGATCCTTGCGCTTGCTGCTGCCGGTCGGGCGATCGGCGCCACCGTTACCGTTGCCCAGGTGACCCTGCAGGTCGGCTTCCTTGAAATTGTCGTTGTCGGCCTCTGTGGTGAGCTTGGCCGGGCGCACTTCGATGTCGGGCACGATGCCCTGGGCCTGGATCGAGCGGCCATTGGGGGTGAAGTACAGCGCGGTGGTGAGTTTGAGCGCACGGTCGTTGGCCAGCGGCAGCACGGTCTGCACCGAACCTTTGCCGAAGCTGTCGGTGCCCATCAGCACGGCGCGTTTCTGATCTTGCAGGGCACCAGCAACGATCTCCGAGGCCGAGGCGCTGCCGCCGTTGATCAGCACTACCAATGGCACGCCTTCGCTGGCGTCGGCCGGGTCGGCGGAGAAGCGCAGCTCGGAGTTGGCGATGCGCCCTTTGGTGTAGACGATCAGGCCCTTGGTGAGGAAGTGGTCGGCCACCTCCACCGCGGCCTGCAGCACGCCGCCGGGGTTGTTGCGCAGGTCGAGCACCACGCCGCGTAGCTTCTTGCCGTTATCCTTGCGCAGCTTGGCCAGGGCCTTGCCCACCTCGTCGCCCGTCTTGACCTGGAACTGGGTGATGCGGATGTAGCCGTAGTCGTTCTCCAGCAGCTGGCTCTTCACGCTCTTGACCTGGATCACCGCGCGGGCCAGGGTCACGTCGAAGGGCGTGCCGCCGTCGCGCACCAGCGTGAGGGTGATCTTCTCGCCGACCTTGCCGCGCATCTTGTCGACCGCTTCGGTCATGGTCTGACCGCGGGTCGGGGCGCCGTTGATCTTGACGATCAGGTCGCCAGCCTGCACGCCGGCGCGGGAGGCCGGGGTGTCGTCGATGGGCGAGACCACCTTGATGAAGCCGTCTTCCTGGCCGACTTCGATACCCAGCCCGCCGAACTCGCCGCTGGTGCTTTCCTGCAGTTCCTGGAAGTCCTCGGGGCCGAGGTAGGCAGAATGTGGGTCGAGGTTGCTGAGCATGCCCTTGATGGCGTTCTCCAGCAGCGTCTTGTCATCCACGGGTTCGACATAGGCGGCCTTGATGCGGTCCATGACCTCGGCGAAGGTACGCAGCTCCTCCAGGGGCAGGGGTGCCTTGGCGGTCACCTCGGTGGCCGGCACCGTGGCCGGCTTGGCCGCGGGCTTGACCGGCTCGGCGGCGGTGGCCAGGGGCGCGCCGACGACCAGGGCGATGGTCAGGGCCAGTTGAGAGAGGCGAGGCGAGTGCAGCATGTCGAACGAACTCCTGATCCTGTTGGCGCTCCCGTGGGAGCATCGGCGCAGCGCACGTGGCTGCGCCGTAAAAGTAGTTGGCATCTAGCCTCGGCACCATTGCGCGGGATCGCTGGGCCGGCCCTGCTGGCGAATCGCGAAATACAGCCCGGCGCTGTCTTGGCCGCCGCTGTCGCCGACGGTGGAGATCGCCTCGCCGGCCTTGACGATGTCACCGGCGCTCTTGAGCAGGCTCTGATTGTGGCCGTACAGGCTCAGGTAACCATTGCCATGGTCGAGGATGACCAGAAGTCCGGCGCCACGCAACCAGTCGGCGAACACCACGCGCCCGCCATGCACGGCGCGCACCTGGGTGCCCGCGCTGGCGCCGATCATCACGCCGTCCCACTTGGCCCGGGCGTCGCCACCACGGGTATCGCCGAAGCGTGCCAACAGTCGACCATTGACCGGCCACGGAAGTTTTCCCCGGGCCGCGGAAAATGCCCCGCCATAGCTGGCACCGTCACTGGAAACCACCGGCCCCAGCGTGGTGCGGGCCTTTTTCGGGGCCTCCTCGGGGGGGTTGTCGCGGGCGGCGGCCAGCGCTTGCTCCTTGCGCCGCTTTTCTTCTTCCTGCTTGGCCAGCAGGGCACGCTGGCGAGCTTCTTCAGCCTCGCGGGCCTGGCGGGCGAGGGTTTCCTCGATAGTTTTGAGCACCTTGCCCAGGTCTGCCTGGTCCTGCTCGCGGGCCTGGAGCTTCTGGTCGCGTTCCTTCATGTCGCTGTTGAGCTTGGCCAGCACCTGCTGGCGCTTGCCGCGCTCGCTTTCGAGGGCCTGGCGGCGGCTGTCGAGGTCGGCGCGCTGCGCCAGCAACTGCTCCTGCTGGCGGCCGATGTCCTGTTCGACGTTGGCCAGTTGGCGCAGGGTTTCGTTGAAGGTGCGCAACTGCTCGGTGCGCGCCTTGCTCAGGTAGTCGTAATAAGACAGTGTGCGGGCGAACTTTTCCGGGTTCTGCTGGTTGAGCAGCAGCTTGAGGTATTCCTCGCGGCCGTTGTTCTGGTAGGCGGAACGGGCCTGGATGGCAATCAGTCGCTGTTGTTCACTGCGCGCGCTCTGGAGTTTTTTTTTCTCGTGATCAAGGCGCTCCAGCTCGCCCTCGGTCTTTTTTAGTTCTTGTTGCAGTGCCTCCACCTGCTTTTCAAGGTTGCCGATGTCGGTTTCGGTGGCCTTGAGGTCTTTCTGCACGCCGGATTTCTCCTCCTGGAGCTTGCCCAACATTTTTTTCAGCTCGGCGATGTCCTGGCGGGTGGCGTCCAGCTGTTGCTGGGTCTGCGCGCGCTCGTCGGCAGCGAAGGCCGGGGCGAGCAGGCATGACAGGGCTAGTAAGAAGAGGGCGCGGAGCATGAGGTTTGGCGTACCAGGGATGGAGACTGGCCTAGTATGCCCGCGTGGGCCTGCAAAAAAAACGCCCCGCGGCGTGTGCGGCGGGGCGTTGGTCTGGAACTCGTATGTTTTACCGGTCCCGTTCGCCGGCAAGCCGGCGCCTACGAGTCATTTGTAGGGGCAGGCTTGCCGGCGAACGGGCTCCGATCAGGCATCGACCAGAATAGAGGTACCGGTCATTTCCGCAGGCTTTTCCAGCCCCAGCAGCTTGAGCATGGTCGGTGCGACATCGGCCAGCACGCCGCCTTCGCGGACTGTGACACTGCGCTTACCGACATAGATGAACGGCACAGGCTCGGTGGTGTGGGCGGTGTGCGCCTGGCCGGTGCACTCGTCTTCCATCTGCTCGACGTTGCCGTGGTCGGCGGTGATCAGCGCTTCGCCACCCACCTTGTCCAGGGCCTCGACGATTCGACCGACGCAGCCGTCCAGCGCTTCTACCGCCTTGACCGCCGCCTCGAACACGCCGGTGTGGCCAACCATGTCGCCGTTGGCGTAGTTGACCACGATCACGTCGTAGCGCTGCTGCTCGATGGCCTCGACGATGCGGTCGGTGACCTCGGGGGCGCTCATTTCTGGCTGCAGGTCGTAGGTGGCGACCTTCGGCGACGGGATCAGGATGCGTTCTTCGCCCTCGAACGGCTCTTCTCGGCCTCCGGAGAAGAAGAAGGTGACGTGGGCGTACTTCTCGGTCTCGGCGATGCGCAGTTGCGTCTTGCCGTGCTTGGCCAGGTACTCGCCGAGCACGTTGTTCAGGCTGGCCGGGGCGAACGCCGCCGGGGCCGGGATCTTCGCCGAGTACTGGGTGAGGCCGATGTAGGCGGCCAGTTTCGGTAGGCGCGCGCGGGGGAACTCGTTGAAGTCCGCCTCGACGAACACGCGCGACAGCTCGCGGGCGCGGTCGGCGCGGAAGTTCATGAAGATCACGGCGTCGCCGTCTTCGACCTTGACCGCTTCGCCAATGCGCGTGGCCTTGACGAACTCGTCGCTTTCATCGCGCGCATAGGCGGCTTCAAGCCCTGCCACGGCGCTGTCGGCGGTGTATTCAGCGGCGCTGTCGACGATCAGGTTGTAGGCGGCGCTGACGCGGTCCCAGCGGTTGTCGCGGTCCATGGCGTAGTAGCGGCCGATCAGGCTGGCGATGCGGCCCTTGCCCAACTTGGCGAAGGTGGCGTCGAGCAGTTCGATCGACGACTGGGCGCTGCGTGGCGGCGTGTCGCGGCCGTCGAGGAAGGCGTGCAGGTAGATCTTCTCGGCGCCACGCTGGGCGGCCAGCTCGGCCATGGCGACCAGGTGGTCCTGGTGGCTGTGCACGCCGCCGTCGGAGAGCAGGCCGAGGATGTGCACGGCCTTGCCAGCGGTGACCGCCTTGTCCACCGCGCCAGTGAGCACGGGGTTTTCGAAGAATTCGCCGTCACGGATGGCCTTGGTCACCCGGGTGAAGTCCTGATACACCACGCGGCCGGCGCCGAGGTTCATGTGACCGACTTCGGAGTTGCCCATCTGCCCGTCGGGCAGGCCCACGTCCATGCCGGAACCGGAGATCAAACCGTGCGGCTGGGTGGCGCGCAGGCGGTCGTAGACCGGTGTGTTGGCGGCGAAGATGGCGTTGTATTCGGGGCTTTCGCTGTGACCGAAGCCATCCAGGATGATCAGGACCAGGGGTTTAGGCGTACTCGTCATCAATCAAACTCACGGTTGTTCAAAGATGATAAAGACACGCATTTTAGGGCAAATCCGCCAGTGGCGGCGAATATTCCTCCCCTTGCCCGACCAGCGCGGTCGGATATGGAGCGTGAAGGTGGTTTTCCGGCCGGCCCGGTGGGCTTTGGTGGTCATGGGGGGCTGTGTATACTGGCCGCCATTTTCAATCGCCTGGAACACCCCTGATGGTTGCTCACCTGATTCAATTCGCGACAGATCACTTCATCCTGGTGGCGATCTTCGTCGTCCTGCTGATCCTGCTGTTGATCAACGAAGTCCGCCGCGGCGGCCAGAGCCTGAGCAACGGCCAGCTGACCGCCCTGGTCAATGCTGAAAAGGCCGTGGTGATCGATATCCGCCCATCGAAGGAGTACTCGGCCGGGCATATCGTCGGTGCGCTGAACATTCCGCAGGACAAAGTCGCCGGCCGCATGACCGAGCTGGAAAAACACAAAGACAAGACCCTGATCGTCGTCGACGCGATGGGCCAGCAGTCCGGCACCCTTTGCCGCGAGCTGCTCAAGGCTGGTTTCACCGCCGCCAAGCTCAGCGGTGGCGTTTCCAGCTGGAAAGCCGATAACCTGCCCCTGGTGAAGTGATATGAAGCCCGTCATCGTTTATTCCAGCGACTACTGCCCCTACTGCATGCGCGCCAAGTACCTGCTCGAGAGCAAGGGCGTGGCGTTCGAGGAGATCAAGGTCGACGGCAAACCCCAGGTTCGCGCCGAGATGAGCCAGAAGGCCGGCCGCACCTCGGTGCCACAGATCTGGATCGGCAGCACGCACGTCGGTGGATGCGATGACCTCTATGCCCTGGAGCGCGCGGGCAAGCTCGACGC
This sequence comes from Pseudomonas entomophila, assembly GCF_023277925.1. Lineage (NCBI taxonomy): Bacteria > Pseudomonadati > Pseudomonadota > Gammaproteobacteria > Pseudomonadales > Pseudomonadaceae > Pseudomonas > Pseudomonas entomophila. The sequence goes on from NZ_CP063832.1 coordinate 4,776,410, forward strand.
GCTGCTGGCGGCCTGATTCGCACTGCATTCAAGAACATTAGGAAAAGGATCTGCCATGACCGAGCAACAGACCAATGGCGCCACTGACGCCAACGCCCCACAATTCTCCCTGCAACGCATCTACGTGCGCGATCTGTCGTTCGAGGCCCCGAAAAGCCCGCAGATCTTCCGCCAGCAGTGGGAACCCAGCGTCTCGCTGGACCTGAACACCCGCCAGAAAGCCCTGGAAGGCGACTTCCACGAAGTGGTGCTGACGCTTTCGGTGACCGTCAAGAACGGTGACGAAGTGGCCTTCATTGCCGAAGTGCAGCAGGCAGGCATCTTCCTGATCGCCAACCTCGACGCTGCTTCCATGAGTCACACCCTCGGTGCGTTCTGCCCGAACATCCTGTTCCCGTACGCCCGTGAAACCCTCGACAGCCTGGTGACCCGCGGTTCGTTCCCGGCCCTGATGCTGTCGCCGGTCAACTTCGACGCCCTGTACGCGCAAGAGATGCAGCGCATGCAGGAAGCGGGTGAAGTGCCGACTGTGCAGTAAGGCCGCAAGCCATGAAAAAGCGCCTCAAGGGGCGCTTTTTTCTTGCCTGTCGGGACTGTTCGCCGGCAAGCCGGCGATCCCGCTCAACTCCCGGCAAAGCCCTGCTGGCGCCACGCCTCGTAGACCGTCACCGCCACGGTATTGGACAGGTTCAGGCTGCGGCAGCCCGGCCGCATCGGCAGGCGCAGGCGCTGCTCCGCCGGCAGGCTGTCCAGCACCTCGGCTGGCAGGCCGCGGCTCTCGGGGCCGAACAGGAAGGCATCACCGGGTTGGTAGGCGACCTCGTGGAACGGGTGCGAGCCCTTGGTGGTAAAGGCAAACAGCCGCGGATTGCCCAGGCTTTCCAGGCATCCGGCCAGGCTCTCGTGGCGCTTCAGCGTGGCATACTCATGGTAATCCAGCCCCGCCCGGCGCAGGCGCTTGTCGTCCAGTTCGAAGCTGATGGGCTCGATCAGGTGCAGGGCGCAGCCGCTGTTGGCGCAGAGGCGGATGATGTTGCCGGTGTTCGGCGGAATTTCTGGTTGAAAAAGGATGACGTGAAACATGCACGGCTCCAGGCGTGAAGATGACGAGCATTCTACCCTCGAACCGGATCTGCGTTCGAAGGCGTTCCCACGGGTGATCCTGTCCCTGGCCATCGTCGGGCTGATGGTTGGGCTGATGATCGGCCGCCTGACCACGCCCGAGGAACGGGTGCTGGAGCAGGTGACGGTGGTGCAGGATGGCCTCGACCTGTGGTTCAACGAGGAGCCCAAGCTGCACGGCGAGAATGTCGAAGGCACCGTGGCGGTGGTGTTCGAGGCCCAGGGCAAGGCCCAGCGTGGCCAGTTGACGATGCAGGGCAAGCCGGTGGGCTGGCGCCTGCAGAAAAGCGAAGAAGGGCTGGTGCTGAGCGTGGTGGCCGCCCGTCCCCTGCACGGTGAGTGGACCGGTGCAGAGGACGATGGGCGTTGGCGGGTGCAGGTGAGGCTGCACGAATAAAAGAGGGGATGTCCCGGCCTGCCTGTACCAGGGTCCCCGAAACTTGCGGGATGGCGAAGTAAAGAGGGGGTATCCCGGCCTGCCTGTACCGAGGCCCCCGAAACTGGAGATACGGTATCCATTGCAGGGGGCGTGCCAGGTTTTCGTTGCCCGGAAATGCTGGCGTTGAGGGCTGTCTAGCCAGGTTTTGATGGGGTTTGTGCCTGCACACGGTGCAAGCGGCACAGGATCGGTGCATGGGCCTGGAAACGACTGGGGCCGCCTTGCGGCCCTTCGCCGACAAGGCTGGCTCCTACACGCGCGATCCCTGTAGGAGCCGGCTTGCCGGCGAAGGGCTGCGCAGCAGCCCCGGGATGGATGCTTCGGCTCGGCTTAGTGATCCTCGCCCTCGTCATCATCCCCGCCATCGACCTTCATCCCCAACTCCTTGATCTTGCGCGTCAGGGTGTTACGCCCCCAGCCCAGCAGCACCGCCGCGTCACGGCGGCGCCCAGCGGTATGCTTGAGCGCGGTCTCGATCATGATCCGCTCAAAGTTGGGCACGGCGCTGTCCAGCAGGCTCGACTGGCCGCGGGCCAGAGCCTGGTCGGCCCACTGACGCAAGGCCTGCTCCCAGTTGGTCACCGGCGCGGCGTCCTGAGGCAGGTTGAGCAGTTCCGGCGGCAGGTCGCCGACCAGGACTTCGCGGCTGGACGCCATCACGGTGATCCAGCGGCAGGTGTTCTCCAGCTGGCGCACGTTGCCCGGCCATGGCAGGTTGCGGATGAATTCCTCGGTTTCCGGCTTGAGCAGCTTAGGCTCGACCGCCAGCTCCTGGGCGGCGCGGCCGAGGAAGTGGCGGGCCAGGGCCGGGATGTCTTCGCGCCGGTCAGCCAGGCGCGGGATATGGATGCGGATCACGTTGAGGCGGTGGAACAGGTCTTCCCGGAATTTGCCGGCCTGCACCAGCGACTCAAGGTTCTGGTGGGTGGCGGCGATGATGCGCACGTCCACCTTCACCGGCACATGGCCGCCGACCCGGTAGAACTCGCCATCGGCCAGCACCCGCAGCAGGCGGGTCTGGGTGTCGGCGGGCATGTCGCCGATTTCGTCGAGGAACAACGTGCCGCCGTCGGCCTGCTCGAAACGGCCACGGCGCAGGTTGGCGGCGCCAGTGAAGGCGCCTTTCTCGTGGCCGAACAACTCGGACTCCATCAGGTCCTTGGGGATGGCCGCCATGTTCAGGGCGATGAACGGCGCTGCCGCGCGCGGGCTGTGGCGGTGCAGGGCGTGGGCCACCAGTTCTTTGCCGGTGCCGGACTCGCCATTGATCAGCACGGTGATGTTGGAGTGGCTGAGGCGGCCGATGGCGCGGAACACCTCCTGCATTGCCGGTGCCTCGCCGATGATCTCGGGGGTGCGGGCCAGCGCTTGCGGCACGTCCAGCGCCTGCTGTTCCTGGGCATGCTGGTTGGCGCGCTTGACCAGCGACACCGCCTCGTCGACGTCGAACGGCTTGGGCAGGTACTCGAAGGCGCCGCCCTGGTACGACGCCACGGCGCTGTCCAGGTCGGAGTGGGCGGTCATGATGATCACCGGCAGGCGCGGATGCTGCTCGCGGATCTGCGCCAGCAGGTCGAGGCCGCTGGCCCCCGGCATGCGGATGTCGGAAATGATCACATCCGGTTGCTGACGGGCCAGGCGGCCCATGACACCGTCGGCGCTGTCGAAGCTCTGGGTGGTCATCCCCTCCTGCTGCAGGGCCTTCTCCAGGACCCAGCGGATGGAGCGATCATCATCGACGATCCAGACGGTTTCACTTCGGCTCATGGGGCGGTGGCTCCTTGTTCCAGGGGCAGGTAGATCGAGAACGCGGTATGGCCGGGGTGGCTTTCACACTCGATCAGGCCCTGGTGCTGGCTGATGATGTTCTGGGTTATGGCCAGGCCCAGCCCGGTACCGTCCGGGCGGCCGCTGACCATGGGGTAGAAGAGGGTGTCCTGCAGCTCCGGGGGGATGCCCGGGCCGTTGTCGACGATCTCGACCCGGGCCACGAGGCGGTGGCGCACATGGCCGATGGTGAACTGGCGCACCGCGCGGCTGCGCAGGGCGATGCGCCCCAGGCGCAGCTCGTTCTGGCCGCCGATGGCCTGCATGGCGTTGCGCACGATGTTGAGCACGGCCTGGATCATTTGCTCGCGGTCGATCAACACGTCCGGCAGGCTCGGGTCGTAGTCGCGCACCAATGTGATGCAGCCCTGGCTTTCGGCCTCGACCAGGCTGCACACGCGCTCGAGCACTTCGTGGATGTTGGTCATGGCCAGCGACGGCAGTTTGTTGGAGCCGAGCATGCGGTCGACCAGGTTACGCAGACGGTCGGCTTCTTCGATGATCACGTTGGTGTAGTCGCGCAGGCCGTCCTCGGGAAGCTCCCGGGCCAGCAACTGCGCCGCGCCACGTATTCCGCCCAGCGGGTTCTTGATCTCGTGGGCCAGGCCGCGCACCAGCATCTTGGTGGTTTCCTGCTTGCTCAGCTGGGCTTCTTCCTTGGTGATGCGCAGCAGACGATCACGTGGGTGCACTTCGAGCAGCAGCAGGGTCTGGCCCTGGTGCAGGATCGGGGTGACGGCGTAGTCGACAGTGATGGTCTGGCCGGTCAGCGAAGTGAGCTGGGCTTCGCGCTTGGTGAACGGATGCGCCTGCTCGACCGCCTGGCGTAGCGAGTTGAGCGCCTCGGTCGACTCGGTGAACAGCTCGCTGATGAACTGCCCGTGGCTGCGCTGGCCGCTGACGGCCAGAAGCATTTCCGCGGCCGGGTTCATGTACTCAAGGCGCAGCTCGGCGTTGAGCAGGAGCGTGGCCGTGGTCAGATTGTCCAGGAGCAGACGGTGCTGTGCATCGCTGATGGTCATAAGGCGTCGTTGACCTCTTTTGGCACATTGGCGCCCCGAGGCAGGCCAGGGGCGCGCACGGATAACGTGCTGGATGCTGTGAAAATGCAAGAACCAAACCAAGGCTCCGAAAAGAAGCGGAATATCCGGATTAAGCCCTGGCTATGCGCAAATACAGGCCAGAAAACCCTGGTTTATCGATTCTTGTGACCCATATTGGGGTGCATGATGGGGCGTTCAATCTGGTTGTGCACCAATATGGAGCATAGGGCGGTCACGGCGTTTTGCACAGCTGGCCGCTGGCGCGGACCAAGGCAAGGTGACGAGCCGGGTTGTGCGTGCGCTGTTGCAGGGCGTCGGCCAGCTGAGTGGCGCAATCGCCTGGCATCGCCTGGTCGAAGCGGGCGAGGGCGGCGAGCAGTTGCTCTTGCAGTCGGTCCAGTTCGGGGCGCACCTCCTTGCCAAGGTCCCGTCGGGCGAGGCCGGGCGCTTGCCGTGCAAGGTGCCAGCTGTCGAGCAGCTGATACTGCAGCAGTTTATTGGCCTCCATCTGGTCGGCGAAGAACGCTGCCGCGCGCGCCGGATCAAGCTGATGGGCAGGTGCAGCCTGGCGTGCACTGGCCAGCACTTGTTCTTCGCGGGCGCTGGCCTGAACCGCCTGGCGTTGGTCCCACTTGTGCAGGGCGACTCCCTCGGCGAGGTCCAGGCGCTGATCGATGGTGTCGAGCAGGTGGCCGAGGGCAGGGGAGGAAGGCGGTGGAGAGGCGCAGCCGGACAAGGCAAGGCAGCAGGTCAGGGCGAGGGGGATACGCATGGCGGTCTCCTGAGAGGTATGGAGACTTGAGTCTCTATGTATGTTTGAAGGCGGCTATAGGTTTAGTCCGAACCTGCTGTCGCGCAAATAGAAACGGCCTCCCGAGGGAGGCCGTTTCAGCACTGCGGCGTTACATCAAACGCTGTAGTACAGGTCGTATTCCAACGGGTGAACGAAGGTACGGACCTTGATCTCTTCTTCCGACTTCAGCTCGATGTAGGCATCGATGAAGTCGTCGGAGAACACGCCGCCCTTGGTCAGGAACGCACGGCCCTTGTCCAGCTCTTCCAGGGCTTCTTTCAGGCTGCCGCAAACCTGCGGGATTTCTTTCGCCTCTTCAGGCGGCAGGTCGTACAGGTTCTTGTCGGCGGCATCGCCTGGGTGAATCTTGTTCTGGATACCGTCCAGGCCGGCCATCAGCAGGGCGGCGAAGCACAGGTAAGGGTTGGCCGCCGGGTCCGGGAAGCGCGCCTCGATGCGGCGGGCTTTCGGGCTGGAAACGTAAGGGATGCGGATCGAGGCCGAACGGTTGCGGGCCGAGTAGGCCAGCATCACAGGGGCTTCGAAGCCTGGCACCAGACGCTTGTAGGAGTTGGTGGCCGGGTTGGTGAAGCCGTTCAGGGCCTTGCCGTGCTTGATGATGCCGCCGATGAAGTACAGGGCGGTATCGGACAGGCCGGCATAGCCTTCGCCCGAGAAGGTGTTCTTGCCGTCTTTGGAAATCGACATGTGCACGTGCATGCCCGAGCCGTTGTCGCCGTACAGCGGCTTCGGCATGAAGGTGGCGGTCTTGCCGTAGGCGTCGGCCACGTTGTGCACGCAGTACTTCAGGGTCTGGACTTCGTCAGCCTTGGTGACCAGGGTGTTGAACTTCACACCGATCTCGTTCTGGCCGGCAGTCGCCACTTCGTGGTGGTGAACTTCGATGACCAGGCCCATCTCTTCCATGGCGTTGCACATGGCGGTACGGATTTCGTGGTCGTGGTCGCACGGCGGAACCGGGAAGTAGCCGCCTTTGACGGCAGGGCGGTGGCCCTTGTTGCCGCCTTCGACGTCCTGGTCGGTCATCCAGGAGCCTTGCTCGGAGTAGATCTTGAACATCGAGCCGGAGATGTCCGACTTGAACTTGACCTGGTCGAAGATGAAGAACTCAGGCTCCGGGCCGACGAAGACGGTGTCACCGATACCGGTGGTCTTCAGGTACTCTTCGGCGCGCTTGGCGATGGCGCGTGGGTCGCGGTCGTAGCCTTGCATGGTGGACGGCTCGATCACGTCGCAGACCAGGATCAGGGTCGGCTCTTCGGTGAACGGGTCCAGCACGGCGGAGGCGTCATCCGGCAGCAGGATCATGTCGGAGGCTTCGATGCCTTTCCAGCCTTCGATCGACGAGCCGTCGAACATCTTGCCGATTTCGAAGAAGTCGTCTTCCAGCGCATCGCGAGCCGGCATGGTGACGTGGTGCTGCTTGCCTTTGGTGTCCGTGAAACGCAGATCAATCCACTTGACGTCATGATCTTTGATGAGTTGAACCGACTTCGACATGTTGTCCTCCGGATGGTCTAGAGCGCGGTTGGCCGCTGCCCTGGAAAAAGGGTGTCGCCGGGCGCGGATAGTCGGCCAAGCTTACCTGCCTCACAAGGGAGCAAATTGCATGCCAGTGCCCAAAAATGGCGAGGCCGGGATAAAACCCGGCGTTGACGGGCATTTAGCGTAGCCGCAGAAGGGAAGCGTGCACGCATTGAGGGCGTAATCAAATTGACGTGCACTATATTGGTGCGCCCAGTGCCTGGCTAACGCCTCCCCACTGTAGGAGCCGGCTTTGCCGGCGAATGCGGCCACATGGGCAGCCCAGGACTTAACGCCCTGCATCGATCCTGGCGATCACCTTGCAGTGCCTGGGCTGGCCCATTCGCCGGCAAAGCCGGCTCCTACAGGTGCAGCGCATGGTTTGGGCTCGGCAAATCAAACCTTCTGTACAAAAGTTGCTCAAACCTTGAGCAATTTCCGCTATAATTCGCGCCCCTCATTTTCGGCAGGCCCTGCGCGCGCTGTTAAACCAATGAAACTTATCGTCAAAGTCTTCCCAGAGATCACCATCAAGAGCCGGCCGGTGCGCAAGCGCTTCATCCGCCAGCTCGCCAAGAACATCCGCAACGTGCTCAAGGACCTGGATCCCGAGCTCGCGGTTGATGGTGTCTGGGACAACCTCGAGGTGGTCACCCGCGTCGAGGACGAGAAAGTCCAGCGTGAAATGATCGAGCGCCTCACCTGCACCCCGGGTATCACCCACTTCCTGCAGGTCGAGGAGTACCCACTGGGCGACTTCGACGACATCGTCGCCAAATGCAAGCACCATTTCGGTCACCTGCTGGCCGGCAAGCACTTCGCCGTGCGCTGCAAGCGCGGCGGCCATCACGACTTCACCTCGATGGACGTCGACTGCTACGTCGGCAGCCAGCTGCGCCAGCAGTGCGGCGCCGCCGGTATCGAGCTGAAGAAGCCGGAAGTGCTGGTGCGCATCGAGATCCGCGACCAGCGCCTCTACGTGATCCATAACCAGCACAACGGCATCGGCGGCTACCCGCTGGGCGCCCTGGAGCAAACGCTGGTGCTGATGTCCGGTGGCTTCGACTCCACCGTGGCGGCCTACCAGATGATGCGTCGCGGCCTGATGACCCATTTCTGCTTCTTCAACCTCGGTGGCCGCGCCCACGAACTGGGCGTGATGGAAGTGGCCCACTTCCTGTGGAAGAAGTACGGCAGCAGCCAGCGCGTGCTGTTCATCAGCGTGCCGTTCGAGGAAGTGGTCGGCGAGATTCTCAACAAGGTCGACAACAGCTACATGGGCGTGACGCTCAAGCGCATGATGCTGCGCGCGGCCGCGCGCATGGCCGACCGCCTGGAAATCGACGCCCTGGTCACCGGCGAGGCGATCTCCCAGGTTTCCAGCCAGACCCTGCCCAACCTGTCGATCATCGACTCGGCCACCGACAAGCTGGTGCTGCGCCCACTGCTGGCCAGCCACAAGCAGGACATCATCGACCAGGCCACCGAAATCGGCACCGCCGACTTCGCCAAGCACATGCCTGAGTACTGCGGCGTGATCTCGGTGAACCCGACCACCCATGCCAAGCGTCACCGCATGGAGCATGAAGAAAAGCAATTCGACATGGCCGTGCTCGAGCGCGCCCTGGAGCGCGCCAAGTTCATCTCCATCGACCACGTGATCGACGAGCTGGGCAAGGATATCGAGATCGAGGAAGTGACCGAGGCCTTGCCCGGCCAGATCGTCATCGACATTCGTCACCCCGATGCCCAGGAAGACGAACCCCTGGTGCTCGAAGGCGTCGAAGTCCAGGCACTGCCGTTCTACGCGATCAACAGCAAGTTCAAGCATCTCGATGAGACGCGCCAGTACCTGCTGTATTGCGACAAGGGTGTGATGAGCCGTCTGCACGCACACCACCTGCTCAGTGAGGGACATGCCAATGTGCGTGTTTATCGTCCGACATAAGACGCCAGGGCTGTATGGCGGCAGTATCCGCCATCGCCCTCCCGACCACCGGGCCCGCTGAGCCTCAAACCGTACATATTGGCCACCTACACTGGGTGGCAACCGAATCCTCTGATCGAGATACAGTTGTGATCGAAAATCTGCGTAACATCGCCATCATCGCCCACGTTGACCATGGTAAAACCACCCTGGTCGACAAACTCCTGCGCCAGTCCGGCACCCTGGAGCGTAACGAGCTCAACGACGAGCGCGTCATGGACTCCAACGACCAGGAAAAAGAGCGCGGCATTACCATCCTGGCGAAAAACACCGCCATCAACTGGAACGGCTACCACATCAACATCGTCGACACCCCCGGCCACGCCGACTTCGGTGGCGAGGTCGAGCGTGTAATGTCGATGGTCGACTCCGTGCTGCTGCTGGTCGACGCACAAGACGGCCCGATGCCGCAAACCCGCTTCGTGACGAAGAAGGCTTTCGAAGCTGGCCTGAAGCCAATCGTCGTGATCAACAAGGTCGACCGTCCGGGCGCGCGTCCTGACTGGGTTCTGGACCAGATCTTCGACCTGTTCGACAACCTCGGCGCCACCGACGACCAACTGGACTTCCAGGTTGTCTACGCTTCCGCACTGAACGGTATTGCCGGTCTCGACCACACCGCCATGGCCGAAGACATGACCCCGCTGTACCAGTCGATCGTCGACAACGTACCTGCGCCGGCTGTTGACCGTGACGGCCCGTTCCAGATGCAGATCTCCGCACTGGACTACAACAGCTTCCTCGGTGTTATCGGCGTTGGCCGTATCGCCCGTGGTCGCATCAAACCGAACACGCCGGTTGTCGCCATCGATGTCGACGGCAAGAAGCGTAACGGCCGTATCCTGAAGCTGATGGGCCACCACGGCCTGCACCGTGTCGACGTCGAAGAAGCCCAGGCTGGCGACATCGTCTGCATCAGCGGTTTCGACGAGCTGTTCATCTCCGACACCCTGTGCGACATGAACAACGTCGAGGCGATGAAGCCGCTGACCGTTGACGAGCCGACCGTTTCGATGACCTTCCAGGTCAACGATTCGCCGTTCTGCGGCAAGGAAGGCAAGTTCGTGACCTCCCGCAACATCAAGGAGCGTCTGGACAAAGAGCTGCTGTACAACGTTGCACTGCGCGTTGAAGAAGGCGACTCGGCTGATAAATTCAAGGTTTCCGGCCGTGGTGAGCTGCACCTGTCGGTACTGATCGAAACCATGCGTCGCGAAGGCTTCGAGATGGCCGTTGGCCGTCCTGAAGTGATCATCCGCGAAGTGAATGGCGTCAAGCAGGAGCCGTTCGAGAACGTCACCATCGACATCCCTGAAGAGTCGCAAGGCAAGGTCATGGAAGAGATGGGCCTGCGTAAGGGCGACCTGACCAACATGGCGCCGGATGGCAAGGGCCGTGTCCGCCTGGAGTACAACGTACCGGCTCGCGGTCTGATCGGTTTCCGTAACCAGTTCCTGACCCTGACCAACGGTGCCGGCATCCTGACCTCGATCTTCGATCGCTACGACACCATGAAGCCAGGCACCATGTCCGGCCGCCTGAACGGCGTTCTGGTTTCGATCGAGACCGGCAAGGCGCTGACCTACTCGCTGGAGACTCTCCAGGCGCGCGGCAAGCTGTTCATCGAGCACGGCCAGGACATCTACAACGGTCAGATCATCGGCCTGAACAGCCGTGACAACGACCTGGGCGTGAACCCGACCAAAGGCAAGAAGCTCGACAACATGCGTGCTTCGGGCAAGGACGAAGTCATCGCCCTGGTTCCGCCGGTTCGCCACACCCTCGAGCAGGCCCTGGAATTCATCCAGGATGACGAGCTGTGCGAAGTCACCCCTAAGTCGATCCGTCTGCGCAAGAAGATCCTCGACGAAGGCGAGCGTACCCGCGCTGCCAAGAAAGCCAAGAACTGATTGAGTTCAGGCTGAACTGAAAACGCCCCCGGTCGAAAGGCCGGGGGCGTTTTTGTTTATGGGGTGTAGGAACCGGTTTGCCGGTGAGCACCGCGTCGACAGGTTCGCCAGCAAGGCTGGCTCCTACGGGCCGTGCGAATGCTTACGCGCCGGGCTCGGTGCCATGCTCCGCGTGCCTGTTTCGCCGGCAACTACCCTACCGGCCAAGCACCCGGCAATAGAACTTCCACTCCTCTTCCAGCGCATGCGCCAGGTTCGCCGCCTGACGGAACCCATGCCGCTCGCCCGCATAGAAATGCCCCTCGGCCTCGATCCCGTTGGCCTTCAGCGCCGCCAGCATGCTGCGCGTCTGCTCCGGTACCACCACAGCATCCAGCTCGCCCTGGAAGAAGATCACCGGCACCCGGATGCGTTCGGCGTGCAGCAATGGCGTGCGCTGGCGATAGCGTTCGGCATCCTGCTCCGGGTCGCCGATCAGCCAGTCGAGGTAGTCGCCCTCGAACTTGTGGGTGGCCCGCCCCAGCGCAACCGGATCACTGACGCCATACAGGCTGGCTCCGGCGCGGAAGACTTTGTGGAAGGCGAGGGCGCACAATGTGGTGTAGCCGCCGGCACTGCCGCCGCGAATGAATGCCTGGCCAGCGTCCACCAGCCCCTGCCCGGCGAGATGAGCGACCGCGGCACAGGCATCCTCCACATCACTTACCCCCCAACGCAGGTGCAAGGCCTGGCGGTAGGCGCGCCCATAGCAGCTGCTGCCCCGGTAATTGAGGTCGGCGACGGCGAAGCCGCGCTGGGTCCAGTATTGGATGCGGGTGTCCAGCACCGGGTAGCAGGCCGAGGTCGGCCCGCCGTGGATGAACACCACCAGCGGTGGTGGGTTGCTGCTGCCAATGGCGGGGTAGAAGAAACCATGGGCCTGCCCATCGCCGCTGTTGTAGCGGATGGGCTGGGGAAGGCTGATCGACCCGCTGGGCAGTACCTCTGCGCCGCCAGCCAAGAGACGAACCTCGTGGTTGTGACGATTGATGGCAATCACTGCCGGAGGGCTGATCGGCGAAGCTGCAATGGCGTAGACATGCGCGCTGTCCATCGCCAGGCTGCGGAACCGGGTATAGGCACTGGCGAAGCGTTCCATTTCTCCGTTGGGGTTGCGCAAGCCCAACTGCCCGAAGCCATCTTCGAACCAACTGGCCAGGTAATGCCCAGGACCAAGTGCCAACCAAGTGCTGGCGCCCATTTGCCAGGGGGCTCCGGCATGGTCGGCGGGGGCGGCGGGCAGGGCTTGCCAGTGCTGCTCCACTTCGCCCCAGGGCTGCCAGAAACCGCCACGGTCGGAGAGGCAATACAGGTGGCCATCGGCATCGAATCGAGGTTGCTGCAACGACTCGTCGAGCCCGGCGATACACCGCGCCGCACCCCATGCGCCACTGGCTTGTCGCTCACGACACATCAAGCGGGTGAGTGTCCAGGGCTGCGCCGGCCGGTCCCACTCGATCCAGGCCAGGCGCAGGCCATCGTTGCTCAATGTGGGAGAGGCGTAGAAGTCCGCACCTTCGGCGAGAACCGCACGTCGGCCCTGCTCAAAGGCAACCAGGCGGTGCTCGACGCGTTCAGCGTGACGCTCCTCGACCGCCAGCAGCACCCCGTCCTGCCACTGCACATCGCCGTAGCGACACTGCTCGTCATGGGTGATCGGATGCGGCATCGAGCCATCGGACGCCTGGCGGTAGACCTGCTGGTCCTTTTCGTTGACGAACACCACGGCGTCGCCGGCGAGGCAGAAGCTGCCGCCGCCATATTCGTAGACCCGGCTGCGCACGCTGAACCCGTCCGGCGTGATGCAGCGTGCCTGTTGATCGCGCCAGTGCCAGATTCGACAGGCGCCATCGGCAGGGCGGAACTCATTCCAGAACAGCCCGTGCTCGTTGACCTTGAGCTCGGCGAAGTCGGTGCCGGCGGCCACCGCCTGGGCGGCGCTGAACTCAGCCACGGGCGATGACATGGGAGTTGCGCTCATTGCGGAAGGTCATCTGTTCGATCTCCAGTGTCGCTTGCTCGGCCTCTTCGCGTGCCTTGAGGATGATGCCGTGGTCGGGTGACTTGCCGCACACCGGGTCGGCCTTGCTGGCGTCGCCGGTGAGCATGAAGGCCTGGCAGCGGCAGCCGCCGAAGTCCTTCTCTTTCTCGTCGCACGAGCGGCACGGCTCGGGCATCCATTCATAGCCGCGGAAGCGGTTGAAGCCGAACGAGTCGTACCAGATGTGCCGCAGGTCGTGGTCGCGCACATTGGGGAACTGCACCGGCAACTGCCGTGCACCATGGCAGGGCAACGCGGTGCCGTCCGGGGTGATGGTCAGGAACAGGCTGCCCCAGCCGTTCATGCAGGCCTTGGGGCGTTCTTCGTAGTAGTCCGGGGTGACGAAGATCAGCTTGCACGGGCTACCCTCGGCCTTGAGCTTGGCGCGGTACTCGTTGGTGATGCGCTCGGCCCGCTCCAGCTGCGCGCGGGTAGGTAGCAGGCCCAGGCGGTTGAGGTGCGCCCAGCCATAGAACTGGCAGGTGGCGAGCTCGACGAAGTCGGCTTCCAGAGCAATGCACAGCTCGATGATGCGGTCGATCCTGTCGATGTTGTGCCGGTGGGTGACGAAGTTCAGCACCATCGGATAACCATGGGCTTTCACTGCGCGGGCCATCTCCAGCTTCTGCGCGAATGCCTTCTTCGACCCGGCCAGCAGGTTGTTCACCTGCTCGTCGCTGGCCTGGAAGCTGATCTGGATATGGTCCAGCCCGGCCTGCTTGAACGCGGCGATCTTCTGCTCGGTCAGGCCGATGCCGGAGGTGATCAGGTTGGTGTAGTAACCCAGGCGGCGGGCTTCGCCGATCAGCTCGGCGAGGTCCTGGCGCACCAGCGGTTCGCCGCCGGAGAAGCCGATCTGCGCGGCGCCCATCTCCCGGGCCTCGGCCATCACCTTGAACCACTGCGCGGTGCTCAGCTCCTTGCCCTGCTCGGCGAAGTCCAGCGGGTTGGAGCAGTACGGGCACTGTAGCGGGCAGCGGTAGGTGAGTTCGGCCAGCAACCACAGCGGCAGGCCGACCGGCACCTCAGGCGAGGGTGATCCAGTGTTCGGCACGGGCCACCTCCATGAATTGCTCGATGTCGTCGGCGACTTCGGGCACACCGGGGAATTGCTGCTGCAGCTCATCGATGATCGTCGCGACACTGCGCTGGCCGTCGATCAGCCCGCCGATCAGGCCGGCGCTGTCGTTGAGCTTGATCATGCCTTCGGGGTATAGCAGTACATGGCCCTTTTGCGCCGGCTCGTACTGGAAGCGGTAACCGGGGCGCCAGGCGGGCACCTGTTGACGGTCGAAACTCATAGGGCGATCCCCTTGTGCCAGACCCGCTCGTTGGTGACGCTGTGATAGGGCGGGCGGTTCAGTTCATAGGCCATGCTCATGGCGTCGAGCATGCTCCAGAGGATATCCAGCTTGAACTGCAGGATCTCCAGCATGCGCGCCTGACCCTCGCGGGTGGTGTAGTGCGCCAGAGTGATCGCCAGGCCATGCTCGACATCGCGACGGGCTTGGCCCAGGCGTGTGCGAAAGTACTCGTAGCCGGCCGGGTCGATCCACGGATAGTGCTGTGGCCAGCTGTCCAGGCGTGACTGGTGGATCTGCGGCGCGAACAGTTCGGTTAGCGAGCTGCTGGCGGCCTCCTGCCAACTGGCGCGGCGGGCGAAGTTGACGTAGGCGTCGACGGCGAAGCGTACGCCTGGCAGCACCAGCTCCTGGCTGCGCAGCTGGTCCGGGTCCAGGCCCACGGCCTGGCCGAGGCGCAGCCAGGCTTCGATACCGCCGTCCTCGCCTGGCGCGCCGTCATGGTCGAGCAGGCGCTGGACCCATTCGCGGCGTACCTCGCGGTCCGGGCAGTTGGCCAGGATCGCGGCATCCTTCATGGGGATGTTCACCTGGTAGTAGAAGCGGTTGGCCACCCAGCCCTGGATCTGCTCGCGGGTGGCGCGGCCTTCATACATCGCCACGTGATAGGGGTGGTGGATGTGGTAGAAGGCGCCCTTGGCGCGCAGGGCCTGCTCGAACTCAGCAGGGGACATTGGCGTGGTGTCATTCATCAAGCGGACTCCTGTGCTCAGCACTCACAGCTCGATGCTCATGCCATCGAAGGCGACTTCCACCCCGCGGCGGACCACTTCGGCGCGCTCGGGGGAGTCCTCATCGAGAATCGGGTTGGTGTTGTTGATATGGATGAGCACCTTGCGCTGGCGCGGGAAACCATCCAGCACCTCGAGCATGCCACCCGGCCCATTCTGTGCCAGGTGGCCCATCTCACGGCCGGTGCGGGTGCCGACACCGCGGCGTTGCATCTCATCATCCTCCCACAAGGTGCCGTCGACCAGCAGGCAGTCGGCGCCGCCCATCATCTCCAGCAGCTTGTCATCGACCTGGCCCAGGCCCGGGGCATAGAACAGCTTGCCGCCGGTGCGGGTGTCCTCCACCAGCAGCCCCAGGTTGTCGCCTGGGTGTGGGTCGAAGCGATGCGGCGAGTAGGGCGGTGCGGCGCTGCGCAAGGGGAAGGGCGTGAAACGCAGGTTCGGGCAGGCTTCGATGACAAAGCTGCCTTCAAGCCCGATGCGGTTCCACACCAGGCCACCGTTCCAGTGGCTGAGCATATTGAACAGCGGGAAGCCCGTGGTCAGGTCCTGGTGGACCATGTCGGTGCACCATACCTGGTGCGGGCAGCCTTCGCGCAGGCTGAGCAGGCCGGTGGTGTGGTCGATCTGGCTGTCGAGCAGGACGATAGCGTTGATGCCGGTGTCACGCAGGGCGCGGGCTGGTTGCATCGGCGCGAATGCCTGCAACTGGGCGCGGATGTCCGGTGAGGCGTTGCACAGGATCCAGTGCTCGCCGTCGTCGGACAGGGCGATGGACGACTGGGTGCGCGCGCTGGCACGCAAGGTGCCGTCGCGATAGCCCTTGCAGTTGACGCAGTTGCAGTTCCACTGGGGGAACCCGCCACCAGCGGCGGAACCGAGAATCTGGATGTACATGGCGACCCTTTTCAAACCGTATCCGAAAAACGACAACGCCCCGGCAGGCCGAGGCGTTTGACCGCGCGACTGCTTAGCGGTTGGCGAAGTACATGGTCACTTCGAAGCCGATACGCAGGTCGGTGTATGCAGGTTTGGTCCACATGGGATGACTCCTTCCGGATGGGTTTGAGTTGAACGATGGCGGCCGGATATCGCCTGCAATTGGCGATTCCATTGACCGAGATTGCGCTATCTTACAAGAAAAATTTGTACCGAAAGGTTAATTCTTCGAAAAGCGCCATTGCATTCTCAGTAACAATCCAATGCTGTTGCCTGCCACTGGTCGTCGGGGGCGCTGGCATTGGCCAGGCACAGCCAACCGTGCTCGGCGGCAAGCAATTGCTGCAACAAAGCATCCAGTTGCGACTGCTCGACAGAGAGAATAGACCGCTTCATTTCGGAAAGATCCGGATTTTGTGTCGCCATATGTGCTTGCCAGGCCCATTCGGCGACTTCCGCGTTTGGCATGGCGGCCTCGTCGAACTGCTCGGCAAGCCGTTGTCGGGCACCGATGTCGAGGTTCACCCCTTCGTGCAGCAGCGAGCGCAGGTGCCCGAGAATCTGCGTGTGGCTGGCATGGGGCGATTGCACGCCGAACAGCAGCCCGCAGCGGCCTTCGACCTGGTGAAACGCACTGAACACCGCATACCCCAGTTGCAATTCGACACGTAGGCGTTGGTAGAAAGGGCCCTGCAACAAGTGCGCGAGCAGGCGGCCGCAGGCTTGCAGTGCCGCAGGGAGCGGGCAGAACAGCAGCACGGCGGGTTCGCTGCCTTGGGTGGGAATTTGCCGCCACTGGCGTCCGTGAACACCTGCTGGAGGTTGTTCTGCGCCGGGCAACCCCATGACCCCCACCAAGGCCGCGCCTAGAGCGCCGAGGTGCGGGTCGTCGAAACCAACCGCCAGGCCGCGCCAGCGGGCCTCTTGCCAGAGTGCGTCGAGCAGTGGCGAATCGAGGAGGCAGGAGGGCTGCGCTTGCGCCTCCGCAGGCAGCAAGGCATCCGGCAGCGCCTTGAGCAGAGTGCGTATCGGGATCAGCGCCGGTTGCACGGTTGCTGGCGCATGCCAGTACCTTGTGGCCGGGGCACGCAGGATACCGAGGGCTTCCTCGACGCACCTGATCACCGCCATGGGTTGTCCGGCGACACGCAACTGCCAGCACTCGCCGCTCGCGCTGAAAACGAACTGCAGCGAGACCCGCTCGGCGCGCTCCCGCAGCGGTTGCAGGGCGCGCTCAAGGATTGCCTGGAAGCGCCTGCGCAGGGGGGAAGGGATGTGCCAACGCAGGTGCAGGGCAGCGAATTGTCGAGTGGATGGCAGGTTGTTGTCGATGAACAGGCCAAGGGGCAATTGGGCGGTGCCTGCTGGTAGCGATGCATCCAGCAAGGGTTCTGCGGGCGGAAGCTGCCAGCGGCCCGAACGCTGGTGTGGCAGGGCGTCCAGGAGCTTGCCAAGCGCCACCAGGCCCTGTTCGTCGAGCCCTCGGAATGGCGAGCCGGTGCTATCGCGTCGGGCAAGGTCGAGGGCACTGCCAGCCTGTTCACGGCGTTGCTGCAGATCGCTGTAGGTACTGTTCAACTGTTGCAGCACCTGTTGCCGGACGAAGCCCAGCCAGCCATGCAGCAGTGCCTCTGCGGCGCCAGATGAAGCGTTGGGCGCCAGCTGCAACTGGATATGCCAGAGCATCTGCCCTGCGTAGGCGTGCAGCAACTGGGTTCGACACCCTTGCAGCCAACCGCGTTGACGCAGCTCGGCCAGCCAGCCACCGGGGCGGCTGTCATTCAGAAGGGCCAGGAGCAGATCCAGCGCCTGCTCCGCGGCGGGCGGCAGGCCCTCATGGGCGAACAGCAGGTCGTGGCATGATCCGCGGGCCATGGGCGGGCGCAGGGGCCCGTCGAGCAAGGCCGGTGGTACTTGCAGCTCGCG
The DNA here is from genome assembly GCF_023277925.1 of Pseudomonas entomophila. Classification (NCBI taxonomy): domain Bacteria; kingdom Pseudomonadati; phylum Pseudomonadota; class Gammaproteobacteria; order Pseudomonadales; family Pseudomonadaceae; genus Pseudomonas; species Pseudomonas entomophila. Next base: position 4,794,113 of record NZ_CP063832.1, read on the forward strand.
TCGAGCCCCCGCCGCAAACAGCCCACCGAATTGCCGGCCCAGTTGCTCCAGTGCGTCCAGCGACTGTGGCCCGGCCAGGCTCAGGGTGATCTGCCCCCCCTGGTAAAACTGCCGGTGAAAATGTTCGAGTGCGCGTTGGAAGGCACTGTCCAGCAAAGGCAGACTGTGCCGGTTGCCGGCGTGGAAGCCATAGAGGGGGTGGCGCGGCGATACCGACTGGAGCAGGGCGAATTGGTGCTGGGCTTCACGGTTGCGCGACCACGCGACGAACTCGGCATGGATCACCTCACGCTCGCGACGCTGGCGGTCCAGGCCCAGGTTGGGCTCGGCGAGCATCTGGCACAGGCGCTCGAGCGCACCGGCCAGGGCCTGGGGCGGCACCTCGAAGAAGAAGTCGGTGGTGCGTTCGCGGGTGCTGGCATTGACCTGGCCACCCAACCCCTGGACATGGCGCATCAGGCCGTCTTCCAGCGGGAAGCGTGCTGTACCGAGGAAAAACAGGTGCTCAAGGAAGTGGGCCAGGCCAGGCCATTTCGCCGGAGCATCGTGACTGCCGGCGTGCACTCGCAGTGCCGCGGCCGCACGCTTGAGGCGCGGGGCGTGGCGCAGGGTCAGTTGCAGGCCGTTGGCGAGGGTGAGGTGTCGGAGGGTGTCGGGCATGGCGCCATGCTAGCGCGCCAAGGCGAGGCTGTCTGTGTCGGCGCTGTGCGCTGGCTGAACAAAACCACCCCATCGATCTGACAGGCTCTTTGTAGAAGCGGCTTCAGCCGCGATCACCCGCGCCGCGGGTGCCAGGCACCACGATCCCTGCATCGCGGCTAAAGCCGCCCCCACGTGGTATGGGGGTCAGCCCTTGCGTCCGTGCAGCTCTTGGCGCAGGTCGGTGAGATACGGAAACGCCTCACGTCCGTTCAGGACAGTTTCACGCTCCAGATTCGCGAGCAACTGGCATTCCTCATGCCCCGCCATTGCCAGCATATCGCCATCCGGCCCGACGATGCTGCTCTGCCCGCAATACTGGATCTCGCCTTCGCTACCGCAATAGTTCGCATACACCAGGTAGCACTGGTTCTCCTGTGCCCGTGAGCGCACGGTTACCTGGCAGACGAAATCGTAAGGCGCCATGTTCGCCGTCGGCACCAGGATCAGCTCGGCGCCCTCAAGTGCCAAGCGCCGGGCGTTTTCCGGGAACTCGATGTCGTAGCAGATCAGCATCCCGACTTTCCAGCCGTTCAGCTCGACCACCGGAAAGTGGTTGGCGCCAGGGCTGAACATCGAACGATCAAGTTCACCGAACAGATGGGTCTTGCGGTAGTTGCACAAGCTGCTGCCGTGAGCATCGATCAGCTGCACGCTGTTGTAGATCGCACCCTCATCGCCCCGCTCTGGATAGCCATAGACAATAGCGATCCGGTACGTCTGGGCGATCTCCACCACGGTCATTGCCGATGGCCCATCAACGGCCTCGGCCAGGCGTTCCACTTGGTCCAGGCCGATGTTGTAGCCGCTGAGAAACATCTCCGGGCACACCAGCAACTGCGCGCCCTGGGCGGCGGCCTGCTGGGCCTGGTGTTGCAGGCGGTCGAGATTGCCGGGCACATCCAGCGGGCCGGGCGTACCCTGGAACAGGGCGATGCGCATGGCGCTACTCCTTCGCTCAGTCGGCCAGGGCGATCGGTCCGATTTCATGGAACACATCGCCTGGGCCGGGGTTGTCCGGGTGGGTCTGGCCACCGAAGTGGTTCATGATACCCCACACGGCATTTAGCGAAGTCTGTACCGCGCCTTCCACCCAGGCCGGGGTCCACGACACGTCGTCGCCGGCGATGAAGATGCCGCGCTGTTCAGCAGGCATGTCCTCCTGCATGAAGTGCGCGTACATGCGCTGGTTGTAGCGGTAGTGGCCCGGCAGCGCGCCCTTGAAGGCGCCGAGGAAGTGCGGGTCGGCCTCCCACGAGATGGTGATCGGGTCGCCGATGATGTGCCCGGCGATATCGGTCTTCGGGTAGATCTTCTTCAGCGCGTCGAGGGCCAGTTGCACGCGCTTTTCCGTCGGATGCGGCAGCATCTTCAGGGCATCGCTCATCCAGGCGTAGGACAGGCAGATCACCCCCGGCTTGTCGTCGCCGTTGTCGAACAGGTAGGTGCCGCGGGTCAGCCGATCAGTGAGGGTCATGCTCATCAGGTCGCGACCGGTTTCCGGGTCCTTGTCCTTCCAGAATGGCCGGTCGACCATCACGAAGGTCTTCGACGATTGCATGTAGCGGGTGCGGTCAAGGGCCATCCACATTTTCTGCGAGAACAGCGATTCCTCGCAGTCGATCTGGGTGGTCAGCAGCCAGCTCTGGCAGGTGGTGAGTACCGCCGCGTAGTGGCGGGTGTCGCCATAGTTGTCGGTGACCGCCAGGCGGCCATCGCCAGCACGGGCGATCCGCTTGACCCCGGCGCGCGGCGCGCCGCCGTGCAGGGTCTTGAGGCTGGTACCGGCCGGCCAGTGGGCGCAGCGCTCCGGTACATGGCGCCAGATGCCTTGTGGCACCTGCTCGACACCGCCCACCACCAGGTGCTGGTGGTCATCGCAGTTGGTCATCACCACGCGGAAGATTTCCAGCATCGAGTTGGGGAAGTCGGAGTCCCAGCCACCGGTGCCGAAGCCCACCTGGCCGAACACTTCACGGTGCTGGAAGCTCAGCTTGGCGAAGGAGCGCGAGGTGGCGACGAAGTCGTAGAAGGTGCGGTCGTCCCACAGCGGCACGAGTTTGTTCCAAAGGTCTTTCAGGCGCGGCACATCGCGGTCGCGGATGGCCTGCTGGATATCGCCGAACTGCGCGCCGCTCTCCAGGGCGTCGGCCCAGGCGTCCGCCACTTCGTGGAATAGCTGCGGCAGGTCGGCGGATTTTTCGGCGTAGTAGGTCTGGCCTTCCAGGTCGATCACCGTGCTGCCCGATGCCGGGGTGAGCGGGTTAGGGAAGGGCTTGGTTTCCAGGCCCAGCTTGTCGACGTAGTGGTAGAACGCCGTGGACGAGACCGGGAAGCGCATGCCGCCCAGTTCGGCGACGATGCCGTCGGTGCCGTTGAAGGCCTGGGAGCGCAGCCGGCCGCCCAGTTTGGAGGCTTCGTACACCACGGGCTTGAGACCCAGTTTCATCAGTTCGTAGGCCGCCACCAGCCCGGCGATGCCGCCACCGACGATCGCCACCTCCTCGCCATGCCGTTCTTTGGGGATGCTGCCCAGGCCGGCCGGGTGTTCCAGCCAGTCATCGAAGGCGAACGGGAAGTCCGGGCCGAAGATGGTGATGGGCTTCTTGCCGTCGGCGGGGTGGCGGTTTTTCTTGTTCATTGGATGACCTTGCCAGGGAGGCTGCGCAGGGGGCGGAGCCTGAGTATAGGAAATGACTGGTGGCCATTTTATGAAGCGGGGCGGTCGTAATTAAGATGCAGAGTGGTGTCGTTATGCAGTTTGTTTCGTCTGAATGACTTGCTGGCTAACTATATTGACGATCGGCTTCTGCGGCACCTTGTTGCCTGGCGATAGCCTTTTGGCGCTCTTGAGATCGAGCGCCGCCCGCGCGGCGCTCGATCTCAAATGCGCTGCAATACCCTCGTCGTATATCTTGAAAAGGTGGCGCCCGGCCATGGATCGAAGGGGCGGTGCCGAGGAGGAATGCCGGATGTGCGAATGGCGCATGGGTTGATCGCTGTTTGTCAGGCCATTTCCTACATACGGGAAATTTATCAGGACCTATCCTACAGGCCTTGTCGTTCCAGTCTGGCTGCATGGGAATCTCTTCACCGCTAACTTTTGCCGGTCGCCGTACATCTGGCGACCGGGCGTGAGAACCCGGCGATCTACTTGGAGGCATGCTGTTATGGCAGCTGTGCACGGGCAGGCTTTGCCTGGCCGGAATGTAGCCTCCAACTTCGCCGGTTCTCACCCCGTGCATGGCTGCCACCCATTCCCGTGAGAAGGTTGTGTGGTGGCCTCCTTGAGCCGGTAATGGAGGCAATACCCATGAAAAAGATCGTCCCAGACCCACCCCTGAAGCTGAACCCCACCACCGAGCAGTCCTTCTGCACCTGCCAGTCCAGCCACCCGCCGATCTTCACCGTGCGCCCCGGTGTCGACGCCGCCGATGCCTTGGTTCACGCCAGCATGCTGGCCCGCGCCATCCAGGAGATCGCCGACAACTACGCCCTGCATCACGCCCCCGAAGCGAACCGGGCGCTGATCTGGTCGATCCTGCATTCGGCGGAAACGCTCAGGGCATTGCTGGAGGGATTGCTCGACGCCATGGAGGCCTGACGGCAAGGCGCGGGGTGGTCAGCCCGGCTGCCCCCGGTCCACCTTGCTGCTGAGGATGATCGACGTGGTGGTCTTCTCCACCCCGTCGAGGCTGCCGATCTGGTCGAGCAACTGGTCCAGTTGCTCGGGCGAATCGCTGTGCAGCCAGGCGACATAGTCGAACTCGCCGCTCACCGCGCACAATTGTTGCACCTGCCCCATGGCCGATAGTCGCCGCACCACTTCCTTGCCTGAGCGTGGCTGCACCTTGATCCCCACATAGGCCTGCAAGCCCCCACCAATCAGGCGCTGGCCCAGGCGCACGCCGTAGCCAGTGATCACCTTGCTCTTCTCCAGCCGCGCCAGGCGCGAGTTCACCGTGGTGCGGGCGATGCCCAGTTGGCGGGCGAGGGTGGCGACGCTTTCACGGGCGTTGATCTGCAACAGGGCGATCAGTTGGCGGTCGATTTCGTCGAGAGCGATGGGGCGGGTGTCTTGCATTCTGAGGTCCTTGCTCGGTGGCAAGCCAGCCTAGCCATGCTGGGCGTGGTTGTGAAGCATGCGGTTAGGATGAGCCTGTCGGCCATTCCACCCATTTGAAGTGGAATCAGACGGGCAATGGGCTTTATGCGATTGAGAATCGCTGTACTATACCGCTTGTCGGATTTCATCTAAATGTGTGCTTTGGCTGTTGAGATTTAATTTTTCATGATTCGTTTTGATGTAGATGCCGTTTACTGCATTTCGCTGGATGCACGGAGTGACCGGCGTGAATTGTTCAGGCACAGCATCGCCGCTGTGCTCGGCAATCCGGTCCTTTTCCACATCGTACAAAAGCACAGCGACCCGAAGCGTGGCTGCTATGAGTCCCACCAGGCGCTCGCGCAGTTGGCGCTTGATCAAGGCCTCGAGCGAATCCTGATCTTTGAGGATGACGTGAAGCATTATCCGTTGAAGGCCTCGCGTATCCGCTGGGTCAATCGCTTCATGCGCACTCACCGATTCGAAGCCCTGCACTTGGGCTACAGCATGGGGCGTACCTGGCTGACTTGGTTCCCTTTTATTGCCCGGGGTAAGGTCGTGGCACTCCACGCTTATGTGCTTTCACGGGAGGGTTGCAAGATCCTGGCGCAGACGCCTTACGATGGCACGCCGGTGGATGTGATGTTCAAGCGTCGGATTCGGCAACATTGTGTGTTTCCCATGATGTTCCGCCAGCACGCGGCCACTGTCACCGGCAGCGACCTGGAACTGGTTGTGCGTAATGAGGATGAGTGGTGGGAGCGAAACTGGCGCAAACACTGGCGCTCGCCGCTCAAGAACCTGTGGCGTACCGCGCTGCGGCTGAACTTCTGACCATGGGGGCTGCGATAATCGTGTTGAACCCTAATTTCGCACGCCACAAATACGAAAGCCGCGCAATGCGCGGCTTTCAGTTTGGTGGGCCCACACGGACTCGCACCGTGGACCAAAGGATTATGAGTTGCCTGGAGACGCTGCAAACCCAGTGAAACCGTTCGTAGCTTAGCGTAGGTATAGTTAGCTGGAAGTAGCCTGGTTACTGGTGTTTTGGCGAAATGGGTAGAAGCTGGGCACTGTACCGCCAGTGTATTGTTTTTTGTACCGCGGAGCGGTCAGGTTTTTCGGCCATGACGTTGTTCTCCTGGTGAAAATGTGATCAAGGTTGTTGCAAGGTGGCAATTACACACCTAAGATGCCCGCCTTCTCTTACCCGACAGCAAAGGAGGCACATCATGCAACAGTTGATCACCCTTTGCAGGTCGCGCCTGGCTTGATCGCATTCGCCGCTACTCGTTAGCGGTACCGCAACGCCCGGCCTCTGGCCTGCCAATCCGAACATCTTTTTGTTTCAACCCATCAGGATTGGACTATGGGCACTTGCATTCGCAATTTGTCCGACGGCGCCGTATTGGTCGCTGCGGACGACACCTGGATCGAAGGAAAAGCGATCCAACAACTCGAAACCACCGCTCGCCTGGGGGGCATGCATCGGGTGGCCGGCATGCCGGACCTGCATCCGGGACGTGGCTATCCGGTCGGCGCGGCATTCTTTTCCGTGGGGCGTTTGTACCCGGCGCTGGTCGGCAATGACATCGGCTGTGGCATGGCGCTGTGGCGCACGGACATCCCGACCGCCAAGCTGCATCTGGACAAGCTGGAGAAACGCCTTGGCAACCTCGACCTGCCGCTCGACGAGACGTGGCAGGAGGCCGTCGCCAGCTTCGGTTTGCCTGCCACGGGGCACGAGCGTTCTCTAGGCACCATTGGTGGTGGTAACCACTTCGCCGAGCTGCAGCAACTCGATGAAAACTACGACGATGCGGCCTTGGCAGCCTTGGGCATCGAGCGTAAACACTTGCTGTTGCTGGTACACAGCGGCTCGCGTGGTTTGGGCGAGGCGATCTTGCGTGAGCAGGTCGACCTGTTCGGTCATCACGGACTGGAGGCGGGCAGCGAGGCCAGCACTCATTACCTGGGCCGGCACGACGGCGCGCTGCGTTTTGCCGAAGCCAACCGTCAGTTGATTGCCCGGCGCATGCTCGACCGCTTGCGTGCCGATGGCGATGTACTGCTCGACATCAACCACAACCTGGTGTCGCCAGCGCAGGTCGACGGGCTCGATGGGTGGCTGCATCGCAAAGGTGCCACACCGTCGGATCAGGGGGCGGTGGTGATCCCTGGTTCGCGCGGCGACTACAGCTACTTGGTACAGCCGATCGCCGACGAGCGCAGCCTGTTGTCCCTGGCCCATGGCGCCGGACGCAAATGGATGCGCAGCGAGTGCAAGGACCGCCTCGCCTCGCGCTACAGCGTCGAGCAACTGAGTCGTACGGCACTAGGCAGCCGTGTGATCTGCGCCGACCGGGCGCTGATCTACGAGGAAGCGCCGGAGGCCTACAAGGCTATCGACACGGTGGTGGGTGCCTTGCGTGAAGCGGGGTTGGTTCGCGTGCTGGCACGACTGAAACCGGTGCTCACCTACAAGACGCGCGGAGGGTGCTGCTGATGATCCTACTGCAACTCTCGGCGGCTCAGGGGCCGGAAGAATGTGCCCTGGCAGTGGCCAAGGCATTGCTCAGGCTGCAGGCCGAAGCGGATGCCCAGGCCGTGGCGGTACGGATACTCGAAGAAGAGCCGGGGCCGCGGCGCGGTACCTTGCGCTCGGTGTTGCTGGCACTGGATGGCGAGCAGGCCGAGCGCCTGGCTGATCACTGGACGGGCTCGCTGCAATGGACGTGCAGCAGCCCGTACCGGCCGGGGCATGTGCGCAAGAACTGGTTCTTTGGGGGCGCACGGTTTGCGCCACCGGCACCGGAATTGGCGAGCGAGATCCACTTCGAGACCTTGCGTTCGTCCGGGCCGGGTGGTCAGCATGTCAACACCACCGACTCGGCAGTGCGCGCCACGCACCTAGCCAGCGGCGTCAGCGTCAAGGTACAGAGCGAGCGCAGCCAGCACGCCAACAAGCGCTTGGCGCTGCTGCTCATCGGCCAACGCCTGGCGCAACAGGCAGAGCAGGTCGACAGCGAACTGCGCGCGGAGCGGTGGTTGTTCCATCACCGCATCGAGCGTGGCAATCCACGTCGGGTGTTTCGTGGCGAGCGCTTTGAGCCGGCTGACGGGTAGATTGTGTACGAATAGTCGTCGAGCTAAAGTCAGGCCCGGCGGCGTAGGCGATACCGGCCCCACAAAAACGGATGAGGAAAGGACTCGGCTCGCATTCGGGTTTACGAGTTGCAAATGAGCATTCCGTATCTGAGGCGATCCCGCCAAAAACGCAAAAGCCGCGCAATGCGCGGCTTCGAAGATGGTGGGCCCACACGGACTCGAACCGTGGACCAAAGGATTATGAGTCCTCTGCTCTAACCGACTGAGCTATAGGCCCTCAGCAGGTGCGCCGGATTATAACGAGGGTTTCGATACCGTGCCATCCGAAAGATCTGATAGTGCTATACGAAGGAAGGTAGCAGCGAATTCCTCGGGTGGCAGCGGCAGGCTGACGATGTAACCCTGGATCTGCTCACACCCTTCGGTTGCAAGGAAGCGCTGCTGGGCCTGGTTCTCCACCCCCTCGGCGATGATCGTCAGTTGCATGCTGCGCCCCAGCGCGATGATGGCGCGAGCGATGGCGGCATCGTGGGGGTCGTCCGGCAGGCCGCGGATGAACGACTGGTCGATCTTGAGGATGTCCAGCGGCAGGCGCTTGAGGTAGCTGAGCGAGGAGTAGCCGGTACCGAAATCGTCGATGGCCAGCTGTACGCCCAGTTGCTTGAGCTGGTGGAGCACGCTCAAGGCTTCCTCAGCCTGGCTCATGATGAAGTTTTCGGTGATTTCCAGTTGCAGGTCGCCAGCTTTGAGCTGATAGCTCTTGAGCAATTGCCCGATGCGCTTGGCCAGGTTGGGCTGGCGCAACTGTGCGCCAGCGAGGTTGATCGAGAGCGGGCCGAAGGCCTGGTAGGCCTTTTTCCACATATGCATCTGCCGACAGGCCTGCTCCAGCACCCAGTCCCCCAGCTGGAGAATGGTGCCGTTTTCTTCAGCGAGGTGGATGAACTGCTCGGGCGGCACCTCGCCAAAGGTGGGGTGTGTCCAGCGGATCAGGGCTTCGGCGCCGACCAGGCTCTGGGTCTTGAGGCTGAACTTGGGCTGGTAGCACAGGCTGAGTTCGTTGCGCTCGATGGCGCGACGCAGCTCGTGCTCAAGGGCGATGCGTTCGCTGGCCTGGGCGGTGAGGTCGCGGGTGTAGGTCTCGACACGGTTGCGGCCCTTGGCCTTGGAGCGGTACATGGCAGCGTCGGCGTTACGGATCAGCGTGGCGACATCGCTGCCATCCTGTGGGTAAAGGCTGATGCCGATGCTGGCGCTGGTGAAGAACTCGTGTTCACCGGCCTGGAACGGGGCGTGGAAGCAGGCCAGCAGCTTGTTGGCGATGGCGCTGGCGTCGCTGGGCTTGTGCAGGCCGGGCAGGAGAATAATGAACTCGTCGCCGCCCAGGCGGGCCACGGTGTCGACATCGCGAACCTGCTCTTTCAGGCGCTGGGCGATGCCCTTGAGTAGCAAGTCGCCGACCGGGTGGCCGAGGCTGTCGTTGATGTGCTTGAAGCGGTCCAGGTCGAGGAACAGCACGGCGCCCTGGCGGTTGGAGACTTGCGCGCAGGTGAGGGCCGACTGCAGGCGGTTCTCGAACAGTGCGCGGTTGGGCAGGCCGGTGAGTGGGTCGTGGTGGGCCTGGTAGTCGAGTTTGGCCTGGGCATGTTTGAGGCTGGAGATATCGGCGAACACGGCAACGAAGTGCGTAGTTTCCCGCTCGCTGTTGCGCACGGCGCTGATGGTCAGCCAGCCGGGGTAGAGCTCGCCGTTCTTGCGCTTGTTGTAGATCTCGCCTTGCCAATGGCCCTCGGCGGTGAGTTGGTGCCACATGGCGGCGTAGAAGGCGCTGTCATGCTGGCCGGAGGCGAGCAGGCGCGGGGTCTGGCCGAGGGCTTCGATCTCGCTGTAGCCGGTGATCTCGCTGAAGGCACGGTTGACCGCGCTGATGCGCTGGTCGGTGTCGGTGATCAGCACGCCTTCGGCGGTGTTCTCGAACACGGTGGCGGCCAGTTGCAGTTTTTCCTGCATCAGGTGGCGCTCGGTGATGTCGCGGGCAATGGTCAGCATGCAGTCGACACCGCCGATCGGCAGAGGCCGGGCAGACAGTTCGCATAGGCGGATCTGCCCGTCGCTGCGGCGAATATGGCAGCTGAAGTCACGGACGAACCCATCGCGGTTGAGCTGTTCGACCAGGCGCTGGCGTTCGTTGAGGTCGACCCAGATGCCTAAGTCGAGGGAGGTCTGGTCGACGGTCGTGCTGATGTCGTAGCCGGTCAGGCGGCAGAAACCTTCGTTGACTTCCAGCAGCAGGCCATCTTCCTGGCGTGACAGCAGTAGCCCATCAGGCGAGGCATGGAAGGCTTTGGCGAACTTTTCTTCGGAAATCTGCAGTTGCTGTTGGGTTTCTTTGAGCTGGTTGATATCACGTACCGCCACCACCAGCGCCTTGGTGCCATCCAGCTCAAAGGTTTCGGCGGAGACAAGACCGGTGAACAACTGGCCGTTACTGCGCCGGAAGGTCATTTCCAGATTACGGATACCGCCCTGGTGCAGGCGTTCGAGCAGCAGTGGACCGGTGCCGGCCACGCCCCACAGGCCAAGTTCGGTGGCCGTGCGGCCAAGTACTTGCGCCGGGCCCAGGCCTATCTGCTCCTCGAACGCTTCGTTGACCTCCATCAAGCAGCCGTCACTGTGGCGGGCGATCAGCAGAATGTCCGGGCACTGCTGGAACACCGAGGCAAACTTCTGTTCCGACAGACGTAAGGCGTCCTCGGTGTGCTTGGTTTCGCTGATGTCGATCATCAGGCCGCGTATCAAGGGTTTGGGGCCGTGCTCGATCATGCTGACAATGTTGCGCACCCATAGAGAATGGCCATCGGCGCGGATCACTCGGTAGTCGAGGCTGTGGTCGCGCCCTGCCGCGGTTTCGCTGTCGCAGTAGGCCTGGGCCCAGAGCGCGTCCTCCGGGTGCAGAATGCTGCGCCAGAAGCCGGGCTGGAGCCAATCGCCAAGCGGGTAGCCGAGCAGGTCCTCGGCATGGGGTGAGACGTAGCTGTAGGTGAAATCATTGGCGTCGGCCTCCCAGGCAATCGCCGACAGGCTCTCGACCAGGCCGCGGTAGTGGTACTCGCTGCTGCGCAGTTCCTGCTCCAGGGCGATGCGTCGGGAGATTTCCGAGCTAAGCCGGCGGTTGATACGGATCACCACGGCGAGGATGGCCACCAGAAGCAGGACGCCCGGCAGGCCGTAGAGCAGCATGTCGTGCCAGAACGTGCGCTGGTCGATGACGTTGCCCACCCAGCGCTGCTGGATATGGCTGACCTCGCTGCTGCTCATGTCGGCCATGACTTTGTCGAGGATTCCGACGAAGATCTTCTGTTCTTGTGGCGCGGCCATGGCCAACTGGTAGCGGTAGGGCGTCTCGCCGCTGACGTAGAGGCCGTCGAGCTTGAGTTGGCGCAGGCTCCAGATGCTCGAGGCGAGGTCGCCGACCACTGCGTCCACTGCATCCGTGGCCAGGGCCTGGAGCGCGGAGCTGACGTTGGGCATGGCCACCAGGTTCAGGTCCGGATGGTGGGTGCGCAGTAATTCGTGGGGGGCATAATTTTCCACCACGGCGATTTTCAAGCCATAGAGATCCTGCAGGTTACGCGGTTGAGCGCCACCTTTGTGGGCGAGAATGACGATCGGGAAGTCCAGGTAGGGGCGGGTGAACGCCAGGTAAGCCTGGCGCTCCGGGGTGGACATGATGCCGGGCAAAAGGTCGATGCGACCCGTGCGGGCCTGCGCGAGCACCTCGGTCCAGCTGCTGGGCTCGATGGGCTTGAGCTTGATGTCAAGGCGATCCTGGATCAAGGCGATGTAATCGGCGGCCAATCCCTGGTAGCGGCCTTCCTGGTCGCGAAATTCGAAGGGCGGCCATGAAGCGTCGACGCCCAGGCGCAGCTGCGGGTGTGCGCTGAGCCAGGCTTGTTCCTCGTCAGTCAGGGTGAGGGCGCCGGCCGTTGTGTTCCAGGCGATCAGGAGCAGCAACAGTAGGGCCGGCATCAAGGGCATAGCGGCCTCTCGATCAGGGGGTCTGAATCGAGTGTAGACGGGCATCCGGGCAGCGGCGTGGCGCTGTTCACGACCATTTGTCACATAAGAAAAACCCCGGCCTGGGCCGGGGTTCGTCTTTACTCGTCGAGGAAGGAGCGCAGATGCTCGCTTCGCGTCGGGTGGCGCAGCTTGCGCAGCGCCTTGGCTTCGATCTGGCGGATCCGCTCGCGGGTCACGTCGAACTGTTTGCCGACTTCTTCAAGCGTATGGTCGGTGTTCATGTCGATGCCGAAACGCATGCGCAGCACCTTGGCTTCGCGCGCGGTCAGGCCCGAGAGCACGTCGCGGGTCGCTTCCTTGAGGCTTTCGACCGTGGCCACGTCGATCGGGGACTGCATGGTGGAGTCCTCGATGAAATCGCCCAGATGCGAGTCTTCGTCGTCACCGATCGGCGTTTCCATGGAGATCGGCTCCTTGGCGATCTTCAGCACCTTGCGGATCTTGTCCTCAGGCATCTCCATGCGCTCGCCGAGCTCTTCCGGGGTCGGTTCACGGCCCATTTCCTGCAGCATCTGGCGGGAAATACGGTTGAGCTTGTTGATCGTCTCGATCATGTGCACCGGAATACGGATGGTGCGCGCCTGGTCGGCGATCGAGCGGGTGATCGCCTGGCGGATCCACCAGGTGGCGTAGGTCGAGAACTTGTAGCCGCGACGGTATTCGAACTTGTCCACCGCCTTCATCAGGCCGATGTTGCCTTCCTGGATCAGGTCGAGGAACTGCAGGCCACGGTTGGTGTACTTCTTCGCAATGGAGATCACCAGACGCAGGTTCGCCTCGACCATTTCCTTCTTGGCGCGGCGGGCCTTGGCCTCGCCGATGGACATGCGACGGTTGATTTCCTTGATTTCGGCGACGGTCAGGCCAGTCTCGGTCTCGAGGTCGATCAGCTTTTGCTGGCAGGCGACGATCGCGGCGTCTTTCTCACCCAGGGCGGCAGCCCATTTGGTGTTGCGCTTGGCCAGGTCACCGGACCAGGTCTGGTCGGTCTCGTTGCTCGGGAACAGGCGCAGGAAGTCGGCACGCGGCATGCGGGCGTCACGCACGCACAGCTGCATGATGGCGCGTTCTTGCTGGCGCAGGCGGTCGAGGGCGCTGCGGACGCGCTCAACCAGTGCGTCGAACTGCTTGGGCACCAGCTTGATCGGCATGAACAGATCAGCCAGCGCCTGCATGGCGCCAATGCTCTCGGCGTGAGTGCGACCGTGCTTCTTCAGCACCTTGAGGGTGATGACCAGCTGATCGTTGACGGCACCGAAACGTTGTGCGGCAACGACGGGGTCCGGACCGCTTTCGGCCTCTTCCTCGTCATCACTTTCGGTATTTTCGTCGTCTTCGTCTTCTTCTTCTTTCGCGGCAGCGGCCTTGGCACCTGGAATTGGTACTTCTTCGGTCGGCGCGGCGATGTTGTCGTCAGGGTCGATGTAACCGCTGAGGACGTCGGACAGGCGGCCGCCTTCGGCGGTGACGCGGTCGTATTCGCTGATGATGTAGTCGACGGTGCCCGGGAAGTGAGCGATGGCGCCCATGACTTCACGGATGCCTTCCTCGATGCGCTTGGCGATTTCGATCTCGCCTTCGCGGGTCAGCAGCTCGACGGTACCCATTTCACGCATGTACATGCGCACCGGGTCGGTCGTGCGGCCGATATCGGTCTCAACGGCCGCCAACGCTGCGGCGGCCTCTTCGGCTGCGGCTTCGTCGGTGTCGGCTTCCGCCAACAACAGGGCATCCGCATCCGGAGCACTCTCGAATACGTTGATCCCCATGTCGTTGATCATGCGGATGATGTCTTCCACCTGCTCCGGATCTGAAATATCCTCTGGCAGGTGGTCGTTGACCTCCGCGTAAGTCAGGTAGCCCTGCTCACGACCGCGGGTGATCAACTCTTTGATACGAGATTGCTGTTGCGCTTTTCCGGACATAACACCCTATCCACTGAAGGTCTTGGCGGGCAAAAAACAAGCCGAGGATTATACCCGAGCATGGACCTCACGCGCCAGATGAGGTCGGGTTTTGTGCGGGAACATTGCGGCGGAGCAAGTCGCGAAGCTTGGAAGTTTCGTCCTCGTCCAAGCCGGTTAGACGTGATTTGCTGATCAAATGTTCCAGGCTGCGCTCGCGCTGGCGAGCGGACAAACTAGTTATAGTGTCGAAAAACTGTTGTTCAAGGTTGTCGGCATCGATCAACCATTCCTTTTCCGCCAGGGCCCGCAGCAGGCGGCCTTGCTCGGTCCCGTGCCAGCGTGCGATCAGCTGCATTGAGCTTAGCTTAGGATTCTTCTGCGCGGCTTCGATCAGGGCTACCAGCAGCTGGCTGTACAGCTGTTTCTCGTCGGCGAAGTGGCCGGCGTCCTCGACCTTGCCGGCCAGCAGCGGGTGATGCAACAGGGTGCGCAAAGCTGACAATGTGGGTGGCTCCACCGGTGCTGGCACCCGTGGTGGCGCTTCGCGTTGGCCATCGCGCTGCCAGGGCTTGCCGCCTTTCTTGTCCCAAGGCTTGCCATCCCATTGTTTCTTGCCGCCGCCCTTGTTCGGCGTCCACGGGCGCTGCTCCTGTTGTGCCGGCGCGTAGTCGGGCTGTGGCAGGTCGCCGAAGTCCGGTGTATAGCTGGCCATGGCGTCGTAGTCGTAGCCGGGGTCATAGTCCGGCACGCTGGGGGTGGGCGCGTTCTGGGCCAGTTGCTCCATCTGCTGCGGATCGAGCCCGGTGATTTCCTTCAGGCGATTGCGCATCAGCTGGCGCAGGTTGGCGCCGGGCACTTGCTCGATCAGCGGTGTGGCCAGCGTGGCCATGTGCGCCTTGCCTTCCAGTGAGCGGGGATCTGCCTCGTTGCTCAGCTGTTCGAAGAAGTAGTCGGCCAGTGACTGGGCGTGCTGGTTGATGCGGGCCTGGAAGGCGTCGGTGCCCTCGGCGCGGACCAGGCTGTCCGGGTCCTCGCCTTCGGGCAGGAACAGGAAGCGCGCGCGGCGGCCATCCTGCAGGCTCGACAGGGTCGATTCCAGCGCGCGCCAGGCGGCCTTGCGGCCGGCCTGGTCGCCATCGAAGCAGAACAGCACGCTGGGCACCACACGGAACAGGCGCTTGAGATGTTCCTCGCTGGTGGCCGTGCCGAGCGTGGCCACCGCATTGCGCAGGCCTTGCTGGGCGAGGGCGATTACGTCCATGTAGCCCTCGACCACGATGATCTCGTCGAGGTTGCGGTTGTGCTTGCGTGCCTCAAACAGGCCGTACAGTTCCTGGCCTTTGTGGAACACCGGGGTTTCCGGGGAGTTCAGGTACTTGGGCTTGTCGTCGCCCAGAACCCGGCCGCCAAAGGCGATCACCCGGCCGCGACTGTCGCGGATGGGGAACATCACTCGGTCACGGAAGCGGTCGTAGCGCTTGCCGCTTTCGGCGTTCTCGATCAGCAGGCCTGCGTCGATCATCACCTTTTGCTGCAGGGTGTCAGCACCCAGGTGCTTGAGCAGATTGTCCCAGCCAGGCGGGGCGAAGCCCAGGCCAAAGTCGCGGGCGATCTCGCCGGACAGGCCGCGACCTATCAGGTACTCCACTGCCGCCTTGCGGGTGGGGTGGTTGCGCAAGGCTTGGCGATAAAACTCAGCGGCGGCCTCAAGCAGCGGGTACAGCGGCGAATCGGTTGGCTGGCGGGGCTTCTGTCCGCGGCGGCCTTCCTCGCGTGGTACCTCCACGCCTGCTGCGCGGGCCAGTTCCTCGACCGCCTGGGGGAAGTCCAGGTTGTCGTGGTCCATGACGAAGCCGAGCGCGTTGCCGCCGGCACCACAGCCGAAGCAGTAGTAGAACTGCTTGTCGGGGCTGACGGTGAAGGAAGGGCTTTTTTCCTTGTGGAACGGGCAGCAGGCGGAGAGATTCTTGCCGGTCTTCTTCAGCTGGACACGCGAACTCACCACATCGACGATGTCGGTACGGTTGAGAAGGTCATCGATGAAGCTCTGGGGAATCAGCCCGGCCATGGCAGCCTCGTCATCTGGCAACTGGCAAGTCTAAACGCTTGTGCGCGGGTTTGGCGTGGGGTGTCGCAGAAGAGGTGTTGTGCTCGTCACCAGCCCGGAAAGGGCTCGTCAGAGAGGACGTGCACGCCTGGCCAAAGACCAGTTCTGACGTGTTGAGGCAGGTTGCCCATGGCTTGTGCCAGGGCGCCCAAGGCGCATGGCCAAGGGTTTGAAACGACCGCTGCCATCAGCCCGGCACGAGGCCGGGCGGGGCAGAAGCTTTGCGTAGAACGCCTGTATTAGTACAGACGAACGGCGCGGCGCTGTTCGCGCTGGACCTTCTTGGCGTGACGCTTAACAGCGGCAGCGGCTTTGCGCTTACGCTCTGCGGTCGGCTTCTCGTAAAACTCGCGGCTACGAACTTCAGCCAGTACACCGGCTTTTTCGCAGGAGCGCTTGAAACGACGCAGAGCTACGTCGAAGGGTTCGTTCTCTTTAACTTTGACGGCTGGCATCCAGGGCTACCTTAATTCATTACCGGGGTAGACGTGCTCCTGGCAAAACATAAGGTGTGCTGGAGAACGTCGGTTTTCAAGGGTTGCGGATGTTAACCCTTAGCTGGCAGGAATGCAAAGCCTCTGATCGAAAACCGCTGGTCGGCACAAGGTGCGGGGACTATCATGCGCGCCTTCGAATTCAGCCTCCACAAGGCACGGACCCATGCTAGTACTGGGATTGGAAACATCCTGCGACGAAACTGGCGTCGCATTATACGACAGTGAACGCGGCCTGCTGGCCGACGCGCTGTTCAGCCAGATCGACTTGCACCGCGTCTATGGCGGTGTAGTCCCCGAGCTCGCCTCGCGCGATCACGTCAAGCGCATGTTGCCGCTGATCCGCCAGGTGCTGCAAGAGGCAGGTTGCGTCGCCACTGAGATCGACGCCATCGCCTACACCGCAGGTCCTGGCCTGGTCGGCGCGTTGCTGGTGGGTGCATCTTGCGCCCAGGCGCTGGCGTTCGCCTGGGATATTCCGGCGATCGGCGTACACCATATGGAAGGCCATCTGTTGGCGCCGATGCTCGAGGAGCAACCACCGGAATTTCCGTTCGTCGCTTTGTTGGTTTCGGGTGGCCATACGCAGTTGGTACGGGTTGATGGCATCGGCCGATACGAGCTACTGGGCGAGAGCCTGGATGACGCCGCCGGCGAAGCCTTCGACAAGACCGCCAAGCTGATCGGCCTCAACTACCCAGGTGGCCCGGAGATCGCGCGCCTGGCTGAGCAGGGAACGCCGGGGCGTTTTGTGTTCCCACGGCCGATGACCGATCGCCCTGGCCTGCAATTCAGTTTCAGCGGCCTGAAGACTTTCGCTCTGAACACCTGGCAACAATGCCGCGATGCCGGGGACGACAACGAGCAAACCCGTTGCGACGTGTCACTGGCGTTCCAGCAGGCGGTGGTGGAAACTCTGACCATCAAGTGCAAGCGCGCCCTCAAGCAGACCGGCCTCAAGCGTCTGGTCATCGCCGGTGGCGTGAGCGCTAACAAAGCCTTGCGCGCGTCTCTCGAGGATATGCTGGCCAGCATCAAGGGCAACGTCTATTACGCGCGCCCGCGCTTCTGTACCGACAACGGCGCGATGATTGCCTATGCAGGTTGCCAGCGTCTTCTGGCCGGTCAGCAGCAGGACCTGGCGATCAGTGTCCAGGCACGCTGGCCGATGGAACAGTTGCCTCCCGTGTGAGATGGGGCCGGAAGGCGGGCGTCAGAAGTGGCGTTCGCGCCCGGCGAACAGGTCGCGCAGGTTGCTGCGGTGTCGCCATACGATCAACAGCGTGAGCACCGTCATTGGCAGCAAGGCCTCGGGCTCGCGCCAGGCCAGCAATGGCAGGGTGAGTGGCGTGGCGATCAGGGCGGCCAGCGAGCTGGTGCGGGTCAGGTAGAAGGTCAGCAGCCAGGCGCCGATGGCCAGCAGTGCTGCCGGGAAGTAAAGGGCCATGAGCATGCCGGCCGCGGTGGCGACGCCCTTGCCACCCTGGAAGCGGAAGTAGATCGGGAACAGGTGGCCGAGCACCGCGCAGATGCCCACCCAGGCCTGCTCCTGCGGATCCAGGCCGACCTGGCGAGCCAACAGCACGGGCAACATGCCCTTGCACAGGTCGCCCAGCAGCGTCAGGATCGCCAGCTTGCGCCCTGCCAGGCGTAGCATGTTGGTTGCGCCGGCGTTGCCCGAACCACTGGAGCGCGGGTCCGGGCTGCCCGTGAGGCGGCTTAGGACGATGGCGAAGGACAGAGAGCCGAGCAGGTAGGCAAGCAGCGCCAGTGACCAAAACATGCTAACTATTCCGGGCGAGGACGCCCTGATTCTAACGGCGCCCGTCGCCCTTGTCGTGCTGTGGAGAGAAGTGCTTGGACAGAGTGTTCATCGAAGGCCTGGAAGTCGATACCGTCATCGGCGCCTATGACTGGGAACGGGATATTCGCCAGTGTCTGCGCCTGGACCTGAGTTTCGCCTGGGACAATCGACCGGCCGCTGCGGGCGACGACCTGTCGCTGGCCCTGGACTACGCCAGTGTTTCGTCGCGCATTCAGGCCTTTGCCGAGCAGGCACGCTTCGAGCTGGTCGAGACCTTCGCTGAGCGGCTGGTGGCGGTGCTGATGGAGGAGTTCAAGATCCCCTGGGTGCGCCTGAAGCTGACCAAGCCGGGTGCGGTACCAGCAGCCCGTGGCGGTGTTGGCGTGGAGATCGAGCGCGGATGTCTCTGAGCACGGTTTACCTGGGGTTGGGCAGTAACATCGACCGCGAGCGGCACTTGTGCGCGGGGCTCGATGCGTTGGCGGGCATTCTCAGTGGCATGCACTGTTCAGCGGTGTTCGAGAGCCAGGCCGTAGGCATCAAGAGCGGGCCCTTCTACAACCTGGTGGTGCGCGGGCAGACCGAGCTACCGCTACTGGAGCTCGATCGCCGCCTGAAGCTCATCGAGGCGGACAATGGCCGCTATGCACCGGACCGCAAGGGCCTGCCGCTGGATATCGATGTATTGATGTACGACGACCTGCACGGCACGTTCAACGGGCTTGTGCTACCGCGGGCGGAGATCCTGAAGAACGCCTTCGTGCTGTGGCCGTTGTCGTTGCTGGCGCCGGAGCTGGTGCACCCGGGCGAGGGCAAGCCCATGGGGCAGTTGTGGCATGAGGCACGCATCGAGCAGGTGCTGGCGCCAGTGCCGTTCGAATGGCGGGGCCTGCAACTGACCCGGATTTGAGCGGGAGGGGTTCGCCGGCAAGCCGGCGAACAGGTAGCACAGTCAACGCGCTTTGTACGCCCGCAGTGCGCTCAGTCGCTCAGTCTTGAGCGCCACGCCCAGAGCCTGGCCCGTCAACCCGCTGTCCAGCAACGGCTTCACATCCACCGCCTTGGCTGCCGTTGCCGCACCTCGCAGGTACTCGGCCTGTGGATAATCCCGGTCTTCCTGCAAGGCATCCATCCTGCACGCCTCGATGAATTCCTCGAAGCGTTGCGGGCGTCGGTATACGTCAAATTTCTGCAGCAGTTCCAGCAGCATTTCGGGGGCCAGCTCCATGGCGCGGTGCCCTTGCTCATGGAACTCACCTGCCAGTATCGCCAGTTCCTGGCACTCGCGGGGCGCCTTGAAGCGTTGGTTGACCGCCTTGATCTGCTTTCCCCCGAGGGCAAGTAGCAGGCAGGCCCAGCGTACAGCCAGAGGCTGCTGGTGCGCTGCGGCCTGTTGCAGCACATCGAGCGCGTGGCTGCCTTGGCTGGCCTCGCTATGGAACAGGGCGTCAACCTCCGGCATCAGCTCCTTGAGAGCACCGCAAGCGCGCAGCACTTCGATGAATACCTGGGGCTGGTCCTCCATCAGCGCGCGCTCGATTTCCTTCCAGCTGCGCTCTGCGGTAAGTGCTTGCAGTTCGCCCGAGGCACTGATCTGGCGCATCAGCTCCAGTGTTTCATCGGCTACGCGGAACCCCATTGGCGCATAGCGGGCGGCGAAACGTGCCACGCGCAGGACTCGTAGCGGATCTTCGGCGAACGCGAGGGAAACGTGGCGCAGGATGCGTTGGTCCAGGTCTGTTTTGCCATGGTAAGGATCGTGCAGGTTGCCGTGCTCGTCCTCGGCCATGGCATTGATGGTCAGATCACGGCGTATCAGGTCCTCTTCGAGGGTCACGTCGGGGCTGGCGTGGAAGGTGAACCCGCCATAACCGCGCCCACTCTTGCGCTCGGTGCGGGCCAGGGCGTACTCCTCACCGGTTTTGGGGTGAAGAAACACCGGGAAATCGGCGCCCACCGGGCGAAAACCCTGGGCCTGCATCTGTTCAACCGTGGCACCGACTACCAGCCAATCGACGTCGCTGACCGGGCGGCCGAGCAAGCGGTCGCGCACGGCGCCGCCAACCTTGTAGATCTGCATATGAAACCTCCATGAATGCCGACAGGATACCGTGTCGGCACGCATGGAGGAGGGTCATAGGTGATGAACTACGGCCAGGTCCATGCGCCCGTACTCACCAGACTCGCCATGTTCGCTGCGTGGCGGCATGTGGTGGGTCTTCATGATCTGGTCGCCCTGCACGGTTTCCAGGTGGATATCGAAGCCCCACAGGCGGTGTAGATGCTTGAGCACTTCGTCGGTGGAGTCGCCCAGTGGTTTGCGGTTGTGTTGCTGGTGGCGCAGGGTCAGGGAGCGGTCACCACGACGGTCGATGCTCCAGATCTGCACGTTGGGTTCGCGGTTGCCCAGGTTGTACTGGGCGGCCAGTTGCTCGCGGATGGTCCGGTAGCCGTCTTCGTCGTGGATCGCCGGTACCAGCAGGTCGTCGCGCTGGTCGTCGTCGAGGATGCTGAATAGCTTGAGGTCGCGGATCACCTTCGGTGAGAGGTACTGCAGGATGAAACTTTCGTCCTTGAAGCTACT